>JBHEOD010000004.1:42005-55166 GCA_046261745.1 Binatia bacterium
GCCCTCGACCATGCCGCCGTAGCCGAGGTGCGCGCCGAGATGCGGGCAGAACGCGTCGAACACCCGCGCCTCGCCGTCTGCGCCGCGAAACAGCACGTAGTCGCGGCCGAAATAGTGCAGCGGCTCGACTTGCCCGGCTTCGAGTTCGTCGCTGTACGCAACCTGGAACCAGCCGTCGGGGAAGGGCGTCATCGGATAGCGGGGCGAAGTGGTCATCGCTTCATGTCTCCGTCTCGAGAAATCAGTTCGCCTGGGTGGCGCGGATGAGCAGGGCAGTGGCGCTGCCCATCTGATCGATCACTTCGTTCTGACCCATCAGGCCGCCGGCCCAGCCGATGAGGCAGGAAAACCAGATGTGCTGCAGCAGCGCGGCCACCGCGATCTCGTCGTCGGCAGCGACGGGCAGCACGACGGGCACCGTATCCGTACCGGTGGCGGCGATCTGCGAGGCGACGGGCTGTCCGTGCATCGCTGCCAGGATCATCGCGCTCATGCGCGAGTGAAACGCGGCCACCTTCTCGGCGAGTTCGTGGTCGCCGGAGGCCGCTGCACGAAGGATCGCGCGGGCAAGGCGAGGTCGGCGCATCAGGCCCTTGGTGGCGGCGCGAAAAAAAGCGTCGACACGTTCGAGCGGCGTGTGGCCGGCCATCGGCCGCGCCTGGATGCGGGCTTCGAGGGACTCCACTTCGGAGTTGAGCGCCGCGATGAGCATGTCTTCCTTGCTGCGGAAGTAGCGATACAGAGTGCCGAGTGCGACATCGGCCTCCGCGGCCACGTCACGCAGGCGCACGGCCTCGAAACCGCCTTTCTCGGCGAGGTCGATCGCCGTGTCGACAATGCGGCGTGCACGCGGGTTCACGCGCGAATTAGAACAGGTTCCACCAGCCCAAGCCAGCGCCCCGGCCGCGGGATCTCTCCGTCCGCCCCCGGCACAGGCTCTCGGCACTCGCCGGTTCCGCGACAGGGCTGCTTGAAGCGGGCGATCCTCCCCGGGGACAGGGGCGGGCAGCCGGCCGGGCACGACACCGGACGTGCAGCGGGCCCGGTTGACTGACCCGCCTGCCGGGCTGAGAAGCGCCGCGGGGGTTCCGCCATTTGGGAAACGACCAGAACACCAGCGCGGCCGTCGGTTGCTTCGGCTGCAGCACTGCCAACGACAGGGGCCTGGGGCTCGTCTTCGAACGCCGCGACGGCTTGGTCGAAGCAAGCACGACTCTGGGGGAATCCTTCGCCGGCTACGACGGTCTTGTGCACGGCGGGATCGTCTCGACGCTTCTCGACGAGGCAATGGGCTGGGCCATCCTCGAACTGGCCGGCCGCTTCGCCGTCACGCGATCGCTGACGGTGGATTTTCGTCGTCCGGTCTTGATCGATCGGCCGCTCAAGGTGCACGCGCGCATCGCCGGCGAGGAAGCCGACGGCGCTCTTCGCGTGGAGGCGGGCGTGGTCGATGCGCGCGAGCGCCTGCTGGCGAGCGCGGTCGGAATCTGGGTCCCGGTGCGCGACAGCCGCGTGCGTGCCGGTAAAGGACGACGACAGTGAGCAAAGGAGATACGCCCAAGGCAGTAACCTTGTTTCTCGGCGAGGCGAGCGTCGTCGATCCACTCGCCCACGCCCTCGTCAACCAAAGCATGGAGCACGCGTCGCAGGCCCTCGATTTCGAGATCTTCCGCTTCGGTGAGCGTCCGCTCTCGGAGATCGAAGCGGGTCTTCGCCAGGTCGGAATGTTCAGCAAGAGGCGCTGCATCTGGCTGCGCGGCTTCGTCGAAGCCAAGCGCAAGCCTGCGGCTGGGGTGCATACCGAAGAAGTGGACGATGACGACGAAAACTCCGAAGAGGAGGCCGGCGGCGCGGCCGAGTTGCTGGCGCTTCTGGAAGCCGGCGTGCCGGACGGTACGCTGCTCGTGGTCTCGGCCCCCAACCTGGACGCGCGCGGCAGGCTCTACAAATGGTTCGCGAAGAATGCCGACGTCGTCGATCGTCGGCTGCAGGTCGAGCATAGCGGTCCGCGCGCGGGCAAGCTGGGGGAGACGGGGCTTCGGCGTGCGATCGAAGCGCGCCTGCAGGAACTCGGCGTACGTCCCGCGTCCGGCGTCGTGGACGAGATTGCGAAGCGGAGCGGCAGCGTGATCGGCGAGACGCTGCAGGAGATCGATCGCCTCGTGCTCGCCCAACCGGATCCCACGCGGCTCGGTGCCGCCGAGGTGCGCGACGGAATGCGCGATCTCGCGCTTGGCTGGGTGTTCGATCTCACCAAAGCCATCGAGGCTCGAAATCTCGCGGCGGCCGAATCGCTTGTGGCCCGCCTTCTGGCGGAAGGAGAGGCCCCGCTGCGACTGACGGCTCTGCTGGCCGGCCTGTTCGGAGACCTTGTCGCGGCGCGCCCTTACGTGGACTCGCTGCCTCCGGCGGTGATGCGTCTTTCCGGCCCGGCTTTCGTGAACGGTCCGGGCGCGTCGATGCCTGAGAACCTGCGCAGCTGGAAGGGGTACTTCCGGCTCCACGCCGCGGCGAAGTTCAAGGTGGGCGAACTCGAGCGACTTCACCGGCAAGTGCTTCAGCTCGACCTCGCGCTGAAGAGTTCACCGGCACCTCCGCTCATGTTGTTCTCGCGTCTTCTACAGAGCGCGTGCATCCCGGGCGCCGTCCACTAACGACCCGAGCCTTGCCCGAAGCCGCGCTCCGGTTGCCGTGCGCCTGGCAGGAGCCTCCGCGCTCTACTCCACAGCTCCGGAGTTCCGGGCCGGGCACCTTTATGCCGCCGGCCGGCCATCAAGCTCGGGTCGGTTTCATTGAAAGCCGACAGCCGTGTGCTAGCCTCAGTGGCTGGCGCTCCGGCAAGGATCGCCAAGGGCCTGGCTGGTTGTAGGCGGGCTCGTTCAGCGGCCGGGTGCTCGTGGGGTGGTGGAGGTGAGGCGGATGAACTGGGCAGCGTTCGGTCTTTCTGGAGATCCCTTTCAGCGCAGTCCTGAACTCGACGACGCGTGTCTGCCCAACACTCTGGCAGCGCTGCTCTCGGAGTTGCTCTCGGGTCTTCGTTCGCCGCAGGGCGTGAGCGTGCTGGTGGCGGACGCCGGCAGCGGCAAGTCCTTGGCCGCGGCTTCCTTCACGCGCCGCGTCGGCGGCAGCGCCGACGTCGCGCTGATCTCGCAGCCGACCTCTTCGGTGTCCGCCATCGCGCGTGATGCGCTCGCCGAGCTCGATCCCACGGACTTCGACTTCGCGATCGACGAAGACTGGGTAGCCGCGTTGCGGGCGCGCGTGCAGCGTCGCGCGAAAGCCGGACGCGCCACTGCGATCGTTCTCGATAACGCGCATCGCCTCTCTCCTCAGTCTCTCGAGGACCTCGCGGGTCTTTTCGCCGACAACCCTTCGCTGCGGCTTCAAGTCTTTTTGTTCGGTCGCCCCCGTCTTCTCGACCGCATGGATGCCGGCGCAGAACGCGCGCTCGATTCCCATCTGCTGCGAGTTTGCCGTCTCGAGCCGCTCGGCGTTCGCGAGAGCGTGCGATACCTGGAACGGCGGCTCGCGATCTGCGGCGGCGAACTGGCCGCCCTCTACAGCGACGACGCGATTGACGAGATCGTCCAGACCGCCGGCGGCCGCATCCTTCGGCTCGAGGAGGTGGCGGCGGAAGCATTGCGTCGCGCCACGCGTCGCGGGCAGCGTCGCGCGTCGGTCGAGGATGTGGTGGCGACGGCGCGGCGCGCCGTCAACGAGGAGGAAGAAGTCATGGCCGTTCATCAGCAGCCCCTAAGGTTCGCGCTCACCGACGAGGACGCCGAAGCCGGGGCATGGCACGAAGAAGGCGACGAGGAAGGCAACGAGCGCGCCGTCGAATGGGGAGACGACGACAACGAGGACGAGGACGAGTGGGAGGCTGAGGATAGCGAGGACGCCGAGGACAGCGGGGACGAGGATGCGCCCGCGTTGAGTTGGGACACGTCGCCGCATCGCCTCGACGAACTCGACGTGGAAGAGGACGGCGAGGAGGACTACGAGGACGCAGCGGGCGCCGGTCCCGCGCCTGAACGCCGACGCCTCGTCGGTCCGGCGGTGCTCAGCATTGCTGCGGCTCTCGCTCTCGTGTGGGCAGCCAACCACGTGCCCGGTCCATCCGAAGACGTACGACGCGGACGGGACGCGAGATTGTTCGCCGAACGCCTTTCGTCCGACCCCGCGCAGATCATGAGGCTGGCGACGACGGTCGAGGCTGCCGACGCGGATGCACAGGTCGTGGCGTGGCGCGCGCAGCCTCCGCGTCCCGTGGAAAAGGCTTCGCCGGTACGCGATGCAGGATCCGCAGCGGTAGCCGGAGCGGAGATCGGTGAACGCCCGCAGCCGAAGGCGGCCGCTGCCGGCGCCGCCGAAGCGGTCGCGAAGGCGCACGAAGAGATGGGACCGGCCGAGCCCGTGGCTGTCATCGCGCGGGCCGACGCGGCCGGCGGCGCGGCCCGTCCCGGCAACACCGTCGCCAGCGCTGCGCCCAAGCCGAAGTCCGCACCGGCGGCGGCGAACGGCAGGAAAGCGGTCCCGGCCAAGCGCGCCGCAACGCCGGTGTTCACCGTGCAGCTGGGCGCGTTCAAGGCGCGGCGCAACGCCGAAGATCTTGTCAGCAAGCTGCGCGGAAAGTCCCCGCACATCCTGCAGGAAGGGGGGCTCTACCGAGTGATCAGCGGGTCGTTCGCGAACAAGCGCGATGCCGTCGTCCACGAGGCCTCGCTCAAGCGCGCCGGCTACACCACCTACGTTAGGACTGCGGTGTTCTGAGCGCTCACCGGCGCGCGCTTTCGAACCTTGGCGTACAGCCCCGTGCGCGGCCCGCGCGGACGGCGGGGCTGCCTGGCCGTTCACGGCCGGGGCATGCGTGCGATAACTCCAGCGATTCCAGTAGCTTGTCTCGACTGGGCCAGGCTGTTCGTTCACGCGCCGGAGCCGTGGCCCGGCCCTTGCTCTCGTCACCCCGCGCACCGCGCGCCAGGGGAGACGACACCATGATCATCGACGAGAAGAGCTTCCTCGACCTGACCGTTCACCTTCGCCACGCCTCCGACGATCTCGTCACGGCCGCGCAGCGCCTCTCGCGCCTTTGTGATCCAGCGTGCTCGGTTGGAGACGACCGCAGCGAACTGGTTTCGACGCTCGATTCGCTGGTCTCGATGAATCGCGAATTCACCCGCGCCGAGCGGCTGATCCGCGCGGTGTGGGACGCCAACCGCCGGCCGGCCCCGCTGGCGCACTGAAACGTTTGTGGGCGCGGGCCCTACAGCTCGCGGGAGACCAGGTTTTCGACGAGGCGCCGGACTGCCTCGCGGAACGCGGAAGCGGGCAGGGTGTCCACCACCATCGCGGCATTCCTGGCGTGCACGACCGCGAGCTCGCGCACGCGCTCGAGAATACCGGCGCCCCGAATCTCGGTGATGGCCGCTTCGATGACGCTTGCGTCCACGCCTTCCTCGAGAAAGGCACGCCGGACCGACGGAAGATCGAGGCCCCAGACCACAGGCAGGGAAGGATTGCCGTCGACGAGGTCGGTGCCGATGCGCTTGCCGATCTTGGAAGGGTCGCCCTCGATGTCGAGCACGTCGTCGATCATCTGAAACGCGACGCCCACCTCCCGACCGCAGACGTACATCTCTTCGACGCGTTCCGGAGAGAAGCCGGCGAGGTGACCGGCGATGCGCGTGCCGACCGCGAACAGCGAGGCCGTCTTGCGCGCGATGATCTCGAGGTAGTCCTTCTCGGTGACGGCGACGTTGCGGCGGAAATGCCCCTGCAGGATCTCGCCCTCGCAGAGCTCGACGCAGGCCTCGGAGGCCCAGTTCACGACTTTTTCCTCGAAGCGCCCGCAGACACGGAAAGCCCGCGAAAAGAGGAAATCCCCGGTGACGAGTGTGTCGGCGATTCCGAAACGCACCGGAGCGGCATCCTTGCCGCGCCGGACGTCATTGGAGTCGATGATGTCGTCGTGGAGCAGCGTCGCGGTGTGAATCAGCTCGAGGGAGACCGACAGGTCGACCATGTCGGTGACGTCGGTGCCGCCGCAGGCACGGAACAGCAGTAACGCCACGGCCGGCCGGACGCGTTTTCCGCCGGCATTGATGAGGTAGTCGGAGATCTCGGTGAGGCGCGGCTCACGCGCGGTAATCATCTCGGCGACGCGCTGTTCGACCCTGAGAAGGTCGGCGTCGATCAGCCGCAGGGGGCTGGCCGAACCGGCTGCGGAGTCGGTGGACGGCAAGGACACGGCGCCGAGGCTTGGACCACAACCCGGTCGGAAAGCGAAACGAACGGGCAGCGTCCCGAAGGCAACGAACATGCAGGGCGCAAAGCTTTACTAGGCACCAGTCCCATGCCACCATCCGCGCACTTTGTTCCCGGATGTGCCGCCTGGTCCGTCCGTTGTCAGGAGAATTCGTGGAATGGCCACGCTGATCACAGAAGAGTGCATCAATTGCGGAGCTTGCGAGCCCGAATGCCCCAACACGGCCATCTACGAGGGCGGTGTTCAGTGGGAATCTCCAGACGGCTCGATGCATGACGCGATCGCGGAGGACATCTACTACATCGTCCCCCAGAAATGCACGGAATGCGTCGGCTTCTTCGACCAGGAACAGTGCGCGGCCGTCTGCCCCGTGGACTGTTGCGTACCGAACCCGGAGATTCCGGAAACGGAGGAAGTGCTTCTCGCACGCGCCAAGATTCTTCACGCCGACGTCCAGATCCCGGAACCTCCTCCCTCTCGCTTCCGCCGCTAGGCGGAAGCCGCACCACCAGGCCGATGTCATCCCGGGGCCGGAGAGCGCTGCAGTTCGCAGTAGGACTTGGGCTCTCGGGCCTCTTCCTTTGGCTCGCGCTGCGAGGCGAGGATTGGGAAGCCATCCGCCGGAGCCTTGCCGGCGTCGACTACACCTGGGTCGCGCTGATGGCGCCTGTCGGCATCTACACGCTCTACGCGCGCTCGCAGCGCTGGCAGCTCCTGCTCGAGAAGACCCACGGTCGCCCTGTCGCGATGATGCCGATTTTTTCCGCCTCGGCGATCGGCTTCATGGCCAACATGGTGCTGCCGTTCCGGGTCGGTGAAGTGGCGCGCCCCTGGCTGGTCGCACGCAACACCGGCCTGCCGCTCGCAAGCACGTTCGCCACCGTCGTCGTCGAGCGCGTGCTCGACCTGCTGGCTCTTGCCGTATTCGGACTCGGGATCGTGCTGACGGCGGACGTTCCGCCGATGGTCACCCGACTTGCGCAGCTCGCGGCGGCGGTAGCCGGGGTGGCATTCGTCGGTCTTTATATCGTCGTGGCGCGCCGGGAGACGGTGTTGCCGATCCTCGATCACATCTGGAAGCGCATTCCGAAGGTCGGGCCCGTTCTGCTTCGCCTCGAGCACGAATTCGTCGACGGCATGTCGTCGATCGTCGATCCTCCGACGCTGCTGCGCGCCGTCGCGTGGTCGCTCTACATCTGGTTCATCGTGGCCGTGTCGTTCGCGCTCGGCTTCAAGGCCACCGGCATGGACGTGCCGATGATTCACGGCGGCATCACCGTCGCGACCATTGTCGCGCTGGCCGTCTCCATCCCGTCGGCGCCGGCCTTCGTCGGGCAGTTCGAGTGGGGCTGCAAGCTCGCGCTCGAGCAGATTCACGGCGTGGACGGCAGCGTGGCCATCGCGTACTCGATCCTGGTGCATACCGCCCAGTTCTTCATCCAGGTGATCCTCGGCGTGATCTTCCTTGCTCGCGAGGGCCTGAGCTTCCGCGACCTCAGCAGCCTCAAGGACGAAGCGAGCGAGGTGGCCTGATGCACCCGCGGCGTGAGGGTCCGGGAACGGGGCGTTTCGATGCCTGACCTCGCCGGCAAGCGCGTGCTGCTCGCGATCGGCGGCGGAATCGCGGCCTACAAATGCGCCGAGCTCGTGCGTCGGCTGATCGGCGAGGGCGCCGAGGTGCAGGTGGCGATGACGCGCGCGGCACGCGACTTCGTCTCCCCGCTGGTCCTGCAGACGCTGTCGCGTCGCCCCGTCGCCCTGGAACTCCTCGATCCCCACGAAGATGCCGCCATCGGGCACATCCGCATCGCGGACGAGGCCGACGTCGTGCTCGTGGCGCCGGCCACCGCCGACCTGATTGCGCGCATGGCGCTCGGCATTGCCGACGACATCGTGACCACCGCGCTGCTCGTCGCACGTTGTCCGGTGGTGGTGGCACCGTCGATGAACAGCAACATGATCGATCATCCCACCGTGCGCAGGAATCTCGCGATGCTGGCCTCCTTCGGGCATCGCATCGTCGACAGCGACAGTGGCGAGCTCGCGTGCGGATACGAAGGCGCCGGCCGCCTTCCGGACGCCGACGCGCTGTTGGCCGAAGTGACCGCGGCGCTCACGCCCAAGGATCTCACCGGGAGACGCGTGCTCGTCTCGGCCGGCCCGACGCGCGAGGCCCTCGATCCCGTGCGTTACCTCACCAACCGCTCGAGCGGGCGAATGGGCTACTCGGTGGCGGCAGCGGCCTGGCGTCGCGGCGCGGACGTCACACTGGTTTCCGGACCGACTTCGCTTGCCTGCCCACGCGGCGTCGAGCGCGTCAGCGTGATCAGCGCGGCGGAGATGCACTCCGCCATGATCGAACGCACTCCCGGCAGCGACGTCGTGGTGATGGTCGCCGCCGTCGCCGACTACCGGCCGGCCGCACCCGCATCCGGGAAGATCAAGAAGAAGCGCGGGGAACCGATGGTTCTTACGCTGGCCGAGAACGAGGACATCCTTGCCGCCCTCAGCCGGGTTCCGGGCCGGCGCGTGCTGGTTGGATTCGCCGCGGAAACGAGCGACGTGCTTCGCAATGCTCGCGAAAAGCTCGAGCGCAAGGGCGCCCACCTGATCGTGGGCAACGACGTGACTCTGCCGGGAGCAGGCTTCGAGACCGAAACGAACGCCGCCGTGCTGGTCGATGCCGACGGGCAGTGTCATACCGGTCTTGTGAGCAAGGACGCGCTGGCAGACTTGATCCTCGATCGCGTCCTCGAACTGTCCCTCCCCTGATCGCGTTGCACGGCGCGGCCCAACGTGACCAGCGCCTCAGGGGCCGGCACGTTTCCGCGAGGGCTTGCTGAGAACATGGAGACCTCTGCCCGCAAAGAGATTCGCGCCTGGCTCGAACGCGAGATCGCTCTCGGCCTCGAGTCGCTTCCGCGCGCACTAGAGGCGGGCGCCGAATCCGCGACGCGCGTCGCCGTGGCGTCGCCCCCCGCGGAAACTTTGCGCGTGGCGCAGGTCACGACCGCTTCCACGGGTGCCGCCGTGCCCGCACGAGCGCACACACAGGCGAGGGAAGGGCGCATGGAAGTCACGACCGCTTCCACACGCGCTGCCGTGCCCGCATCCACCCGCGACGATGCCTCTCGTGTCGCAAGCGCGCTGCCGGACGTGTTGGTGGAGCCGGCCATCCGCAGCGCCACCTCGCTCGGGGAGCTGCGCGAAGTGCTGGGCGACTGCCGCCGCTGCAAGCTTTGCACGGGCCGCGCGAACATCGTGTTCGGTGTCGGCAACCCGCAGGCCCGTGTGATGTTCATTGGCGAGGGGCCGGGAGAGGACGAGGACGTGCAGGGCATCCCGTTCGTCGGCAAGGCCGGCGCACTTCTCACCGACATCATCACCAAGGGGATGAAGCTTCGTCGTGACGATGTTTACATCGCCAACGTCGTCAAGTGCCGGCCTCCGGGAAACCGCGATCCTCAGCCCGACGAGATCGTCGCGTGCGAACCGTTCCTGCGGCGCCAGATCGAGATCGTCCGGCCGGAAGTCATCGTGTCGCTCGGAAATTTTGCGACCCAGGCGCTGCTCGGGGATCGCACGCCGATCTCGCGGCGCCGCGGGCGTTGGCACGACGTGGGCGGCATCGCGCTGATGCCCACGTTCCATCCCTCGTATCTTCTCCGCAACGCCACCGACAAGCGCCTCGTGTGGCAGGACATCCAGCTCGTCATGGAGCGGCTCGGCCTTCCGCTGCCGCCGCGCGCGGGGCGCGCGTGAAACCTTTCGCGTCAAGGCGACGTGTGTCGTCGATGCGTCTCCACCTTCGGCGTATCGGCGCCGGACTCGCGTTCACGTGCGCGCTGGCCGGCCTCGCGCCGGCTGTCGAGAGCGAGCCGTCCCGCAAAGGCGCAGCGCCGGCAGCCGCAACCAAGGGCAAAGCAGCCGCTGACGTTGCGAAGGGCGACGCCGCGAAGGCCGACGCCGCGGTCCCCAACGTCGTGCATCGCGCCGTCGTCAACGGACCGATCACGCCGGCGACCGTCGACTACCTGCGCGGAGCCATCGAAGGTGCGCAGGGGGCGCGCGCCGCGGCGCTGGTGATCATCCTCGACACTCCAGGCGGCCTTCTCGAATCCACCAAGCTGATCGTTCAGGACCTGCTCGCGGCTCCCGTGCCGGTCGTCGTGTACGTCTCGCCGGGAGGCGCCAGCGCAACGTCGGCCGGGGTGTTCGTGACGATGGCGGCCCACATCGCCGCCATGGCTCCGGGCACCTCGATCGGCGCGGCCCACCCGGTGGGCGGGCGCGGCGAGGATATCGAAGGCGACATGGGCAAGAAGGTGGAGAACTTCGTCGCCGGTTTCGGCACCGCCATCGCCGAACGGCGCGGGCGCAACGTGAAGTGGGCCGAACGGGCGGTGCGCGAGAGCGTGACGGCCACGGAGAACGAAGCCGTCGCGAACAAGATCGTGGATTTCGTTGCGGCCGACCTGTCCGAGCTGCTCATGAAAGCGAGCGGACGCGAGGTGGAAGTGGCCGGCAGCCAGCGGGTGCTGGAATTTCGCTCGGTCCTCGACGCGGCCGGGCAGCCGCGCGTGGTCGACGTGGAGATGACGCTGCGCCAGCGCGTCGTGGCCTTCGTGAGCGACCCGAACATCGCGTACCTGCTGATGATGGGGGCGATGCTCGGCCTTTACGTGGAGTTCTCGAATCCGGGCCTGATCTTTCCCGGTGTGGCGGGGGCCATTTGCCTGCTGCTCGCGCTGCTGGCCGCGCAGGTGCTGCCGATCAGTTCGACGGGAGCGCTGCTGCTGGCGGTCGGCATGGCATTCATCATCGCCGAGATGTTCTTCCCGAGCTTCGGCGCGCTCGGTGTCGGCGGAGTTGTCGCCCTCGCGCTCGGCTCGCTCTTCCTGTACACGCCGGAGTCGGCGCTGGCTGTGGACCGGCGTCTCGTCACGACCGCCATCGCAACGATCGCCGCGTTCGTCGCCCTCGTGATGGGAGTGCTAATGACCGACCGCCGCCGCCGCCCGACCGCGGGAGGCGAAGGGATGGTGGACGAAATCGCAACGGCCATGACCGACCTCGATCCGCGCGGCAAGATCAAGGTTCGCGGCGAGATCTGGAACGCCACGTCCAGCGGGAACGTAAGAAAGGGGGAGAAGGTGCGCATCGTGCGCCTGCACGGCCTCGAAACCGAGGTGGTGCCGGTGCAAAAGGAAGGAACCTCATGATCGAACTCAACGGACTTGTGGTCGTCGTCGCGCTGCTACTCCTCGTGGCAAGTGGCGTCAAGGTCATCCGCGAATACGAAAGGGCTGTCGTGCTGCGCCTCGGCCGGCTCGTGCCGTACCGCGGCCCGGGCATCATCTTCGTGATACCCGGCATCGAGAAGATGCTCCGCATCGACATGCGCACCGTCACGATGGACGTCCCGGGCCAGGATGTGATCACGCGCGACAACGTCTCGGTGAAGGTGAACGCGGTGCTTTATTTCCGCGTGGTCGAGCCGAGCCGCGCGGTGATCGACGTGGAGAACTTTCTCTATGCCACGTCCCAGCTGGCCCAGACCACGCTGCGCAGCGTCTGCGGACAGGCCGAGCTTGACGAACTGCTTTCCGACCGCGAACGCATCAACACGCAGATCCAGACCATCCTCGACGAAGCCACCGACCCGTGGGGAATCAAGGTGGTGGCCATCGAGCTCAAGCACATCGACCTTCCCCAGGAAATGCAGCGCGCGATGGCGAGGCAGGCCGAGGCCGAACGTGATCGCCGTGCGAAGGTGATCAACGCCGAGGGCGAGTATCAGGCCTCGACGCGTCTGTCCGAGGCGGCAGCCATCATGGGCAAGCATCCGATCGCCATTCAGCTGCGCTTCCTGCAAAGCCTCGTCGAGATCGCGTCGGACCACAGTTCGACCATCGTGCTGCCGATCCCGGTCGACCTGCTGACGCCGTTCATCGACATGGCCGCCCGTCATACCGCTGCTTCGGTCGTGCCGGGCGAAGCGGACAGCGGAGGCGACCGCAGCGCGTGAACCCGAGTTTCTCCCGGTCCGAGATCGGCTCCTTCTGGACCGGCGAACTCGAGTACCATCTTCCTCCCGGCCGGATCGCTCAGGTTCCGGCCGCTCGTCGCGAGCAGTCGCGGCTGATGGTCGTCGATCGCGAGGCCGACGCTGTCGTGCACGCGACCTTCGCCGACATCGTGCGATTCCTGCCGCCGCGCGCGCTGCTGGTGGCCAACGATTCGCGCGTGATCCCGGCGCGGCTGCGCGGCCGCAAGCGCGGCAGCGGCGGGGTGGTCGAAGCGCTCGTGCTCGGCATCGGCGATGGCACGCTGGCGACAGCGATGGTCCGGGTAGCCAAGCCCCTTCACGAGGACCAGGTGGTCGAGTTCGGCGATGGCGTGACCGGACGGGTTGCTTCGCCGCCGGAGCACGGACGCGTGACGTTCGATTTCGCTCCTCTCGACGTCGCGACGGTGCTCTCGCGATGCGGCGAGATTCCGCTTCCGCCCTACATCGAGCGCAGCAGCGGCCCCACCGTGGATGACGCAGACCGCTACCAGACGGTCTACGCGCGCCGTCCGGGATCGGTCGCGGCACCCACGGCCGGACTACACTTTACCGACGCCCTGCTGGCCGAGCTCCGCTCGGCCGGTGTCGAGTTCGCGACCGTCACGCTGCACGTCGGCCCCGGCACGTTCACGCCGGTGCGCGGGGACGTCTGCTCGCACGAGATGGAGGAGGAACACTACGACATCGGTGCGCCGGCAGCCGCGAGCATCGCCGACCGCGCGATCTGCCGGCGCGCCGCGCGGTCCTTGCCCGGCGTGAGCCCCAGGAAGACCGGCACGTTCCCCAACGGGTCCATGATGACCAGCAGGGTGACGAACGCCTGGAT
>JBHEOD010000004.1:55176-63724 GCA_046261745.1 Binatia bacterium
GCCTTGCGAGGCGGCGGTGTCGCGGTGCCCGGGGCTGGAAGCAGCCGGCTCTTCATTCGGCCCGGCCACCGCTTCGCCGTGGTCGATGCGCTGCTGACGAACTTTCACCTGCCGGGATCGACGCTGCTCGCGCTCGTGATGGCGTTGGCCGGGCGTGACCGCATTCGATCGGCGTACGAGACGGCCGTTGCCGACGGCTATCGCTTCTACAGCTACGGCGACGCGATGCTGATCCGATGAACTCGTTTCGATTCGAGATCCGCTCGCGGGCCCGCGGGGGAGGCCGCACCGGCTTGCTCACGCTGGCCCACGGCACCGTCGAGACGCCGGCGTTCATGCCGGTGGGCACCTACGGAAGCGTGCGCGGGCTCACCCCGCGGCAGATGCGGTCGGCCGGCGTGCAGATGGTGCTCGCCAATGCGTACCACCTCGCCCTGAGGCCCGGCGCCCAGGTGATCGCGTCTCTCGGCGGCATCCAGCGCTTCACCGGGTGGAACGGTCCCATGCTCACCGACAGCGGCGGTTTCCAGGTCTTCAGCCTCGCCAGCAGTGTGAAGGTGGACGAAGAGGGGGCCGTGTTCCGGTCTCATCTGGACGGCTCCAAGCTTCGTCTGACTCCGGAGAGCGTGGTGGCCCTCGAGGAGACGCTCGGGGTGGACATCGGCATGGCCTTCGACGTGTGCGTCCCGAATCCTGGCGACCGATCGGCCGCGGCGGCCGCCGCCGCCCGCACGCTGCGATGGGCCGAGCGTGCCCGGGCCGTGATGGTTGACGGTTCGCCGACGTCCGTCTTCGCGATCCAGCAGGGTGGACTTTTCGAGGATCTTCGCCGCGAGAATTCGCTTGGGCTGGTCGGCCTCGATTTCCCGGGTTATGCGGTGGGCGGCCTGTCGGTCGGCGAGGAGCGAGGCGATACCATGCGAACGGCCCAGTTCGCCGTCGGGGAGCTTCCGGAGGCCAAGCCACGCTACATGATGGGGATGGGTACCCCCCTCGATCTCGTCGACCTGTGTGGATGGGGTTACGACCTGTTCGACTGTGTGTTGCCGACGCGTAATGGACGCAACGGCAGTGCCTTCACGGCGTCCGGCCCCCTGTCGATCCGCAATGCCCGCCATGCCACCTCCGACCGGCCTCTGGACGAGGGCTGTGATTGCGAAGCTTGCATAGACTTTTCGCGCGGTTACCTGCACCATCTCGCCAAGCGTGGAGAGATGCTCGGAGCCATCCTCACGAGCCTGCACAACGTACGCTTCTACCAACGACTGATGAGGGACATACGCACCGCGCTCGCGTCGGACGCGTACGAGGGCTTCCGGACCAGCTTCCGCGCCCGCTACGAAGGAGAACCGGATGGATAGCGCTCCAGCGCAATTGATTCTGGCGCAGACGGCGCCGGACGCGATCATTCAGATGATTCCGCTGGTGATGATCCTGGCGGTTTTCTATTTTCTGCTGATCCGGCCCCAGCAACAGAAGGCCAAGGAACACGAGGACTTCGTCAAGGCGCTCAAGCGCGGAGAACTCGTCGTGACGTCGAGCGGTCTCTTCGGACGTATCGTCGAGTTGAAGGACCACGAAGTGACCCTCGAGATCGCGCCGAACGTGAAGGTTCGCTACGAGCGTTCCAAGATTGCCGGTGCGGTCAAGACGGCCGCTGCGGCCTCCAAGGCGGAGTGAACCGCCAGGCACCCGCGTAATGCGGAATATTGGGGACCAGTTCCGCCCTGGGCGGACGTAAGGAGGATTGAGAGTGGAACGCGGTTTGATGTGGCGGCTCCTCGCCGTGGCCGCCAGCGTGGTTTTCGGAATCATCGCGCTGGTGCCGAACTACACGACGAATTTGCCGGAATGGTGGAAATTCGCGCTGCCGAGCCAGCCGATTTCGCTCGGTCTCGACCTTCGCGGCGGCATCCATCTCGTGCTCGAGGTCCAGTCCGACAAGGCGGTCGAGAATCACGTGGACGGCCTGATCCAGCAGCTACGTCGCGACGCCCGGGAGAAGGAAATAGCCACGCGGGACTGGAAGCGCGACGGCAACGACGTCACGTTCACCGTGGTGGGTGAGGGCAAGGCAGCCGAGATGCAGACGCTGGTCTCGGACGTGTATCCGAATCTCGTGCCGGTGACGGGCGAGGAGAAGGGCCTGCGCTACAAGCTTTCCGAGCAGGAGATCGCAGGAATCAAGGAGCTTGCCGTCGACCAGGCCCTCGAAACCATTCGCAACCGCGTCGACGAGTTCGGCGTGGCCGAGCCGACCATTCAGCGCAGCGGCAGCGACGGCATCCTCATCCAGCTTCCCGGCATCCAGGACCCCGCGCGCGCCAAGAGTCTGATCGGCAAGACGGCGCAACTCGAGTTCATGCTGGTCGCCGAAGACCAGAAGGCCCCCGGCCTCAAGCGCCTCATGGGATCGGACGTCGATCGCGTCACCCACTCGGTGACCGAGACGCCGTACTTTCTGGAGCCCACCGTGCTGATGACCGGCGAGGTGATCTCGAACGCGCGGCACCGTCCCGGCCAGCTCGGCGAGGCGGCGTACGTCGAGATCACGCTGACCTCCCCCGGAGGAACGCTCTTCGAGCGCATTACCCGTGACAACGTCGGGCGCGCGATGGCCATCATCCTCGACGGCAAGGTGCAGAGCGCGCCCGTGATCCAGGATCGCATCGGCGGCGGGCGCGCGGTGATCACCGGCAACTTCACCCTCGACGAAGCGCGCGACCTCGCGTTGGTCCTGCGTGCCGGCGCGCTGCCGGCGCCGGTCGTCATCGCCGAGGAACGCACCGTCGGGCCTTCGCTCGGTCGTGATTCGATCGAGGCCGGCACGCGCTCATTCATGGTGGGCGGCGTCATCGTGATCCTGTCGATGCTGATCTACTACCGGGCCGCAGGCGCCGTGGCCGACCTTTCGCTTCTCATCAACGTGCTGCTGCTGCTGGCCTGCCTCGCCGCGTTCCGCGGCACGCTGACGCTGCCCGGAATCGCGGGCGTGGTGCTCACGATGGGAATGGCGGTGGACGCGAACGTGCTGATCAACGAGCGGATCCGCGAGGAACTGCGGCGCGGCAAGACTTCCCACGCCGCCCTCGAGGCCGGCTACAGCCAGGCGCTGCCTGCCATCCTGGATTCGAACATCACGACCTTCCTGGCCGGTCTCATCATGTTTCAGTTCGGTTCGGGGCCGGTCAAGGGATTCGCGCTGACGCTCTGCATCGGAATTCTCACGACCATGTACTCGGCGGTTTTCTGCTCGCGCGTGTTCCACGAGTTCCTCGTATCGCGCAATCCGAAATCGGCCATGAGCATCTGAGGACAGGTTTCCATGTTCGAGCTGATCAAACCCAACACCAACATCGACTTCATCAAGTTGCGGCCCTACGCATTCGCGTTCTCTGCCGTTCTCACCGGCCTCGGGTTGCTCGCCCTGGTGGTCCGGGGCGGTCCCAACTACGGCGTCGACTTCACGGGCGGCGTGATGCTGCACGTGGGCGTGGACCCAACCGTTTCCATCAACGA
Source organism: Binatia bacterium (assembly GCA_046261745.1). Taxonomy (GTDB): domain Bacteria; phylum Desulfobacterota; class Binatia; order UBA1149; family CAITLU01; genus DATNBU01. Next base: position 58,696 of record JBHEOD010000004.1, read on the forward strand.
GATGCGCGCGGCGGTTGACGGACTGGGCGCAGAAGCAGATGGTTCCTCCGTGCAGGAGTTCGGAAGCCAGCCGGGCGAGTTCCTCGTGCGCCTCCCGTCGGCGGAGGAGAACTTCGAGCAGACCTCGGTCGAGAACCTGAAAAAGGCGCTGGCCGAGAAGTTCGCGGCGCAGAACTACCAGGAACTCCGCACCGAGGTCGTCGGCCCGAGGGTCGGAAGCGACCTGCGGCGTCGCGGCATACTGTCCGTGCTTTTCTCCACGATCGCGATGGGCGTCTTCATCGCGTTTCGTTTCGACGCCCGCTTCGGGCTCGGCGTGGCCGTGGCGCTGCTTCACGACGTCTTCGTCACGATCGGCGCGCTGGCGCTCACCAACACCGAGGTTGACCTGACGGTGGTGGCGGCGTTGCTGACCGTCGTCGGTTACTCGGTGAACGATACCGTCGTGGTCTCGGACCGCATTCGCGAGAACATGCACCAGAGCCAGAAGGAAGACCTCTCGCATCTGATCAACCGCAGCATCAACGAAACACTGTCGCGCACCATCCTGACCGGCGGAACATCCTTCTTTGTCCTGCTCGTGTTGTTCTTCATGGGCGGCGGGGTGATCCATGGCTTCGCGTTCACCCTCCTCGTCGGTCTTCTCATCGGGACCTACTCCTCGATCTTCATCGCCAGCCCGATCGTGGAGATGTGGAAGGGCGGCGCGTCGCCGTCGATGAGCAAGGCCTGAGCGGTACCTTAAAACCATGCGAACAAAATTAGGTCGCACAGCCGGGGGAGTCAGAAAAGGGGAGCGCGGTGACAGCCACGGTCCCAGGCGCGACGACGGCCGCCCGGCCGTCCTCAGCAAGCGGGAGCGCATCAAGACGCGCAAGGAACGCACCGAGCTGCCGCACCACAGTCGCATCTACTCGGACCTCGCCGGCATCTACGACCACGTTTTCACGCGCGTGTTCCGGCGCCGTATCGACCAGGTGGTCAAGGGGCTGCGGATCCCTCCGGGTGCAACCGTTCTCGAGGTGGGTATCGGAACCGGCCTGTCGGTCGATGCCTACCCGTCGCACGCGAACGTGATCGGGATCGACCTTTCTCAGGATATGCTCGACCACGCGGCGCAGAAGATGGACCCCGCGCGTCACCGCCACATCACCCTCCAGCAGGGGGACGCGCTGAACCTTTCGTTCCCGGACGAGTCGTTCGATTTTGTGACGGCCTTCCATGTGATCACCGTGGTGCCCGATCCCAAGCGCATGCTCGACGAGATGGTTCGCGTGTGCCGTCCCGGCGGCAAGATCGTGATCATCAATCACTTCTCGAGCGAGAGGGCGCTGATTCGCTTCGTGGTCGACCGGGTCGACCCGATCACGCGCCACCTCGGATGGAGCACGCGCCTTCGTCTTCGCGACGTCGTCGATCCGGGCGTGCTGGTGCTGGAAAAACGCTACAAGACCAAGCCCTGGTCGCTGTTCACCATCGTCGAGGCGCGCAAGCTCGACGACGAAGCTTCCCGTCGCGGGCGGTAGCCGGGCGACCGGGTTCAGCTCAACTCGAGCATCCGGTCGAGCGACGCGCGGGCGCGGTCGCAGATTTCCGTCGAGAGGCGGATTTCGTCGCGGTCGTGGACGAGGGCGTCGCGGGTGCCTTCGAGCGTGATCATCTTCATGTAGCGGCAGAGCTGGCAGGCCTTGTAGAACTTCTTCTCCGGCACCTCGAGGAGCAGCCGGTCGGAAAGCCCGCACTCGGTGACAATCAGGAACTCCGGCGCGGGGTTCTCCTTCGCATAACGAATCATCCCGCTGGTCGAGAGCACCGCGTCGGCCTCGGCCAGCACGTCGCTTCGGCATTCGGGGTGCGCGACCACGCGAATCCCCGGCCGCGCCTCGCGCACCTTGCGGATTACGTCCGGGCGGATCTGGTGATGGACGTAGCAGTCGCCGTCCCATGCGATCACGTTCTTGCTCGTGTTGGCGGCCACGTACGCGGCAAGGTTGCGGTCCGGCACGAACAACACGTTCTGCGTCGGGGCGGCCTCGACGATTTTCACCGCATTCGACGAGGTGCAGCAGATGTCGGTGACGGCCTTCACCGCGGCCGTGGTGTTGACGTACGAGATGACCAGCAGGTCAGGCCACACCTTGCGCAGTTCGTCGCGGCGCTCGACGAGGGCCTCGGCAGTGACGCTGTCGGCCAGCGAGCAGCCTGCGCGCGCGTCGGGAATGAGCACGCGCTTGTCCGGTGCGAGGATCTTGGCCGTCTCGGCCATGAAATGGACACCGCAAAGTACGATGGTCGACTGGCTCACGTCGCGGCCGTGACGGGCGAGCTCGAGTGAGTCCCCGACGAAATCGGCGACCTCGAAGATCTCCGGGCGCTGGTAATTGTGCGCGAGGATGACGGCGTTCTTCTCGCGCTTGAGGACTTCGATTTCCGCGACGAGGGCCTGGATGTCGCGACAGCTTTCCTCGTCGTAGACCGTTTCCTGGCCGAGGGGACGAAACTGTTCGAGGAGGTCTTCTGCGGTCTTGGCAGCGCCGGAAGTCATGCGGGCAGCGTGAGGCTCGAGGCGTGCGGGGTCAAGCCGTGGCAGCGCTGACCCGGCGGCTGACACCTGTACGCGCGCACGTCGCCGACATGGCGGCACGCGCGGATCTTGCGTTCAACGCGAGCGTGCGGAAGCGAGCGCTGCAGCGATTTCGCGCCGCACCGGCGGGACAGTCTCCACGCCGGAAGCCTTGTAAAGAGCGGCGCAGGCGTCGATGCCGGCGAGCTCGCCGAGCGCCCACGCGCAATGCGCCCGCACCAGCGGTTCATCGTGCTCGCGAAGCGCGCGGGCGAGATGCGGCACCGCGGCGGCATTGGCCGTGTTGCCGAGCGCGATGGCCGCATTGCGGGCAAGGCCGCGGCGCTTCGGCCGCATCAGCGCCGTGCCGAGGAACCGTTCGCGGAACTCGGCGTCCGTCATCTCCAGCCACGATGGCAGCCACGGAGTGCTGACAGGGTCGCCCGACGGAGCGTCCCCGTTCCACGGGCAAACGTCCTGGCAGACGTCGCAGCCGAACACCCAGTTTCCCATCGCAGCGCGCAGCGAGACCGGGACCGGACCCCGATGTTCAATGGTGAGGTAGGAGATGCACAGCCGGGCATCGATGGTGGGTCCGTGGTCGAGGGCTCCGGTGGGGCAGGCCGGGATGCAGGCGCGGCATGTGCCGCAGTGATCGGCCGTGAACGGGAGGTCGGGCTCCAGCATGGCCGTCGTCACCACCACGCCGATCATGAACGACGAGCCCAGCCCGGGTCTCAGAAGATTCGTATTGCGGCCGTACCAGCCGAGACCGGCCCGCCGCGCCAACTCCTTCTCGACGAGCGGTCCGCCGTCCACGTGGACGACCGAGTCGGCGCCGGTGCGCTCGCGAACGTGGCCGGCCAGCTTCTCCAGCCGGGCCGCGACGTGCGCGTGGTAGTCGGGACCGACGGCGTAGGCGGCGACCCGGCCGCGCAGCCCCTCGCGCCAGCCGGGATCGGGGGGCAGGAAGGCCGCATAGGACGAGGCGACCACGATGGCCGAGCGGGCGCCGGCAACGGCAAGCGCAGGCCGAAGTCGCCGTTCATGCTTCTCGGCCAGATAATGCATGTCGCCATGGCGGCCCGCTTCCAGCCATTCGGAGAGCAGCGGCCCGCACGCGAGGTCCTCGACCCCGGTGACTCCGCAGGATGCGAAGCCGAGGCCGAGCGCGAATGCACGGACGTCCTCGGCAAGTGCCGGCGCACTCGGGTCCTCCGGCATCGCCGCGTTGCGCCCCGCCGGTGCGGTGTTAGAGTCGTTCTCGTTCACGGAGATTCCGAATGTCAGATCGCATCGTAGAACTCACACCACTGGCCGTGGAAAAGGTCCTCGCCGCCCGCGCCGAGGAAGGTCACGACAGCAGCGCAGGTCTGCGCCTGGCGGTGGTGAAGGGGGGTTGCTCCGGTTACGAGTACTCCGTGAAGTTTGTCCCTGAAGCCAAGCCGGGCGACAGGGTTTTCGATGCAGGCGGGATCAGCGTGTTTGTCGATCCCGACAGCGAGAAGTTGCTGCGAGGGACGGTCCTCGACTACGTCGACGGGCTGCACGGAGCGGGCCTGCGCTTCCTCAACCCTAACGCCGGCCACGACTGCGGATGCGGCGCCTCCTTCGCCGCCGCCCAAGACTGAACCTTCCTCGTCAGAGGCCGCGACGCATCGCGGTTTACGTTTCCTCCCACGGCCTCGGCCATGCGGTGCGCATCGCTGCCGTGGCCGAGCAACTGCGCCAGGTCGTTCCGGTGCGCCTTACGGTGATCGCGGCCTGCGACCCCCGTGTCTGGCCCGTTTCCCTCGCTGCCGTGACCGATGCCTGGCACCCGGCGTCCTGCGATGCCGGGGTTGTCCAAAGCGACGACGTGACCGTCGATCTGGCAGCGACCACGGAAAGCCTCGGGAGGTGGCTGAGCGACCTGCCCGCCATCGTCGATCGGGAAGCCGAGCGGCTCGCCGGCCGCTTCGACCTCGTCCTCGGCGACGTTCCGTCGCCCGCATTCGAAGCAGCCGATCGCGTGGGAATCCAGAGCGTTGCGGTCGCAAATTTCAGCTGGGACTGGATCTACGAGCAACTCGGCTTCACCGAGGCGGCCGCTGCCGCTGCCCGCGGCTACTCCCGGTCCGGCCTGCTGCTGGAAGCCTTACCGTTCGGCCCCATGCCGGCTTTTGCGCGACGCTCCAACGTCGGGCTCGTGACCCGGGTGCCGTCCTCCAACTCCGAATCGACGCGCTTGACGCTCGGGGCAGGCCCGGATGAGTCCGTCGTGCTGCTCGCGTTCCAGCCGTCCTCGGCACCGGCACTTTTGCTGCCCCCGCGGCGGAGAGGTCGAACCTTTCTGGTACCGGGCAGCTGGCCTCTTGACGGCTCGCGCGACGACGTACGCGCATTGCCGGCGGGGCTTCGTTTCGAGGATGCGATCGCGGCCAGCGACGTCGTCGTCGGTAAACCCGGCTACGGACTTCTCGGCGA
>JBHEOD010000004.1:63734-69487 GCA_046261745.1 Binatia bacterium
CCTCTACGTTCCTCGTCCCGGTTTCCCCGAGAACGCCGTCCTTGAGCGTCACCTTCACGGACGCGACGGGACCGCGTCCATCAGCGCCCGGCTGCTGGAGGGCGGCGCTTGGGAGGACGCGCTCGCATCAATTGAAGCGGGCGCTCGACCGATCCCCGCCAAGGCAGACGGCGCGCTGCGCGCGGCGGAAAAGATCGCCGCCGTCCTTGGAGTCGACTCCGGCGTACACCCACAGTAGCGTCGCGCGATGCCGCCGACTGGGACCGAACCGCGTGACACCACGTTCGATACGGCTGAAACCGGCAGCGCCGTTGGCGTGGTCGCGGCCCCGTGGATCGTCTCCGTGTTCGTTGCGTCCCTCGCGCTCTGGGTCGGCGCCGCCGTGTTCCTGTCGGCCGCTGTACTGCCGATCCTCTTTATGAATCTCGAACCGTCCGAAGCCGGCAAGATCGCCGCGCTCGTCTTTCCGATTTACTTTCAGGCGGGCCTCGTCGTGGGCGTCGTTGCGACCGCCTGCTCGCTGATGCTGGCGCGCGCCGGCGGCCGGCGCTGGCAGGTCGTGTTCGCGGTGGTCGCATGCATGACGCTGGCCCAGGGCTGGTCCGCGCTCGTCATCCACCCGGAGATGGCCGGCATTCGCGGCGTTGCCGACCAGGTGGCGCGCTTCCAGCAACTCCACGTGCTGTCGGTGCGCCTCAATTCCGTCGTGCTCGCCGGTGGCATGCTGCTGCTCGGCGCGGCCGGCTTCCTCCTTTCTCCCCGTCGTGCCCGGGCCTGACGTCCTGATCTTCGACCTCTTCGGAACCCTCGTCTTCTTCGACGATTCGCGGGTTCCGACGATGGAGGTCGCCGGTCGCCGCGTTCCGATGACGGTGGCTGGGCTACCCGGGCTGCTCTGCGAGTTCCTGCCAGGCGGCGACCTGCTCGGCTTCCTGCGCGAGCTGCGCCGTGTCAGTGCGGACATCGCCGACAGGAAGCGCCGCGAAGGCATCGAGATTGCGACGGCCGTGCGTTTCGAGACGACGCTTCGCGCCCTCGGAGCCACTCCGGCCGCCGCGGCGGCAGGAGCGAGCCGAATGGCGGCGCTTCACATGGACACGCTGGCCCGTGCCGTTGTCTGTCCGCCGGGACGTGCGGAGCTGCTCCGCCGGCTCGCGCGGAGTTACCGACTCGCGCTGCTTTCCAACTTCGACGATGGAGTTACGGCCCGCCGCGTCCTCGCCGAGGCCGGCATCGCAAGCTACTTCGACGTTATCGTGATCTCGGAAGAGGAAGGCCTGCGAAAGCCGTCGCGCGAGCTTTTCGAGAGAACCTGCACTCGGCTCGCGGTGCCCGCGTCCGACTGCCTCTACATCGGTGACACGCTCGTCGAGGACATCGAAGGCGCCACGGGGGCCGGCCTTTCCGCATTGTGGGTTCGTTCGGCCGCAGCCCGGGACACCGCTCCGGACGCAGCCGTCGCGTCACCCGCCGCAGGGATCATTGAAGACGTCGACGCGTTGCCCGCGTGGCTGGCCGGTCGCTGAAGCGGAGCCGCCGGAATCTCTGAGGATTTGTTCAGGCGCTTTCCGTCTCGCGCGCGTAACGACGCATCACGGTGATGAAGCCGGTATGCGCCACCATGCGATGGTCCGGCCGCACGCTGACAGCGTCGATGTGCCAGCGGCGCTCGAGCACTTCGAATGTCTCGGCGAGGCCAAGGTCGCGTGAAGTCGCGACCGCATCGTGGATTTCCTTCACCTGCAGCACCGTCGGCGCGAACGCGACGAGGATGCCGCCGTCGCGAAGGGCTTCGCTGGCCGAAGGCAGCATCGCGGCGATGTCGGGCACGTCGATGAAGATGCGATCGACGTCGCGCTCGTCGAGACCGCCGGTGGCGTCGCGCACGCGGATCGTCCAGCCGGGCGTCTCGCCCTCGTAGCGAGCGACGTTGCGGCGCGCTTCCTCGGCGAAGTCTTCGCGAATCTCGTAAGTGATGAGGCGGCCGGTCGGCCCGAGGCAGCGCAGCAGAGCCATCGACAGCGCGCCGCAGCCGACGCCGATCTCGATGGCGGTCTGGCCGGGCCGGAAGTCGCCGCGGGTGAGGATCAGGCCGGCGTCCTTGGCGAAGATCGGCTCGGCCGGTCGCTCGAACAACGGGATCAGTTCGGCGTATCCCGGCCGAAAAACGCGGAATTCCTCGTCACGGCCTCCGCCGATCCGGCAGCCCTCGGACAGGCCGATGAGGTGGTCGCAGGCGAGCACGGAGGAGCGGATCGTCAGGCGGTGGCCTGCTCGCAGGCGCTTGAGGTGACGACGGCCGCGGCGGTCGATCAACAGGACGGGATCGCCGTCGCGAAGGGCCGAATTCATGCCGGCTGCCTTCTCGCATACTGCGGGTCGTTGCAATGCAGCAGCACTCTTTGTTGACTGCCCGCCCGGTCCGGGTAGGATTCCGCGTTCCGTCGCGCCCCGAACCTCCCTCTGGTGGAGGAACGGACGCAGTTCCAGATTCCGAGAACATCGGTCGCACGAGAGAGCCATGGGCGCGAAGAAAGCCAAAACCGCACAGAAATCGTCCACCCAACAGAAACACGTCTGTCCCGACTGCGGCTCCGAAGCTCGCATCGTGATGTACGCCGGCTACGGTGACCGTGGGCTCTTCTGGGTCTGCGAGAAGGCCTGCGGCTACAAGCAGCGTACCCGCTGAGAATCCCGGTGGGGCGAGCCAAGAAGAAGGGCGCGTCGGGCACCGGCGAATTCAGTCTCTTCGATGAGGCGGACGCGGGCGACACCGACGCGGAGGACGATCTCCCACGCGACGAAGCCGGTCGCGCGAAGATCAAGCACCAGTACATCGACCTGCTGGGCATTCGCGTCCAGAAACTCGCCGGACGCATCCTCAACCGCGAGCGCATCAACAAGACGCTCGAGGGCATCTACTTCGTCTGCCTGCGTTGCCGCAAGGTCTGCCACAACCTCGACGAGGGCCTGATCGAAGACCCCGAGAACAAGGTCAACACCTGCACGCCTTGTTCGAAGCTGGTCGTGGAGCCTTCGAAACCACCGGTGAAGAAACCCGCTTCCGCGCGGGCCGAGGCCCCGGCGCCGCCTTCGGCCGCCGGCGCGAAGAAGAAGGTGGCCAAAAAGCCCGCCACGCCGCCTGCCAAGGCAGCCGCTCCCAAAAAGAAGAAGTGACCGCGCGTCAGCGGCGCACGGCTCCCTCCCGTTTCAGCGTCGAGTAGGCATGCAAGAAGTCCGTGGGAGCACGGACAGTGACGTCGATTTCGCCGGCGACCTGCACGCGCATCGCATGCAGGAGTTGCCCATCGCGCAAAGAAGCGGCCGGCTGAGGCCCGCCGTAAAGCCGGTCGCCCAGCAACGGATGGCCGATGGCGGCCATGTGGACACGCACCTGGTGCATCGCACCGGACGACATGGTGGCCAGCACAAGCGTCCAGTCTTCGCCACCGTCGAGCGGCGCCAGCATGGTGTGTGCGGCAATGGCGTCGTCGAATCGCGTGGCTGGGGCCATGCGCCCGGCGCGACGGGAGAGCGACAGGTCCACATCGATCGGACCGGCAAGGTACCCCGCGGCCAGCGCGAGGTACTGTTTGCGCGTGGCGCCGACTCGAAAAGCTTCGCGCAGGCGACGGTAGGTGGGCCGGTCACGCGCAACCACGACCGCGCCTGAGGTGTCGCGGTCGATGCGGTGAACCAGGCCGGCTTCCTCGGGCCGGTCGCCGATCCAGCGCAGGTCGCCGTAGCGCTCCTCGAGAAGATCGGCCACGCTGCCGGCGCTCCTTCCGCGTTCGCAGTGCACGCCTGCCGGCTTGTTTACGACGAGGACGTGTTCGTCTTCCAGTACGACATCGAGCGCGGGTGGGGGAGGCACGTCGTCGAACGATTCATCGTTCGACGAGACGACGATCTCGCTGCCGGCCGCCGCAATGTCGGACGCGCCAGCGACATGCCCGTTGACCCGAACGTTCCCACCCTGAAGCCAGCGCTTCGCGGTGCGGCGACCGCAACCGGTCTCGTCGGCAACGAGGCGATCAAGGCGCTCTCCGGTGGATGGCGCCACGAAACGGAAAATGGGGTCGGGCATGGCACGCGACGCTACGCAGCGCCGCCGCTCGAGGCAAAGCGCGGGTAGCTTGCTTTTCGGCCCTCAGACGTCGAGGATCGAATCTCCGTGACCACTCGAACGACATCGACGCGTGCGCCTGCAAGGCCCGCACGTGCACGGGCAGTGGTGCCCCGGAGGCGGTACGCGGTGGTGATGGCCGGCGGCGTGGGCACCCGCTTCTGGCCGTGGAGTCGCGAAGCAGCGCCCAAGCAGCTTCTCGAACTGACGTCGAGTCGTTCCATGCTCGCGGAGACCATCGCACGCCTCGAGGGTCTGGTCCCTGTCGCGAACATCTTCGTCGTGACCGGCCGCAAGTACCGCCGACAGGTTCTGGACGGATCGCCGTCCCTGCTGCCGGCCAACGTCCTCGGCGAGCCGGTCGGCCGCAACACCGCGCCGTGCATCGGGTGGTCAACTCTCGAGATCCTGCGCCGCTGTCCGGACGCCGTGACGGCCGTGCTGTCCGCCGACCATGTGCTCGGAGGGGGACGCGCCTTCGGACGCGACCTGGAAAAGGCATTCACGGTCGCCGACCGGAATCAGCGCCTCGTGACGTTCGGAATTCCGCCTTCGGGGCCGGCTACCGGCTTTGGCTACCTGCGCGTCGGACGGGCCGTGGCGGCCGGGCCCGCCTGCGAGGTCGATGCCTTTGTGGAGAAGCCGAACCTTGCCACGGCACGGCGTTACATCTCCAGCGGCAAGTATTTCTGGAACTCCGGCATGTTCGTCTGGCGGGCCGATGTCATCTGGCAGGAACTCTGCGAGCATCTCCCCGACCTGGTCGCCGGCCTCACCGCGATGGACCGTGGCAGGCGCGGCGGCTCCATCACGGCGGCGTCGCTAGACCGTGCGTGGCCGCGGCTGCCTGCCATCTCGATCGACTACGGGGTGCTCGAGCGCAGTCGCCGCGTGGCCATGTTGCCGGCGTCGTTCTCGTGGAAGGACATCGGAAGCTGGGACGCGGTAGCCGAGCTGTGGCCGACCGACTCCGAAGGGAACGCCTCGCGGGACCCTCTGCTCGCCGTCGACTCGGCTTCCAACGTGGTGGCCACGCGCGGCAAACCGGTGGCGCTGCTCGGTGTCCAAGGGCTCGTGGTGGTGGACGCGGGGGACACGTTGCTGGTCTGTTCGCGCGAGCGTTGCCAGGACGTCCGGGCCGTGGTGGCACGCCTCGACAAGGCCGGTCTCGGAGGTCTGCGGTGAGCAGCGCAGCCTCGGAAACTGTGGTGCCGCTGCCGGCTGGTGTTCCTCCGGCGCTGACGCCGCACCCGTCCGCCATGCGGCGTCGCATGAACGCCGCGGCCGAATTCGTCGGGCGCCGGCTCTTCCGGCGCGCGGTCGTCAACGAAAGGCTGGTCGAGAAGATCCGCGACCTCTCCGAGCAGGGCACCATCGTGTACGTGCTGCGGCATCACTCCTTCGTCGACTACTTCATGATCAACTACATTCTGCGGCGCGAGGACCTGCCGCTGCCGGTATTCGTCAACGGGATGGCGCCCTGGGCGCTGGCCCCTTTCGGCGAGATGTTGCGCATGCTGCGCCTGGTGTGGCGGCGCAAGAATGCGCAGGCCGAGCAGGCGCGCGACGTGGAGACCTGCACTCGCGCCGTTGCCGGCGGCGCTCCTGTCATGGTTTTTATGCGCGG
>JBHEOD010000040.1:0-21071 GCA_046261745.1 Binatia bacterium
CGTCGTAACTTTCGGTGGCGACTGCGGCACTCACCATTTCGACGCCGCCTACGTCGACTTTGGATCCCATGGAGTCCCCGCCGATACAGCTAGCCTGGTAGGTGACCGTAACCTGGAGAAAGTTCGACTTGCTCCTGTAAGACGTGGGCACCCCGACGGTCATCCCGTCGGTGTACAGCGGAGACGCGGCGATCACGCCCATGCTTCCGCTAGCCACCGAAATCCTCTTGCCGATCTCCGCGGAGGCACTGCCGGCAAACGCGGTGACGGCGACTGCAGTCACCACAAAAACGATGAAAGAACTGGACTTGCGCATACTACGATCTCCTCTTGATGGTATTTCTGCCGCGGACTTCGCACGTCGACTCCTTGAGGCACCAGTCGGCGGCTTCAAAACAACACGTGCCGTGCAACACCATCAAAACGCGCGCAATGACGGAATCGATAGTGCCCGCCGGAAGTGCCCCCGGTCACTCGCCGAAAGGTTTCTCTGAGTATCGTCGCAGGGCTCCAGGATGTCGCCGCCGTGCCAATGCCGTTTTTGCGTCGCGTCAGCGGCCCCATCCATGCGGGGCCGCCCCTCCGACCAGCCCTCGGTGAGAAGGAAGCCGACATCCCGGATCCCGCCGAGCGGATTTTCGCGCGTCATGGACCGCATCTCGCGAATCCGGTATCGGTGAGGGCATGTCCGTCTCGCCCGGGTCAGTCCAGGAGTCCCAAACGAGTCGCAGTCGCCTTCCTTGGGCCTGGGACTACACATCGACGAGACGCTCTTCTTGAAAATCCTCCAACAAGGTTTCGGCGGCGCTCAATCGCGCCGTTGTCTCTGTCGCATGCAATCACGGACGCGTCGGGCGTAGGGTCGACCGCACCAGCAGGCGGAAGCCGGGAGCGAGGGATCATGAAACACAGGAACTTCAGGAAAGTTACGCTCTTGGTGGTTGCCGCCCTCGTCGGATTCGCGCACGTCTCCCACGCCCAGACGTCCACCTCTTCCACGACGACGACGACGTTCGGCGGTACCACCACGACGACGATGTTCGTGCCGACCGACATCACCGGCGGAGGACGGTTCGAGGGCAGCTTCCCCAAAGGCTCTTTCGACGCGTACTCGTTCGTACTCGACGAACCTCGCGCGCTCGTCGTGGACCTTACCAACGGCTTCGGCGGCTGCCCCGGCGATTCGTTCGTCGAACTCAGGCGGCCGGGCGGTCCCGGCAACTGCCAGGGAGTCTACGGCGATGACCTGCCGTGCATCGCGTTCGATGACGACTCCGGCATCTCGCTGTGTTCCCGCCTCGTCAAGTTCATCGCCGAGCCGGGTGAGTACGAAGTTCGCGTGTCGGCCTACCGGGGAGCCCAGCTGCCGAGGTATTTCATCGACGTCGAGTTCGTCGAGGTCGAGTGCGGCAATGGCGAACTCGAGATCACCGAGGTCTGCGACGACGGCAACCTGAACTCCGGCGACTGCTGCTCCCCGACGTGCACCCGGGATGCACCGGGGACAGGCTGCAACGACGGCGTGTTCTGCAACGGCCCCGACACGTGCAACTCCACCGGCGCGTGTTCCACCCATGCCGGCAACCCGTGTCCGGGGCCGGACGGCGACGGGAACTGCTCGGAGACATGCAACGAGTCGGTCGACGCGTGCACCGGCGCCGACACGAACGGCAGCGCGTGCAACGACGGACTCTTCTGCAACGGGGCCGACTCCTGCATGAACGGCACTTGTTCTGCACACGCCGGCAACCCGTGCGGTCTCCCCGACGGCGACGGCAACTGCGCGGAAGCGTGCAACGAAACTTCCGACACGTGCACGGCGCCGGATCCGAACGGCAGCGCCTGCGACGACGGAATGTTCTGCAACGGTGCAGACACCTGCATGGGCGGCGCCTGCAGCCAGCACGGCGGAGATCCGTGCCCCGGCGCCGACGGCGACCTCAACTGCCGCGAATCCTGCAACGAGGACGCCGCGACCTGCGACGCCGCCGACCCGAACGGAAGTGCGTGCGAGGACGGCCTCGTCTGCAACGGCGCGGACACCTGCATCGACGGCCTGTGCAACGCGCACACCGGCGCGCAATGCCCGGGGGCCGACGGTGACGGCAACTGCGCCGAGTCGTGCAGCGACAGCGAGGGCGGATGCGCGGGCCCCGACCCCCAAGGGTCGCCGTGCGATGACGGAATCTTCTGCAACGGGCCGGACTCGTGCTCGGGCGGCAGTTGCAGCGTGCACGCCGGCAATCCTTGCCCCGGCGCCGACGGCGACGGCAACTGCGCCGAGTCGTGCAACGAGGCGAGCGACACCTGCACCGCGGCGGACCCGAACGCGAGCCCGTGCAACGACGGCCTCTTCTGCAACGGCGCCGATACCTGCGCGGCCGGCGTCTGCGGCGGCCACGCCGGCAATCCGTGTCCGGGCCCGGACGGTGACGGCAATTGCGCCGAGTCTTGCGACGAGAGCGCAGATGCCTGTACCGCCGCCGATCCCGCCGGCGCGTCGTGCAACGACGCGTTGTTCTGCAACGGCGCGGACACCTGCTCGGGCGGCAACTGCAGCGCCCATGCCGGCAGTCCCTGCAACGACGGCGACACCTGCACGCTCGACGAATGCAACGAAGCGGGCGACCTCTGCTCGAACACGACGCTCGACCCGTGCCCGGGCCCTTCCGTCTGCGGAGACGTGACCGGGGACGGCGAGTTGAAAGCCAGCGACGCGCTGGCGGTGCTTCGCGCTGCGGTCGGCGGCAACCAGTGCGCCGAAGAGCCGTGCGTCTGCGATGCGAACGGCAACGGCACGATCACGGCGCCGGATGCCCTGTTCGTGCTGCGAGCGGCCGTCGGAGTGGAGATCGAGCTACTCTGCCCGTGCTGAACGCGCGCTGCGCTACCCGGTCGACGAAGCCACCCTTCGGATGGGAACGTCGAATTGGGCCGCTTCGGAAGCCGGCGATCGGGTTGGTACCTCCGGTCGACCCGCCCCGAAACAACTACCGCCACAATCAGCAGCATCGTGTCATTGAGCCCGCCCCGGACTTTGGTGTGGCGTCGGAGTCCCGATTGACACGTTCAGGAGACCCACGATGCCCGCGATCCAGACCGCATTCCGCTCCTCGGAGCGCTTCACGCAGACCGAATTCCTGATCTGGCTGGAAGAGCACGGCGCGATGCTGAGCGGCACCTGCGAGCTCATCGGCGGCTCCATCGTGATGGCGCCGCCGGCCGGGTATCCGCACAGCAGCGTTGTCACGCGCCTCGTCTTCGCGATGACGGACCACGTGCGTACGCGCGAACTCGGCCAGGTGGAGGCGCCCAGCGCAGGCTACGCGCTTCCGTCCGGAGACACGCTGGAGCCGGATGTTTCCTTCCTGGCCAATGCGAGCCTCGCGCGAGGTCCGCGTCCGCGACATGGCGAGATGTTCCGGATTGTCCCGGACCTCGTCGTCGAGGTCCTCTCCCCGTCAACCCAGCGATACGACCGCACCGAGAAGAAAGCGCTCTACGCACGCAACGGCGTGGACGAGTACTGGCTGGTAGACACCGTGGACCGAGTCGTCACGGTGTTCCAGCGCCGCGGCAACATCTATGACGATGGAGTGGAATACCGGGAAGGCGAGATAGGCTCGCGGGTGCTGCCCGCCCTCGGCCTGCACGTCGCCGATGTGTTCGCCGGGATCGAATGACGCCCCGGCCGCTCACGCCGGCTGCTTGTCGCACTTCGCAGGCTGACCTTTGCTGCGAACCCCGTCCGAGTACCATGCCCACCTCGTCTTTCGGGCGTGGGAGACGCTTCACCCAGCGGCGAGCCTTCGCCCCGTCAAATCGCGACGGCGTTGCCTACCTCGGCGGCCTCCGTAAACACAGGCGCAAACCCGCCTCCCTGCGTGCGGAAGTTGGTGGTCTGTCCCTGGTAGAGGCGTGAGGCGACGAGCTGCACGACCCCGTCGTAGACGTAGCAGCGAACGTCGAGCTTGAGCGGAACCTCGCGTTCGTCCACGACCACGGTGCGTTCGGTGGGCACGGCGATGCGCTGGGCAACGTAGGTTCGTCCGGCGATCTCCTCCCAGACCCCGCGCGTGATCTTGTCGCCGCGGTAAGCGGCCTTGCTGCCGTAGCCGCCGGCGGGCTTGAAGAAGTGACGCTTCCTCTCTTTCCAGAGTTCGTCGCGGTTGGCGTCCGTCACCACGACGGTAGCCGGTACGGCTTCGGCAAGCAGCCGGATGGTCTCGCCGGCAACACCCATCGAGCGCAGGGCATCCGCGCTGGAGAGCAGCGCGAGGTGGCGTTTGTCGGCGTAGATGGCATGCGCGCGTGGGCCGGGCGTGACGACGACGGCGCCGGCCTCGTAGGCCGCGCGCATCGCAGCGCTCGCGGGCTGCTCGAAGTAGAAATCGGTGAGACGGTTGTAGACGAGGTCGATTGCGATGCCGCCGCCGCGCAGCGTGCCGTCGCGGTACTCGAGATCGGCGGGATCGAGAATTCGTACCGCGAGACCGGCTCTTTCGAAGAGCTCACGAAACATCAGGAACTCGGGATACAGGTACTGGGCAGCGGGATCGCTGTCGACGATCGCCACGCTGCGCAGCGGGGCGTCGCCGCGGGCGAGGCTCCACTCGCGGCGGAACATCGAGAGGAACTCGGCTTCGGCTTCGTCGCCGGCTCCCGGCGCCGACAGTGCGCTTTCCACTTCGACGCAGCAGGCACGCTGCGCTCGGGCCAGCGCCACGTTAAGCATCGCGCCGCCGGCGTTGGTGTTGATCTCGATCAGGTGAGGTCCATCGATGCCCAGATGGAAGTCGTAGCCGAGAAAAGCGCCGCGCGGTCCTGGATCGAGGTGCGCGATGGCCGGCGCGAGGGCGAGTGCGTAGTCGCGGAAAGCCGGCTTGGCCACCACCTCTTCGATGGCCTTGACGACGGCTTCCATGCGCTCGAACTGGCGCCGCGACAGGAACACCGCCGTTTCCGAGAAGAGATGAGGCTGGTCGCGAAGGATCGAAGCATAGAGGCCGGCCGTGGCCGACCCCGCTTCGAGAGCGCCCGCCAGCGCGTGCGCATCCACCGCCACGCACCGGCAGCTGCGGTTGAGTTCCTCCGCGCTATCCTCCGTCCATCCCACGCCGAAGACCTAACAGATGAGCCGCGAGCTGGCGAGCGGCGAAACCAGTTCCACCAGGAAGGAGCGCGAAGCGCGACGTTCAGATTCGCCTTCAGCTGGCGAGCGGCGAAGGAGCCGCGAACCGGTGAGCGGAAAATGGGGTCAGACCCCTTTTTCTGTGGAATCGGGGTGCAACCCCAATATGACATTCTCGGCGTTGTCGCGCCGGTTCGTTTCACGCCAGTCTCAACTGCCATGCCGCGCACTCTACGCCTCGCTCCCGGCGACTGGATCTTCCACACGCTCAACCGTGCGAATGGCGCGGGAGACCTGTTCGATTCGCCGTCATCGTACAGCGATTTTCTCCAGCTCGTCGAAGACGCCGCCGAGCTCATCTCGATGCGTGTGCTGGCGTACTGCGCAATGCCCAACCATTGGCACATGCTGCTATGGCCGCGCGGCGACGGCGACCTGTCCACGTTCGTCCAGCATCTGACGTCACGCCACACCCAACGTTGGCACGCACGGCATGGAAGCGCTGGTCGGGGCCACGTGTACCAGGGTCGCTTCAAAAGCTTTCCGGTGCGCGACGACCATCACCTGGTGACGGTCTGCCGCTACATCGAACGCAATCCGGTAAGAGCCGGGCTGGTCTCCCGCGCGGAGTTGTGGCCATGGTCGAGCGCCGCGGCGCATGCGGACCAGAGTCGCAGCGGGAATGCCGTCCGCCGTGAGATCGGCCGGTCTCGTGGAAACGTCTCGCTTACCCCTCTGCCGATCGGACTTCCTCCCGATTGGCCGCAACTGCTTCACAATCCGCAGACCGAGGCGGAACTCGAAGCGATGAGAACATCGCTGCGCCGCGATCTGCCCTACGGCGATACTCCGTGGCAGCAGTCCGCAGCGGCGCGGCTCGGGTTGGAGCGCGGCCCGCGTGGACGTCCGCGAAAGAACACACGCCCGATCGACTGATCGCAGGACAAGACAAAAAATGGGGTCAGACCCCTTTTCCGCAGAAAAGGGGTCTGACCCCATTTTTCAGAAGTGGAGGTAGGGGAGTTGGTCGGCGGTGCGGGCGATGTCGGGTTTGCCTTCGAGGAGTTGACCGATGGGGTCCCAGGTTCCGCTGATCAGCGCGTCGCGGGCGGCGGGGCGGATGGACAGCGGCAGTTCGAGGTCGCCCGCGCGGACGACCGATGCTTCGAGATCGATCGTGATCACCGTCTCCGGCGCTTTCTCGATGCAGGCCACCAGGCGGCGGATGTCCTCGCCCGACAATGTCACGCAGGGCATGCCCAGCGTCGTCGAATTGCCGAAGAAAATTTCCGCGTAGCCCTCGGCGATGACCGCCTTGAAGCCGGCCTTCGCGATGGCCTGCGGCGCATGCTCGCGCGAGGAGCCGCAACCGAAGTTGCGACCGGCCACGAGAATGCTGGCGCCGGCAAAGCGCGCGTCGTTGAGCGGATGCACGCGCGGCTTCTCGTCGGCGTCAAAACGCACGTCGTAGAAGAAGTAACGGCCGAGCCCGTCGAACGTCACGCACTTCATGAAACGCGCCGGGATGATGCGGTCGGTGTCGATGTCGTCGCCGGGCACGTGCACGCCGCGACCGCTCACCTTGCAGATTTTTTCCAGTGCCATCTCTTCTCTCCTCGTCAGTTGTTACCCGCAACGATCGCGCCGGTTTCCCGATGGCAGTCGGCCCGATTCAAAAATGGGGTCTGACCCCATTTTTGGTTAGGCCGCTCCCCGGATGCCGAATGTTTCGCGCGCGTCGGCCACGCAGCCTTCGACTGCGGCCGCCGCAACCATCACCGGGCTCATCAGCACCGTGCGTCCGGTCGAACTGCCCTGGCGTCCCTTGAAGTTGCGGTTGGACGACGACGCACAGAACTGGTCGCCGATGAGCTTGTCGGGATTCATCGCCAGGCACATCGAACAGCCAGCCTCGCGCCATTCGAAGCCCGCTTCCTCGAAGATTCGATCGAGGCCTTCGGCGATTGCGGCGCGGGCTACGTCCTGCGAACCCGGCACCGCCAGCGCGCGCACGCCCGGCGCCACCTTGCGGCCCTTCAGGTAGGCGGCCACTTCGCGGAAATCCGACAGCCGCCCGTTGGTGCAGCTTCCGATGAAGCACACGTCCACTTTCGTGCCGCGAATCGGCTGGCCGCCCTCGAGTTTCATGTACTCGAGCGCCTCGCGGATGCCCGCCGCCTCCCCTTCGTCGGTCGCGTCCTTCTCGCTCGGAACTTTCTCGGTCACCGCGATCGCCTGGCCAGGGTTGATGCCCCACGTGACCGTCGGGGCAATGGACGCCGCGTCGATGCGCACCACGTCGTCGTAAGCCGCATCGGCGTCCGAGGCGATCTCCTTCCAGTACGCCACCGCGCGATCCCACGCGTCGCCCTTCGGCGCGAACTCGCGCCCCTTGATGAACGCGAACGTCTTCTCGTCGGGATTCACGTAGCCGACACGCGCGCCGCCTTCGATGGCCATGTTGCAGACCGTCATGCGCTCTTCCATCGACAGGCCTTCGATGGTGGAACCGGCGAATTCGTACGCGAAGCCGGTGCCGCCGTTGACGCCCAGCGTGCGGATCACGTGCAGGATGATGTCCTTGGCATAAACGCCGGCACCGAGCTTGCCCGTCACTTCGATGCGTCGCACCTTCAGCGGCGCCAGCGCCAGCGTCTGCGTGGCCAGCACGTCGCGAACCTGCGTCGTGCCGATGCCGAACGCGATCGCGCCGAACGCGCCGTGCGTCGACGTGTGCGAGTCGCCGCACGCGATCGTCATGCCCGGCTGCGTAATGCCGAGCTCGGGGCCTATCACGTGCACGATGCCCTGCTTGCCGGTGTCGGTACCGAAGAAGTGGATGCCGAACTCGCGACACGCTTCCTCGAGCGCAACCATCATTCCCTCGGCCAGCGGGTCGCCGTAGGGTCGCGCGTGCGTGTCGGTCGGCACGATGTGATCGACCGTCGCGAACGTACGGTCCGGTCGCAGCACGGTGAGCCCGAGGTCGCGCAGCATCCCGAAAGCCTGCGGACTGGTGACCTCGTGGATCAGGTGGGCTCCGATGAACAGTTGCACGCCGCCGCCGGGCAATTCCCGGACGGTGTGCTTTTCCCAGACCTTCTGAAACAGACTCTTTCCCATGGGCGGGAGTATCGTCGGATCGAACCGTTTAGTCTAATGAAACATTCTTAGCACTATGTTAAGAGTTGCTCCATGATCGACGCCTCCCTTCTGCCCGCCCTTCACGACGCGCTCACGGTCGCCCGGCACGGCTCCGTGGCTCGGGCAGCCGAAGCCCTCTTCAAGACACCGTCAGCCGTCAGCCAGCAGATCAAGCGCATCGAAGACCACTTCGGCGTGATGCTTTTCGAGCGCGACGGCCGCGGCATTCGCCTGACGGCCGCCGGGGAGTCGTTCCTCGGACCCGCCACCCGCCTGTTCGACGAAGCCGAGTCGGTCTACCAGCTTCTCGGCTCGATCTCGGGCGCGCCGGTCACGACGGTACGCGTGGCTGCGAGCGACTACCTCGGCAAGGAGCTCCTGGCTCCGGTGCTGCGCGACACGTTCTTCAATTCGGCGGCAGGTGCGCGCGACGCGAGTGCAACGAAAGCGGCCGCCTCGCTGCGATTCGCGATCACTACCGCGCACTCGGCCGATGCGGTGCGACTGCTGGAGCTCGGCCAGGTAGACGCGGCCATCGTCAGCACCGCCGGCCCGCATCCGGGCCTCGACGAGCACCTGCTGTTCGAGCAGCCGCTGAAATGGGTGGCCGCGCGGCGCGATCCGCCCGCCCCCGTACTCGAACGCCTCGCGAGCGAACCGGTCCTGCGGCTGGCGCCGGGCAGCTTCGGCCGCACGGTGCTGGACGCCGCCCTCGAGCGTCATGGTATCCAGCCGATTTCGACCATCGACGTCCCGAGTGTGTCGCTGCTCGTCGCCTACGCCGCCACCGGCTGCGGCATCGGACTGGCCCCCGCCCTGCCGCTCGGCGACGTCGATCCCGAAAGCATCTTCGTGGAGGACGCCGGGCTACCGCTGCTGGCGGTTCGATTGGTGCTGCGCCCCAATTTCCCCGTCAGCCTGGCAATGGCGGTCGTGCTCGAACGCGTCCGGGCCCAGGGCGCGGCGATTGCGACCCAGTTGACAGCCTCTCCAGCGAATCGTGAGGGGCGCCACCAAGCCGCAAACCGCCGGAGAACCGCCGCTTCGGCCTCGAATGCGGATACGCTTCCACGCACAACACGACCGCGTTAGTTTCGACGACCCGATGACAGCCAAGCACCAGACACCGCAGTCCGATCCGGCCCAGCAACCCGTCCGCACCGGGCGCCTCATCAAGTGGACCGACGATCGCGGCTTCGGGTTCATCCAGCCTGAGGAAGGCGGGGACACGGTTTTCGTGCACATCTCCGGGTTCCAGCAAGGCGGCCGCCGACCGGCCGAAGGCGACGTCGTCTACTTCCAGGTCGATCGCGGCGAACGCCGCTCCAAGGCCGTCAACGTGCGCCTGAAGGCGCTGCCGCTACCCGACACCGTCGTGGTCGCATACGGCGTCGCGGTTCTCTGTCTTACCGTGCTCTTTCTTTACGCGCTCGGCTTCGTGCACCTCGACGTGCCGATCGCCGCATACCTGATGATGAGCATCGTCACATTCGGCTTCTACTACGTCGACAAGAAGCGCGCCGAAGAGAAGAAGTGGCGCATCCACAGCACCACGCTGCACGTCCTCGAAGCAATCGGCGGATGGCCCGGCGCACTCCTTGCGATGGCCATGCTTCGGCACCTCACCCGCAAGCGCGATCACATCGTGATGTTGTGCGCCATCGTGGCGATCCACCTTACCGCCTGGGCCGCCTGGTACTTGCTCCACCGCTGACGGAAATCCGGGACAGGTACGCATTAGCACCACGCGTTAATGTGTACCTGTCCCGGATTTCCCGCCTCGTCGACGCTCTGCCGGAAGAGGGGAATCCGGCCCCCGCCGGCTCGGGGCTCCTGCGTCAGAAGTCGGTGGGGAAGCGGGGAAGGGGTTCGCGTGTCGGCGCTTCGCGTTCGAGATACTTGGCCGGCACCTTGCCGCGCGGGAAGCCGTACCAGCTTCCCTTCACGTTGATGAGGACGGCTTCGTCGGGGATCGGGATGCGGTTGGGCGACGGCGCCTCGAGGCTGTCCATGATCTTCATCCACGCCGGCAGCGACGTGACGCCGCCGGTTTCCTTGGGACCGATCGGCTCGGGGCCGTCGGAGCCTACCCAGACAGCCGTTGTATGCGCGCCGTCGAAACCCACGAACCACGCATCGATGCATTCGTTGGTGGTACCGGTCTTGCCGGCACGATCCTGGCCGTCCTTGAACGCCTTTCGCGCCGTCCCCGACTTGACGACCTCGCGCATCATGTCGGCAAGCTCGTACGCAACTCCGGCCGCGAGCGCGCGCGGCTGCGGTCCGCCGGGGAGCTTGCCGACGACCTCGCCGTCGACGACCACGTTTCCTCCCGCCACCCCGAGGAGTTTGCCGCCCTGGTCGCGAATGGAATCGATCATCACCGGTTCGGTCGGCGCGCCCATGCGGGCGATGGTGGCGTAGGCCGTGGCCAGGTCCATCGGCGTCACCTCGCTGGCGCCCAGCGAGATCGACAGGTCGGTGCGCAGCGGCGTGCGCACGCCCATGCTGCGCGCCGTCTCGGCCACGCGCCGTGCCCCAAGATCATGCGTGAAGCGTACCGCAACGGTGTTGAGACTCTTGGCGAGCGCGTTGCGGATCGGCAGGTTGCCGAAGTACTTGTCCTCGTAATTGCCGGGACTCCAGATCTTGCCGTTGCCGCCGGGCAGCGAGATCGGTCCGTCGTAGACGATGTCGAGCTGGTTCTTGCCAGCCTTGAGCGCGGTCGCGTACACGAACGGCTTGAAGCTGCTGCCGGGCTGGCGCCGCGCCTGCGTTGCCCGCACGAAGCCTTCGAGCACGTCGTTGTAACCGCCCACCAGCGCGCGCACGCGACCGGTGGCGTTGTCGAGAACCACGGCCGCGCCTTCCGCCCACGGCTTCGGATCGAGGCGCACCGACTTCTCGTCGATCGCACACACCCGCAGCACCGCGCCGAGGCCGGCTGCCGACGACAGCACGCGACGCCCCTTTCCGCCGGTGCTGCGCACCTGTGCGCTGCGATCCGCCTTGACGAGCGAGAAGCTGAACGGTCCCGCCTGAAGGTCATCGAGGCCTTTCTTGCCGACGATCACCTCGAAGCAGTCGTCCGGCTTCGGCGGTGCCACCGCGGGAATCTTCGGAGGCTCGAGCGGAGCCGCTTTCTTGACGACCTTGGCATCCTTGGCGGCCGGCTTGGTCTTGCCGGCGCGCGCTGCCGCGCCCTTGGCGGCGGCAGCTGTCAAGGCCTCGCGCTCGGCGGCAGCCTCGGCAGCCTTTCGCGTCGCGTCGTCGATCTCTTCCGGCTTGCCTGCCGCGGCGGCCTGCGCCGCGACGACTTCGGGATCGGGCGGCGGTGCGATGCGCTGCAGTCCGGCCGCTCGCGCGAGGAAGGCCTGGCGCTGGGACTCGGGTACGTGCATCACGACCCCGCGGCGTCCGCGCCGTTCGTCCACCGCGTGCAGGGCTTCGCGCACCGCTGTCTCTGCGGTCGACTGTGTTTGCAGGTCGAGCGCGGTGTAGACGTGGAAACCTTCCGAGAGCGGCGTGGCGGTGCCGAACAGGCGGCGGATCTCGCGGCGCACTTCAGTAACGTACGCGAGCCCCACACTGGTGCGCGCCTGCCGCTCGACCGGCAGCACGACGGGTTCCTGCGCGAAGCGGCGTGAGTCGCCGAGCGTGATGTAGCCTTCCTCGACCATGCGCCCCAGCACATAGCCGCGGCGGGCGATCGCGTTCTCGGGATGGCGGTGAGGCGAATAGCGCGACGGCGCCGGCACGAGCCCGGCGAGCGTGGCGGCCTGCCCGGCGTCGAGCTCGGCTGCAGGCTTGCCGAAATAGTCGAGGGAGGCGGCCTCGACGCCGTAGTTTCCCGAGCCGAGATAGACAAAGTTGATGTAGAGCTCGAGCAGCTCCTTCTTGGTGAGTTCGCGCTCGAGGCGCAGCGCGAGCACCGCCTCGCGCATCTTGCGGACGTAGCTCTTCTCCTTGCCGACGAGCAGGTTCTTGACGATCTGCTGTGTGATCGTCGAGCCCCCCTGGCGCACCCCGCCCTTCATGAAGTTGGCCGCCAGCGCACGCAGGATGCCGGCCGGATCGACGCCGCGATGCGCGAAAAAGCGGCGGTCCTCGGCGGCGACGAAAGCCTGCCACACGTGGTCGGGCAGTCCCTTGATGGGGATCCAGATGCGGCGCTCGACGTAGAATTCGTCGATCGGCGTACCGGCCGCATCGTAGATCACGCAGTTGGAAGGAGGCCTGTACGCTTGAACGTGAGCGAGGTTCTCAGGCAGAGTGGAAAGAACGTTTTCCTCGAACCAGCGCGCGCCCCATACTGCGGCCGCCACGCCCGCGACGACGCCCACGAGCACCACTCCACGAATGAACCGCCGCGTCCTTCGCAACCTCACCCGCTTGACGGGTACCTCGCTCTCGGGAGCCTCGGCAGCAGTCTCACCAGGATGCTCACGAGGATTCCGGGCAGGAACCTGCGCAGGATCCTGCGAAGGTTCCTGCGAAGGATCCTTCGGTTCGCCGCCGTCTTTCGTTGTGTCACTGGCCATCGCGTTGGTTATAGCAGTGGCGGGTTGCGGATCCCGCACGGGGCCGCCTCCAAATCCCCTCGACGAGGCGTGGACGCCGTCGGAAGAAGACGTCTTTCCGGCGGCCACCGACATTCGCATCGAACCGATCGAGGAGTTCGGCGGTCATCGCTACGGACACGAGGTGGCCGGCACCGTCATCGCGCTCTACGAAACCGGCCTCGCCGACATCGCCGGCGTGGTGCCGCACTACGGACGCCACGGTCCCCCGCCCGGAGTGGACCGCTGGCTGACCGGCGACTCCAAGCACTGGACCGCAAAATTCTCGTTCGCCTACGAGCGCGACACTCTTCAGGTGGTGCTGCGCCTGTGTCCCGTCGGCAAGGCGTGCAAGGGCGCGTCCGCGTCCGGCCCTCGCGAGGCACCCGAGGGGGCAATCACCGAATTGCTGGTCTGGACGGCCGGCCAGCTCGATACTCCCGTCCCCGCCGGCATGGTCGAAACGTGGTCGAAGCCGCTCTCGTCCGATCGCTACGCGGTGCTGGTGCTCGGCCGCGCGGCGGCGTCCTGGTACGGCATGATCGACTCCGTCGAGCCCGACGAACGCGGCGACCCCCGCAAGGATCCGCTCTCGCGCGTCGTGCTGATCGACCCGTCGCTGTCGCTGGCCCACTACATCCTCGCACGCCGCGCGCTCGACATCGGCCGTCACACCAGGGCGGCAACGGCCTTCGAGCGCGCCCGCCAGACGACGCCGGACCGCTTCGTCTTCGAAGTGGCGGCCGCGGCGGCGGCCGGCGCGGCCGGCCAGTGGGCCGAAGCGCGCAAGCTCTGGGACGACCTCGATGCGCGCTGGCCCGACGACAGCCGTTTCGTCATCCCGCGCCTCGAAGCCTACCTCGCCAACGACATGGCCAGGGAAGCCCAGAACCTCATCGACGACTTGCCCAAGCGCTTCGACCACGACCCCGAAGTGGCGCGCCTTCGCGTCGAGATCGCCGACAAGGTCGGCCCGGGCAGCAACTACGAGCAGCTGGTGGCGGCGTGGGAGACGGCGGCCGAATACGATCCCGAACCCGTCCGCCGCCATATTGCGCTGCGCCTGAGGGACGGCCGCCTCGAGGAAGCGTTCGAGCTACTGGCCAAGCTCGAAGCCCGCGGCGCCGCTACCGAGGCCAAGCAGATGATGATCGCGCTCGGCGCAGGGATCGGACGCTTCGAGGAAGCTGCCCGGCAGGCCACCCTCGTCGGCAGCGACTCGCTGGCCGAGCGCCTGCGCTTGCGCGCCGCGCTCGAGAAAAATCCGAACGAGGCGCCGCCGGCATTGCTGCGCATTCCCGATCTCGACGCCCGCTTGCTGGCGGCCAAGCTACTCGCCGCAACGGAACCCACCGAGGCGCTCGCCGACGTGCGGCACCTGCTGCGCGACAACCGCTTCCTGGCCGAGGCCATCGCGCTCGAAATCAACATTCTCGAGAAACTGGGCATGTCGGACGAAGCGGTGCGGGCGCGCGAGCGCCTTCAGTTCGCCGATCCGGCGTTCGCGTCCGGGCCGAGGACAGTGGCCGGAGAAACTCCCGCCGGTTCGCAGTCGCAGCTCTCGCTGGCCGAATAGCAGACGTCTCCCGACACCAGCATCACCCCCGCTGCCGGAACAGCGCCGGGGCAAAGCCAGCCGCCGCCGAACGCGAGGATCGCGATGAGCCGGGGCTTGCGCGACGGCCCGCCGGCGGAAATTCCGTCCTTGATGGCCGGCGGTGCCGCGTCGGGGATACCGGCTGCAGGCACGAGCGCCGGCTCGCATCCTTTCAACAGCGGCTCGACGTAACGCTCCTGCCATGAAGCCGCTTCCGGGTAGCTGCGAACGAGGTCGTCCACGCGCGCTAGCAACGACGTGATGCGGTGGTTGGTTTCGGGATCGAGCAGAGGCTGGACAGTGGGCTCCACCGTGATGTTCTCGACGCGGCGGCCCTGCACGCGTGTGCTCTGGACCGCATCGCGAAAGCCGCGGCCGAACTCGCGCGAACGCGCGCCCAGGTCGAGGAGCCACGGCGTGGTGCAATCGGGCGCGGCGGGCGGCTTGGGTGGAGGCGGCCCCTTCGGAGCATTGGCCGGGGGGCGTGCGGCCGCAGCCGCAGCCATCGCCGCGCGCTGCTCGCCGAACTCGTTGTGTACCCGAAAGAGCGCGATTCCGATGGCGTGCGCCTCGTCGATGAGGCGGTCGAGGCGGTCGAGGGCCTCGCGGGCCTGCACCAGACCCGGCGCGAGGATGGACGAATCAATGCCGTCCGAACGCGCCGCGAAGGCCGTCCCGGTCGTGAGGATCATCAAGGCCGTGGCGCGGGCGAGCGATCGCAGGAACATCGTGAAGGGCGAGTACCCAAGGCCCCGCCATGGTTCAACCCAAGGCCCGTGCATCCTTCCCGGGCGCGTGCTAACGGGCGGCGCCGCCTTGCGCAGTTCTCCGTCGTGCGCGCAGTCGCGCCTTCACCACCAAGGAAACGAACCCGATGGAATGGATCTCCCAACCCGACGCCTGGATTGCGCTGCTGACGCTCACCGCGCTCGAGATCGTGCTCGGCGTCGACAACGTGGTGTTCCTGTCGATCCTCGCCGGCAAGCTGCCGCCGAACGAGCGGGCACGCGCAAGGCAGATCGGCCTGAGCCTTGCGATGATCATGCGCATCGCGCTGCTGTTCGCGCTGAGCTGGGTGATCCGGCTCACCGCCCCGTGGTTCACCGTCCTCGGCAACGAGATCTCCGGCCGCGACCTCATCCTGATCGGCGGCGGCCTCTTCCTGATCGCCAAGTCCACCTACGAGATTCACCACCGTCTCGAGGACGAGCACGAGGGACCCGACGCGGCGCCGCGCGCCGGTTTCCTGTCGGTGCTGGCGCAGATCGTCATCCTCGACGCCGTCTTCTCGCTCGACTCGGTGATCACCGCGGTCGGAATGGCCAACGACATCGGCGTGATGGTGACGGCGGTCATCATTGCGGTCGCGTTCATGATGTTCTTCGCCGCCGCCATCAGCACGTTCGTCGAACGCCACCCAACCGTGAAAATGCTCGCACTGAGCTTCCTGCTGCTGATCGGCACCGCCCTCGTCGCCGACGGCCTCGATCACCACATCCCGAAGGGCTACATCTACTTCGCGATGGGATTCTCGGTCTTCGTGGAAAGCCTCAACCTGCGCAGCGGCCGGCGCCCCCTCGTTCCGCGGAAGCCGCGGGGGCCGGCGGCCGAACTACGTCGCGTTTCCTTGTGAGTCCCGCGTGGTTACTCAATAATCGCCGGCCGGGAATCGCCGCGCAGTTGCGGGATCAAGCCGACCGTAGCTCTTTTCTGACCGAGGAGGATTGGGATGGTGGGATCAGGTTCGAACGTGCGCCGACAGGAGCCGGCCCGGGAGGCAGTCGTTCGCCGGATGCACACAGCCGCCATGCTGCCGCTTGCCGTCACGGCGTCCCTCCTGCTCGCCGGTCCCGCCCTCGCGTTCAAGTTCGACGACGTCGCCGCCAAGGCCAGGACGCTCGCCGCCGAGCCTTACCAGGATCCCGTCGCCGCGGTTCCCGAGTGGCTCGCCCAACTCAGCTACGACCAGTGGCGCGACATCCGTTTCAAGCCGGAGCGGGCCCTTTGGCGAGAGCGCAGCCTCCCGTTCGAAGTGCAGTTCTTCCACCCCGGCCTCTATTACGACCGCGTCGTCGTTCTCAATGAGGTGGACGCCACCGGCGTGAAACCGATCGAGTTCGCGCCCGGCCTCTTCGACTACGGCAAGAACGACATCGCGAGCCGCGTGCCGCAAGACCTCGGCTTCGCCGGCTTCCGCCTGCACTACCCGATCAAGGCCGCCGCCTACAAGGACGAGGTGATCGTGTTCCTCGGCGCAAGTTACTTCCGCGCCGTCGGCAAGGACCAGGGCTTCGGACTGTCCGCGCGCGCGCTGGCCATCGACACGGCCGCGCCTTCAGGCGAAGAGTTTCCGTGGTTCCGCGAATTCTGGCTCGTGCGTCCCACCAAGGGCGCCACCGACATCGAGGTGTTCGCGCTGCTCGACAGCCCGAGCGTGGCAGGCGCCTACCGCTTCGTGATCTATCCCGGCACGCAGACCGTGGTGGACGTGGAGGCGCGCCTGTTCCGGCGCCGCGAGATTGCCAAGCTCGGCATTGCGGCCATGACCAGCATGTTCCTGTTCGGCGAGAACTCGACGCGCTGCTTCGACAACTATCGCCCCGAGGTGCACGACTCCGACGGTCTCCTGCTTCACTCCGACACCGGCGAATGGCTATGGAGGCCACTGGAGAATCCCGAAACTTTGCAGGTGCGCAGCTACACCATGACCAACCCGCGCGGCTTCGGCCTGCTTCAGCGCGATCGCGATTTCCGCAACTACCAGGACCTCGAGACGCTGCAGGAGAAGAGGCCGAGCGCGTGGATCACGCCCAAGGGCCAGTGGGGACCCGGCCGCGTCGAACTGGTCGAGATCCCCACCGACAAGGACATCCACGACAACATCAACGCGTACTGGGTCCCGGAGAAGCTCCCGCCGCTGCCGGAGCCGGTCACGTTCTCCTACAAGATGTCGGTCTACGGCGACGATGTGACCCGGCCGCCTGCCGGACGCGTCACCGCCACGCGGCGCGAACCGGGCCTTGAGGCCAACCGCTACCGCTTCGTCGTCGACTTCGAGGGCAAGCAACTCGAGAAGATTCCCGCCGACGACATCCTGCGCGCGGTCGTCAGCATTGCCGGCGGCGACGAGAAGGCGCGCATCGTCTCGCAATACGTCATCAAGGTACCGGCCACCGGCGGCTGGCGCCTCGGCTTCGAAGTGGAACCGGCAGGCCGCGAGGCCATCGAGCTTCGCGCGTACCTCGACAAGGCCGGCAGCGCGCTGACCGAGACCTGGTCGTACGCGCTCGTTCCCTGACCGGGCGCCTGGATGCGATGGCAGTGACAAGCAACACGGGAACAGGCGCGGCGGCCGACGACGCCCTTGCGTACCTCCCGGACGTGAAGTCGGCGGCCTCCCCGTCGCGCCTCCTTCACGACTGGCGTCGTGTTCACCAGCGCTGTGCGAGCTACCTCGAGCACCTCGGCATCGATGCGGGCACGCGCAACGCCATCGCCGGCGAAGCCATCTCGCGGGCGGTGGCGCGCGAGCAGTGGGAAGACGGCGCCGATGCCTACACGGAAGCGCTTCGCGCGATGCGCGAAATCGTTCTCGAGCGCTACGCCGCCGGCGTCGACGCTTCCTGCGACGGAATCGACGCGTTCACCGCGTGGCGCGCGAAGGTCGCGGCCAGCGGCGACCCCGAGGTTCGCGAACCCGAGTCGCCCGACGAACCCATCTCGCCGGTCCTCAAGGGGTCGATGCCGCCGATCCTGCGCGGCGCGATGCCGCGCGCGAAGCTCGAGCGGCGCTTCTTCCGTCCGCGCACCGAACTGCTGACGGCCGACGAAGCAGCGGTCGAGCGCCGCGCGGAGGCCGTCGAGCGTGAAGCACAGCCGGGCGGCAAGAAGCCCGCGAACAACCACAAGCCGGGCGCACCGGCGCGTGAGCAGCGCCAGGGCCTTCCGTGGACGAAACGCGCGGCCAGGCGCCGCCGCATCCTCAGCAGCCTCGTGCTGATCCCCAGCATCATCGCGAGCCAGTTCATGCTCGACGTGCTTCCCCAACAGGGCGGCAACGTGATGGAGATCCTGATCGTCATCTTCTTCGGCGCGCTGTTCGGCTGGATCTCGATCGGCTTCTGGACGGCGCTCTACGGCTTTTACACGCTGCTGCGCAAGGAGGAACGCTTCAAGATCACGCACCTCCCCGCCGGTGCGAAGTACGCGCCGATCGACGAATCGGCGCGCACCGCCATCGTGATGCCGATCTGCGAGGAGCCGGTGGAGCGCGTGTTCGCGGGCCTGCGCGCGATCCAGCAGTCGCTCGATCGCACCGGCAGCGGCGAGCGCTTCGACTTCTTCGTGATCAGCGACAGTGCCAGTCCCGCCACCGGCATTCGCGAGGAAGAAGCCTGGCTGCGCTGGTGCCGGGAGACAGGCGGCTTCGGTCGCATCTTCTATCGGCGCCGCCGCATCCGCCTCAAGAGGAAGAGCGGCAACGTGGCCGACTTCTGCCGCCGCTGGGGCCGCAAGTACCGCTACATGATCATGCTCGACGCCGACTCGATCATGGCGGGCACCGCGCTCGAGCGCCTCGTGCAGCTGATGGAGAAGCCCCCGACCGCAGGCATGATCCAGACCGCGCCGTCGGCCGTGTACCGCCGTTCCATCTTCGGCCGCGTGCAGCAGTTCGCCGGCCGCGCGTACGGCCCGATGTTCACGGCCGGGCTTCACTACTGGCAACTCGGCGACGGCCAGTACTGGGGCCACAACACCATCATTCGCATCGCACCGTTCATGGAGCATTGCGGCCTCCCGCCGCTGCCGGGCAAGCCGCCCCTGGGCGGCGACATCCTCAGCCACGACTTCGTCGAGGCCGCGCTGATGGGTCGCGCGGGCTGGTCGATCTGGCTCGCCTTCGACCTGCCTGGCAGCTACGAGGAAACGCCGTCGTCGATGCTCGAGGAGATGAAGCGCGACCGCCGCTGGTGCCAGGGCAACCTGCAGCACGTGCGGCTGCTGTTCACCGAGGGCCTCTTCGGTGCGCACCGCGCGCTGTTCCTCAACGGAGCGCTCTCGTACGTGTCGGCGCTCTTGTGGTTCAGCTTCCTGATCCTCAGCACCACCGAGGCCATCCGCTACGCACTCACAGAGCCCCAGTATTTTTCCGACACGCGCACGCTCTTCCCGGAGTGGCCGGTGTGGAGACCCGATTGGGCGCTGATGCTGCTGGCCGTCACCTGCGTGATCCTGTTCCTGCCGAAGGTGCTGAGCGTCGTGCTGATTCTCGTGCGGGGCGAGGCCAGGAAGTTCGGCGGCGCCTCACGACTGCTCTTCAGCGTGCCCATCGAGATCGTGCTGTCGAGCCTGTTCGCGCCGATCCGCATGCTGTTCCACACGCGTTTCGTGATCACCAACCTGATGGGACGCACTGTCGGCTGGAAGTCGCAGCCGCGCGAGGACGCCGAAACGGGCTGGGCCGAGGCTTTCACGCATCACGCCGGCGACACCATCTTCGCGTGCGTGTGGGCCGCGCTGCTGTTCCGCCTGAGCCCCGACTATTTCTGGTGGGTGATGCCGGTGGTCGGCGCGCTCATCCTGTCCATCCCCGTGTCGGTGCTTGTCAGCAAGATCGAACTCGGCGACCGCGCGCGCCGGCTCGGGCTCTTCGTGATCCCGGAAGAAACCGACCCTCCGGGCGAGCTCGTCGACCTCGACGCGAACATGGCCGACGCCAAAAGACGCGTCGCCGAAATGCCCGTCCAGTGGCAGGACGGATTCGCCATGGCGGTGGCCGATCCGGCGATGAACGCCGTCCACCGCGCCATGCTCGGTCCGAAGAGGCGCATCGAGGCCGCCATCCGTGAAGCACGGCGGCACGTTATGGAGAAGGTGCTGGCCGACGGCCCTCTTATGGCCGATACCCGCGCGCAGCGAATCATCCTCAACGACGCCGACCTCCTCGAGGAAATCCACGCTCGCGTGTGGAGCTGCGACGACGACGAGGTTACCGAGCGATGGGGAGTCGGGGCCTGACCTCGTGACCGAGGGCCGTTCGAACCCCAGGCACTACAAGTATTACGACCTGGTGATGGCCGGCTTCGTGACCGTGCTCCTGTGCTCGAACATCATCGGCCCCGGAAAAGTCTGCCAGGTCTGGGGCTTCTCCTTCGGAGCCGGCAACCTGTTCTTCCCGGTCGCCTACATCTTCGGCGACATCCTGACCGAGGTGTACGGCTACGCGCGTGCGCGCAAGGTCATCTGGGCCGGCTTCGGTGCGATGATCTTTGCGACGTTCATGAGCCAGGTCGTGCTTCGCATGCCGGCCGATCCAACCGTCGCGTACAACGCGATCATCGATCCGGCGCTGCACACGGTGTTCGGCAACACGTGGCGGATCGTGGCCGGATCCATCCTCGCGTTCTGGGCAGGCGACTTCGTGAACTCCTTCGTGCTCGCGAAGATGAAAGTGTGGACGCGCGGGCGCTTCCTGTGGATGCGCACCATCGGATCGACGGCCGCCGGCCAGGGGGTCGACAGCCTCATCTTCTATCCGATCGCGTTCTGGGGAATCTGGGAGCCGGGGACGATGGCGTCGGTCATCGCGTTCAACTACGCGCTCAAGGTCACGTGGGAGGCCGTCAACACGCCGTTCACC
>JBHEOD010000040.1:21081-26327 GCA_046261745.1 Binatia bacterium
TTCCTCAAGCGCGCGGAGAACGAGGACTACTTCGACCGTGACACGGACTTCACGCCGTTCTCGCTCAAGGACTGAGCCGCAATCGCGGGAGCGCTCCCGCAAAGTGCTTCTCCAGCGGTGAGCCCCCGGGCGGGGCATCTGGCCAAAGGGGGATGACCTCGGATCCGTATGCCGTTAGAGTCTGCACCTGCACGCGCCGTGGCCGCCATGTCCGACCGCCAGTCGCGCCAGGGCATCGCGGATCGAGAAGGAGGGGGGGGCATGACTTCACGTATTGGTTCGCAATCCGGTTTCCGACCGGCCATCGCCGTCGCAGCCGCACTCGTGGCCGTCGCCGCGCTTCCCGTACCCGCGCGCGCCACGTCAACGACGACCACCACGCTTTCCGAGCCGGAGATTTCCCCGGTTCGCGGTTGCGGCGATCCGAGCGGTGACGGCGCCGTGCTTGCCACCGACGCGCTGCTGGTGCTCCAGGGCGCCGTCGGCTCGTACGACGGCTGCCACGCGATGGTCTGCGACGCGGTCGGGCACATGGACGGCGTACGCTCCACCGACGCGCTGGCGGTACTGCGCCGCGCCACGGAAATCACGGGCGCGTCGTCCCTGCGTTGCCCGTCTGCAGCACGCCTGTGGAACGAGCAGCTTCTCGGCGCGATCCGTCGCGACATCCCGCGCCCGACGGTGCACGCTCGCAACCTCTTTCATCTCTCGGTCGCCCAGTGGGATGCCTGGGTTGCCTACGACCTCGACTCCGGCGCGGATTCGTACCTGTTCGGCGAGAAGCCGCCCATCGATCCCGACGTGTACAGCGCGCGCAGCATCGCGATAAGCTACGCGTCCTACCGCATCCTGAGCCACCGCTTCGCTGCCTCGCCGGGCAAGCTCGCATCGCAGGCTGCGTTCGATGCAGAGATGGACGGCCTCGGCTTCGACCGCGACTTCGTATCCACCGACGGCAACTCCCCGGCCGCGGTCGGCAACCGCATCGCCGCCGCCGTGCTCGCGTACGGCCTGGCCGATGGTTCCAACGAAGCGCAGAACTACGCCGCCGACAACGGCTACCTTCCCGTCAACGAACCGCTCTACCCCGCGCTGAGCGGCGCCGAGATGGTCGACCCGAACCGCTGGCAGCCGTTGTCGCTCGAGTTCTCGGTGACGCAGAACGGCATTCCGCTTCCGATCAAGGTGCAGTCGTTCATCTGCCCGCACTGGGCGCAGGTGGAGCCGTTCGCGCTGGACCCGGTGGATCCCGGCGCGCCGCCGCTGCTGGGCGGTGCAGGCGACGACGAGTTCAAGGCCCAAGCCCTCGAAGTGGTTCGCCTGAGCTCTCATCTCACTGCGGACGACAGCGAGATGATCGACATCTCGCCCGCTTCGCTCGGCAACAACCCCCTCGGCACCAACGACGGCGCCGGCTACGAGCTCAATCCTCACACCGGAGAGCCGTACGCGCCGCATCTCGTCAAGCGCGGCGACTGGGCGCGCGTGCTGACCGAATTCTGGGCCGACGGTCCTTCTTCCGAAACGCCGCCGGGCCACTGGAACGTGCTGGCCAACGAAGTGGCCGACACGCCGATCTTCGCGAAGCGGCTCGGCGCAGCCGGCCCGGTGCTCGACAACCTCGAGTGGGACGTCAAGGTGTACCTCGCCCTCAACGGCGCGGTTCACGATGCGGCCATCTCCGCGTGGGGCCTCAAGTGGCAGTACGATTCCGCCAGGCCGATCTCGATGATCCGCTACATGGCCGGCCTCGGACAGTCGACAAACGCCGACGGACTTTCGTACCATCCCGGCGGCATCCCGCTCGAGGACGGGCTCGTCGAAGTCATCACCCTCGAGAGCGTCGCCGCGGGAGAGCGGCACGAGCATCTCGCCGAACACGTCGGCAAGATCGCGATCCGCTCGTGGCGCGGCAACCCGGAAGAGCCGGCCACCGAGACGGCTGGCGTCGGCTGGATCCTCGGCATCGACTGGCTTGCGTACCAGCTAAAGACCTTCGTCACGCCGGCGTTTGCGGGCTACGTCTCCGGTCACAGCACGTTCAGCCGTGCGGCCGCCGAAGTGATGACAGCGGTGACCGGCGACTCGTATTTCCCCGGCGGCCTGCTCGAGTTTCATGCGGCCGCAGGCGCGTACCTTCACACCGAGGACGGACCGAGCACGAACGTGACGCTGCAGTCGGCCACCTACCAGGACGCCGCGGATGCCGCCGGCCTGTCGCGCCTGTACGGCGGCATTCACGTCAGCGCCGACGACTTCACCGGCCGCGCCCTCGGCTACCAGATCGGCCTCGACGCTGCAGCGCTGGCCGAGAAGTACTGGAGCGGGACTGTCGCGCAGTAGCCTGGGCGCCACGAGCGGCTGGGCATGGAAAGCGTCAGACGATTCCTCGAAAGCAGGCGCGTTCGCCAGCAGCCTGAAAAAGGAAAGGGCCGGTCTTTCGACCGGCCCTTTCTTTTTGTTCGCGCCGGAGCCCAACTCCTCGTTGCGGCCCCGAAGCAACCCGTTGCGACCGAGCCGCACTGGCCGTCGCGGCTCAGGCGCAACCGTCGATCAGATGCACTGGTCGTTGGTCACCGCACAGATCGTGTCGGAGAACGGCGTGCTCTGCGACACCGCCTTCGGACCCTTCTGCGCCGGGTTGAGGCCCTTGACCTTCGCGCACAGCGACAAGTAACCCACTTCGACGTCTTCGAGGTCGTTGACGCAGTCCACGGTGAGGTCGCCATCGTCCACGCAGATCGTCGTGGTGCCGAGCGGCACCACGGCAGTCTGGCACTCGAGCGTGTCGCCTTCGCAGTTCAGCGTGCCGGTGCACGCCTCGGCGTCGACGCTGGTGTTGTCGCTGATCGACGTGTCGTTGCAGGTGTCACCGTCGGTGTCGAAGCCCTTGGTAAGGTCGACCGAGTACTTCGTCGCCTCGCAGACCTTCACGAAGGTTACGCTCAGGCAGACGTCGTCGGTGGTGGTGTCGTCGCCGTCACACTCGCCGTCGCCGGCTGCGAGCAGCGTAGCGTCGAGAAGCGTCGGAGCGACCAACGGATTGCCGGGATTCTTGCGGGCCTCGGCGCCAGGCGCCATCGCGAACAGGACTGTGGAAACGAGAGCAAGGAACGTAAACTTCGACATGCAGTACTCCTTAGGAGGTATTCAGCGCGACCATGTGTGGTCGCGGCCCAGCACAACAACCCAACCCCAAGATCCGGACGTCGTGATCCGCTGCACTGGGCGTTTGCAGCGGCGAATGCCGGACAGCGATTTCACGGCGACCCCGTACCGCAGCGTGAAAGCTAGCGGCCGATGCCCCATGCAGCAAGAGGGTAGCACCTCTGCGGAACATCCTTTGTTGCGCTTCTCGCCTCGTCATCGTGTTCCGGCTACCAAGCGGCCATGGGATTCGAACGCATCCGCATCGACATCAATGACGGCGTGGCCGAGCTCACCCTCGCGCGGCCCGAAGGCGCGAACGCCATCGACCTTATCGCATCCGAAGAACTCGCCGAGTGCGCTCTTCTTTGCGATCAGGATCCGAACGTGCGCGCCGTGCTTGTGCGAGCCGACGGCGCGATGTTCTCCGCCGGCGGCGACGTCCGCAGCTTCCGCGACGCGGGTGACGACGTCCCCGGCCTGCTCAAACGAATCACGCTCGGCCTTCACGTGGCGATCTCGCGCTTCGCGCGCATGGACGCGCCCGTCATCGCCGCGGTCGGCGGCATGGCGGCCGGTGGAGGAATGAGCCTGGCCTGCGCCGCCGACCTCGTGATCGCCGCCGACACGGCGCGCTTCACGATGGCCTACACGCGTATCGGCCTCGTCCCCGACGGCGGGTCCACGTTCTTTCTTCCGCGTCGCATCGGGCTGGCACGAACACGCGACCTGATGCTTCGCAACCGCGTGCTGAGCGCCGCGGAAGCGCTCGATTGGGGGCTCGTCGACCAGGTCGTCCCTGCCGCACACCTCGATACTGAAACCAGGAAGATTGCGCGCGAGCTTGCCGCGGGTCCGACGCTTGCCTTCGGCACCGCCAAGCGTCTGCTTCTCGGCACCTTCGACCACGGCCTCGAGACCCAGATGGAGTTGGAAACGCGCGCGATCTCCGAAATGGGCGCCACCGACGACGCAAAGGAAGGACTCCGTGCGTTCTTCGAGAAGCGCCCGCCCCGCTTCACCGGCAGGTAGACGATGCGCATTCGCCAGATCGCGCTCGTGGCCGCCGACCTTGATGCCGTACTCGAAGACCTGCGCGAAGTGCTCGCCATCGATGTTGCGTTCCGCGACCCCGGAGTCGGCGTCTTCGGCCTGCGCAACGGCGTGATGCCGCTCGGCGAACATTTCCTCGAGGTGGTGTCGCCCAAGGAGGACGACACGTCGGCCGGCCGCTATCTCCAGCGTCGCGGCGGCGACGGCGGCTACATGGTGATCTTCCAGACACACGATCTCGACGCGCGCCGGCGCCACTTCGCCGTGAACGGCGTGCGAACGGCCTGGGAGATCGCGCTTGACGACATCGCCACTGCACACCTGCACCCGCGCGACACCGGCGGCGCGATCGTGTCGATCGACGAAGCACGTCCGTGGGAAAGCTGGCGGTGGGCCGGACCGACGTGGCGCGAGCACGTTCGTACCGAGCGAGTGACGGGGATTGCGGGAGTGGAGATCCAGAGCGGGGATCCGCGCGCGCTGTCGCACCGCTGGTCGGAGATCTTTCAGCTTCCCCTCGACAGCAGCGGCGCGCTCCCGCTCGGCGAGGACGGCGCGACGATCACGTTCTGCGAGGCCCGCGACGGCCGCGGCGAGGGAATCCGCACCGTCGTCCTGCGTGCATCGAACGCGGCCGCCGTCCGCGACGCCGCACGCGCGCGCAACCTGCCCGTCGAAGAAGACGGCGCCGTCGTCATCGCCGGCACGCGCCTCCTCGTCTGAACAATGGCTCATCGCGGCTTTGTGTGGGTGTTCCCGCAGCCTTGGCTGAGGGGAAACCGCCTTCCGGATAGCTCCAGGCTGCTGTTGCGAGAGGGAAGAAACCTGGCACGGGTTGCCGATGCCGAGACGCAAGCCGCTTCGTCGCCCGTCTGATTCGTATCGCTTCGCTGGATCTCGCTGAGAGCACACTGCCGTCGGAGTCTTCGGCGAACACGCACGCGGATCCTCGGTCTTGCCCAGGTCTTGCCCGGGCTATTCAGGCCGGCCATCGCGACACGATCCGTAGAGCGGCGACGCGCTGCGGAGCGGCCCGCGGCATTCCC
>JBHEOD010000041.1:0-2898 GCA_046261745.1 Binatia bacterium
CGCTGGCCGCGTACGCTGCCCGCCGCGGCGGCGAACTGGTTCTCGTCGGCTTGCTGGTCACGCCCGACGGCAGCCGTTCAATCCGCGACGAGGTGCGCGCGGACCTCGGCAGCGGTGCGGCCAGCATCGTACGCGCGGAGGAGCTTGGCGCGCGTCTCGGCACTTCGTTCTTCGAGCGCGGAGCCGAAGAGATCATCGAGCTTGCCACCGCGGGTGCACAGTGATTGCCGGCGTTGATTTCGAAGGAATGTCCGCGTGAGCGGACGCGTCTACCTGGTCGGCGCCGGTCCGGGCGATCCCGGCCTGCTCACGCTGCGCGGCCGCGATGTGCTCGCGCGCGCTGATGTCGTGCTCTACGACGCGCTGGCCAACATCCGCCTGCTGGGCCACGCGCCCGCGAGTGCGGAGAAGCGGCAGGTCGGCAAGCGCCACGGCCGTGACAGCGTCGCCCAGGAAGACATCGAGACGCTGATGGTGGCGCGCGCTCTCGAGGGCAAGACGGTGGTGCGCCTCAAGGGCGGCGATCCGTTCATCTTCGGCCGCGGCGGCGAAGAAGCAGAAGCGTGCCGCGCCGCCGGCATCGCGTTCGAGGTGATACCCGGCGTCACGTCGGCCATCGGCGTGCCGGCGTACGCGGGAATTCCGCTCACACACCGCGAGCATTCCTCGCTCGTCACGTTCGTGACCGGGCAGTCGGGCAGCGCGCGCCCCGGCTACGACGTGGACTGGGCTGCGCTTGCACGCACCGGCGGCACACTCGTGTTCCTGATGGCGATGACCCGCATCGGAGAGATCGCCGCCAGGCTGATCGAAGCCGGCATGAGTCCGCAGACTCCGGTGGCCGGCATCCGTTGGGGCACCCTGCCGCGGCAGAAGCGGGTGCTCAGCACGCTCGCGCGGATTGAAGCCGATTCGGCAGGCGAACTGGTGAGGCCACCAGTCATCTTCGTGGTCGGCGAGGTGGCAGGCCTTGCCGAGGATCTCGGATGGTACGAGAGGCTTGCGCTGTTCGGTCGCCGCATCGTGGTCACGCGCGCGCGCCACCAGGCGGCCGCGCTGGCGGAACGGCTCGAGCGCTCCGGTGCAGAAATTGTCGAATTCCCGACCATCGAGGTCCGCGAGCTTGCGATTGCGGCGGACGTCTTCGACACGATCGGCAGCTGGGACTGGCTGGTGCTCACCAGCGTCAACGGCGTCGATGCCTTCTTCGGGCAGTTGCTCGCAAGCGGCCGCGACCTTCGCGAGCTGGCCGGCGTGAAGCTGGCCGCCATCGGGCC
The DNA here is from genome assembly GCA_046261745.1 of Binatia bacterium. Classification (GTDB taxonomy): domain Bacteria; phylum Desulfobacterota; class Binatia; order UBA1149; family CAITLU01; genus DATNBU01. The sequence continues at coordinate 1,278 of JBHEOD010000041.1, forward strand.
GGCCACGCGTGCGGCCATCGAATCGCGCGGACTTCGCGTCGCCGCGCAGCCGTCGGAGTACCGCGCGGAGGCTCTGCTGGAGGCGCTCGGCGACGTGCAAGGCCAGCGCGTGTTGCTGGCACGCGCGGAAGTCGCACGCGAGGTGCTTCCGGACACGTTGCGCGAGCGCGGCGCGATCGTGGAGGTGGTGCCGGTTTACCGCACGTCGTTTCCGCAGACGCCGTTCCCGTTGCACGAGTCGAACGCTTCGCACGGCGGTGCCGCCACCGGCGGCGACGACCACGACGCGGTTACGGGCCTGGGCGATTTCGACCTGATCACGTTCACGAGCTCGAGCACGGTGACAGGGTTCGACCGGCGCTGCGCGGGACGCGCGAAGGAAGCGCTCGCCGGAAAATTCGTCGCGGCCATTGGCCCGATCACGGGGCAGGCACTGGAGGCGCTCGGCATCGCCGTGGACGTAATGCCCGCGGACTACACGATCGATGCGCTGGTTGCAGAAATCGAAGCTTTTTTTGCAAACCGGAAGCCGCTCCCCTAGCATCGCCGGGTGGCATTTCCCGAAAGTCGCCCGCGCCGTCTCCGGCGCAATGAAACCATCCGCCGCATGGTCCGGGAGACGCGGCTTACCCGCGACGATCTCATCCTCCCGCTGTTCGTGGTGCCCGGCCGCGGCGTCGAACGCGAAGTCTCGTCGATGCCGGGCGTCTTCCAGCAGTCCGTCGACAAGGCCGTCAGCACGGCGGTGCGTGCGCGCGACCTGGGAATTCCGGCCGTGCTGTTGTTCGGGTTGCCCGAGAAGAAGGACGCGGGCGGCTCGGATGCGCTCCTCGACGACGGTCCGGTCCAGTCGCTCACCCGCGCAATCAAGGGTGTCGCCCCCGACCTGTGCGTGATCACCGATGTTTGCCTGTGCGAATACACCGACCACGGACACTGCGGCATCCTCGACGGCGAAGTCGTCGCCAACGACGCCACCATCGAGGTGCTGGCCGCCGAAGCCGTGTCGCACGCGCGCGCCGGCGCCGATATCGTCGCGCCGTCGGACATGATGGATGGGCGCATCCAGCGCATCCGGTCGGCTCTCGACGACGAGAACCTCGAGGACGTCGCGATTCTCTCGTATGCAGCCAAGTACTGTTCGGGGTTCTACGGTCCGTTCCGCGAGGCGGCCGAGTCGGCTCCGCAGTTCGGCGACCGTCGCGGCTACCAGATGGATCCCGGCAACGGTGCCGAGGCGATGCGCGAGATCGCCACCGACCTCGACGAAGGGGCCGATCTGATCATGGTGAAGCCCGCCTTGCCCTATCTCGACATCCTGCGCCGTGCGCGCGAGGCCTTCGACTGCCCGCTGGTGGCCTACCAGGTCAGCGGAGAGTACGCGATGATCAAGGCTGCCGCGCGCGCCGGATGGATCGATGAGAACCGCGTCGTCGACGAGACGCTCACGTCGATCCGCCGCGCCGGCGCCGACCTCGTCATCACATATTACGCGCTCGACGTCGCCGGGAGGCTTTGAGACGTGAAGCCGCGACGCGCCCGAAGCAGGTGGTGGCGCGGTTGTCCGCCCTTCGCGCCGGTGCGGCGGGTATTGGCCGTCGTGCTTTCCACGGTGATCGCC
>JBHEOD010000041.1:2908-26298 GCA_046261745.1 Binatia bacterium
CCTTCCCGCCGATCACCGTCGCTCCTGCTTTTGCATCGATCGCCGAGGAGAAAAGGCTCGGCGACGAGTTCGTCGCCGAAGCCGTGGCGCGCTTGCCGCTCATCCATGACTACGAACTCGTCGGATTCCTGCGCGAGATGGGCGACAAGCTGGTCGCGACGCTCGGTCCGCAGCCGTTCGAGTACGAGTTCTTCGTCGTTCGCGACAAGGACATCAATGCGTTCGCGGTCCCGGGCGGAAAGCTGTTCGCGCACGCGGGCCTGATCTTCAGCGTCGACAGCGAGGATGCGCTTGCCGGCGTGATGGGGCACGAGGTGGGGCACTCGGCGGCCCACCACATGGTGCGCCAGCAGCAAAAGGGTGCCGCCGCCGGCTACGCCTCCCTGCTCGGCCTGCTGCTCGGCATCATCAATCCCGCCCTCGCCATCGGTGCGCTTGCCGCGGGGCAGGCCGCGCAGCTTCAGTACCAGCGCGATTTCGAGCGAGAGGCCGATTACCTCGGCATCGAGTACGCCCGCAAGGCCGGTTACGATCCGGCCGCATTGATGAGCCTGCTGCACCGGCTCAACGAGGAGCAGTCGCTCAACCCGACGAAGATTCCGCCGTACTTTCTTTCCCATCCGCTGAGCGGCGAACGGCTGACCAATCTCGAGGCTGTGCTCGGGCGCCGCGAGTGGGACGAGTTCAAGGCGAAATCGTCGCCGCGGCTGCGGCGGATGCAGGCGATCGCACGCGCGTACTCCCAGACGCGTGACGAATGCGTGCCGCTGTACGAACGCCGCCTCGCTACCGCATCGAAGGAAGACCGGCCCGAGGCACTCGAACTGCTCGGGATCCTGATGTCGCATGGCGAAGAGTACGGCAGTGCCGAGAAGTATCTTCGCGAGGCAGAAGCCGCCGGCCGCAACGTCGATCGTGAACTCGGCCGCACGGCCTTCCGGCGCGGCCAGTTCGGCGAGGCCAGGACTCGCCTCGGTCGCGTGCTCGCCAGGCACCCGAACGACTGGAACACGCTTGCCGACCTGGCCGCGATGGACACCGAGGACGGGAACCACGCGGCGGCCGCGATCAAGCTCGAACGCTCGATCGCGGGCGAGCCTCACCGCGCCGACACGATGCGCGCGCTCGGCCGCGCGCTCGGCAAGTCGTCGCGCGAAGGCGAGGGATATTACTGGCTTGCTCGCGCGAGCGAGGTCGACTCGGACAACCGCCAGGCCATCTCCTACTTCAAGCGTGCGATGGCAGCGCTGCCAGCCAACGATCGCCTCAAGGCTGACATCGAACGCCGCTCCGAGAAGCTCGGCGAGCGTCTTCAGGAGCAAGTGTCCGAAGACCGCCGCCAGGGGCAGCGTCGTGGTCCGGGCGGCGAGCCGCTCGGACCACCGCGTTCGCGCCTTCGCTGAGAACTCTTTTCCCTTTCTCGTTCACTACGGAGCCCAACCCATGCCACGCGGACAAGACCTCGTTTCCCCTCGGGTACGCGCCATGAACGGCTACACGCCGGGCGAACAGCCCACCGATCGCGAACTCATCAAGCTCAATACCAACGAGAATCCCTATCCTTGCTCGCCACTGGTGGTCGAGGCGATTGAGACGGAATCGCATCGATTGCATCTCTATCCGTCGCCGCTGGCCGACGCGCTGCGTTCCCGCGCGGCGGAGGTGTACGGGGTACGTCCATCGCAGGTGATGGCAGGGAACGGGTCGGACGAGCTTCTCGCGATCGTCCTGCGTGCGTGCATCGAACCCGGCGACGCGGCGGCGTGGGCCGTGCCGACGTACTCGCTCTACGGCACGCTCGCCCAGACCGTCGGCGCACGCATTGTCGAGGTGGAGGCGGACGGCTCGGTGATTCCGCGCGCGCTTGCCGACGCCGCAGCCGGCGTGACATTCCTGTGCACGCCGAATTCGCCGACCGGGCGCAGCGTTCCACTCGACGCCGTCGCGGCGTTCACGAGCGAAGCGAAAGGGGTGGTCGTGGTGGACGAGGCCTACATCGACTTCGGCGGCAAGAGCGCGCTGTCGATCCTCGGCGACCATCCGAACATGGTGGTCACGCGTTCGTTCTCGAAGTCGTTCTCGCTCGCGGGCCTGCGGCTCGGTCTTTTGTTCGGGCACGAGGACCTGATCGCGGAGCTGGCGAAGGTGAAGGATTCCTACAACGTCTCGCGCCTCGCGATTGCGGCCGGCGCTGCGGCCCTCGAGGACCGCGCGTGGATGAGCAGCAACGTGTCGCGCATTCGTGCGACGCGGGCCCGTGTGACTGCGGTGCTGCGCACCGCGGGGTACGGCGTGGAAGATTCGGCGGCGAACTTCCTGTGGGTGGACTGCACGGCCAAGGGCGGAGGAAGGCCGGTGTACGACAAGCTGCGGACGGGCGGAGTGCTGGTGCGCTACTTCCCGGCGGACGCCCTCGCGCACGGCATTCGCGTCAGCATCGGAACGGACGAGGAGATGGACCGGTTTCTGGCAGTGCTCGGCGCCGGGTGAGAATGGCGGACCACTGCCCGCGGAGGTAACCGAAGGGCCTGCTCGCCGGAGCTTTCCGCCGAGTTCCTCCGGCGAGAACGGCCCGCAACCTGCCAGTCGCGGGCCGCCGGCGATTCTACGGAGCCGTCGTCATGTCCAGGCACCGGCCCACGCCGTTGATGATGTCTGCTGCGGTCATCAGGCAGGTGGTCACGCGAATTTTCTTGCTCGAGAAGCCCTGGACGCGGCAGTACACGAAGCCGTTGATCGCCGGGGCCACGACGCCGCCGGAACTGTAGCTGGCGCCGGGAGCGAGGATGGTGGGCACGCCCTGATCGGCAACCGAACCGTCCGAGACCACGATCTCGTGGACGATTTCGATGGGCTTGGTCCCGACATTGGTCACGCCGCAGATAATCCCGCTTCCGGTGTCCACGAGCAGCGGGGGCGTCGCAGTGGAAGCGGCGGCATGAGCCTGAACAGCCAGCGCGGCCGAAGCGACACCGACCACGATTGCTGCGAATACACGACGATGAATCATTGGAGCCTCCTGGAGAACGGATGGCGGCACCTCTAGAGGGTTGGCACAGTTGCCGCCAGCCGACTGCACGCTCTCGACGCTTTTGTGTCTCGTGGACTTGCTCGTGAACGATCGCGTCGTCGAGCTCGTCCGCGCGGTCCGGGAGGGTGACTGTCGGACCGCGCGGACGAATCAACCTCTTCGAGGTGCTGGTCGGGCGGAGAGCAATTCGCGTTTCAGAATCGCCACCCGACGCCGAGCCGCAACCGGTAGTCGGCCACCAACTGCCGTCCCGTCGTGTCCTGCACCACCGGCAGGTCGAGCGCGAAGTCTCCATAGAACGCGTCGCTCCACGTCATCATGAACCCCGGCCCGAGGTAGAGATTGGTGAGCGCATTGTCGACCAGCATGCCCTGGTGGTGGTCGCGGCCCTTGTTCTCGCCGCTGATCACGAAGCGAAGCGCGGCGGTCCAGTTGTGGCTTGCCACCATGTAGAACCCGGGACTGACCTCCCACGTGAGGTCGTTCGCGTATTCATACGAGAAGTCGCCATTGCCGCGCACCACGTACTGCACCAGGGCCCTGCCGAACAGGCGTTTCCAATCGGCGTAAAGGGTCAATCCGAACACGCCGTCGACTGAGCCGGTGCCGAGCGCGATGTCGTGGCCGTGGATCGTGCTCGCGTGCTCGTGTTCCTCGTGGCGAGGGGTCCTGTCTGACGGGAATGGTGCGGCGAGAGCGGCCCCTCCATGGTCATGCTCGTGGCCGTCCCCGTGGCCGTCGTCATGGCCGTCGCCATGGCCGTCGTCGTGCCCATCGCCATGGCCATCGTCTCCGTGCGCGAGTTCCTCCGAGAGGCGGTCGCTGTCGCCGGTCGGCACCTTGAGTCCGCCGAACATCTCCACGTGCACCAGCACGCTGCCCACCGCGCGACTTACCGGCGCGTAGCGCCCGATCAGCGAGATGTCGCCGAGTCCGCCGACGTCACCGCGCGTCGGCACGCCGTTCTCGAGGCGGCGGTACTCGCGCGCAATCAGCGGCACGTTGGCCTGCACGCCGAAGTTGCGGGTCAGCTGGTAGCCGACGACGAGCTGCGTGATCGAACTCGTCATCCACTCGTTGTCGGGGTTGGGCACGCTCTTGTCATCTTCCCGGATGCTGCCGTAATCGGTGAACTGCTCCGACGCGCCGAGGATGAAGCCGGTTTTATCCTCTCTCATCAGCGAGCCGGTGTAGATGGCACAGATGTCGCAAGCCTGCGCGGGCGTCGCCGCAGCGGCGAGCGCTAGTGTCAACAAGGCGAGGACGCGTCGCGTCCTTCGCCGCGTATCGGGCGGTCTCATCTTCTGTCTCTCCTTTTCTGGTCGCGCACGCGCAGCCGGCCTCGGGCGGCGGATACGCGAACGCGAAACTCCCACGGGCAGCCGGTCGCGGGCGCACCAACCACGAGGGTCCATATGCGAGCGCGCGCAGTCGGACCGGCTTCGTATGAGCGCGAGAGCGCGCGCACGACTCCGGTCCGCGGCTGTTCATTCCAGAGGTCCAACACGTCGCGCGCGCAGTCACTACGATCGGTGCGGCTGCACGAGCGCGAACCGGCGTGGCGCGCAATTCTGTCACGCACGCGGTGTGTCGGTCTGATTCAGGCCTGGAGAGCGGCCTTCGGGGGAGGGGGATCGGGCGCTTGCGCGGCGAGGCCGTCGGGGTCGAGCAACGCCGTCACGAACGCACGTGGCGACGACGGACGGGAGCCCGCGCGCCAAGACCAGCTTGCGAGAGTAGGATCATGGGGCGCGACGCCGAAGATCGTCTGGCCGTCGTGACAGCCGCAGGCCGCGGCGCGGATTGCGTCCTGTCCCGTACAGCAGCAGCTCTTCTTCGCGCCATTCTCGCCGTGACACGACAGGTGGGGACGCGCGCCGGACATCGACCTGGCGAGCGTCGATGCCGCGTTGCAAGTGGCCTTGCCGCCCTGGCCGGTTGCGGCAGGTAGCCACAAAGCGAACGCGGCGACGAGCACTCGGCACAGAGCGGAGCTGGCGCGGAGACGTGGCATCGGCGGCACCGTATTAGCGCGCCGCCGCTACGCGTCAACCGCGCCGGACGGGGAGCAGGAAACAGCGAAGGGCAGGCGTGCAGTCCCGGCACGCGGTTCGCGTGATCCAGCTGTTGCTTTGCTGCTGCTTTGAGTTGAGCGCGGCACGGGTCCGGCCGAGGACCGACCGGGCCGACCGCTCATTCGGCCGGGTCGGGCGCTTCTTCTGCTCCCGCGGGCGGCGCAGCTTCCACGAATGCAGGCCGCTTCATCGCGATGCGCGAATACTCGTGCTCGGAAGCCCGCATCACCGCCGAACGACCGGCGTTCTTCAGGTAGAACGACGGGGCCGGCGGCCTGCTGGCCTGCGCATCCGGTGCCTCTGGCTGCACCGGTACCGGCGCACCGGCGAGGTCGGCGCACGGACCATTGGCGCCCTGAACCTTCAGGGTTGCCGAAGGAGCGTCGAGGCCCCACTGCGCAAGGTCGGCATCACCGGCGGCGTCGCCAACGACGGCGTCGGCGCGTGCGAGCACGAGACTGTTCACCGCATTGTCGACGATGCGCTGGTTGAGTACCTGCCCGGCGATCTCGGGCGAGATCGTCCACGGCTTGCCGACCGCCTCGCGCGCGATCGTGAAGGTCTCGCCGGCAATCGTCCAGGTCATGCTGCGAATCTCGTCGAGGGTGCACGAGAGGAGGCGCTTGTTTCGAAGCTCGTTGGCCGGCGGCGAGAACTTCGTCGCCACCCAGTCCGGAGCCTTGATCACCTGCTTGTCGCTGGCACGTTCGAAGTAGTTGCCGGCCGGCGCGTCGGTGGATTCCTTGCCAATCGCGAACGCGATGCTGCTGCCGTCCTCGCGCGTCGCGGTGAAGCGGGTGGCGCTTTCGTCGAGCCCGAACGCCTGGCGGTCCACCGCGGGGCCGTCGTAGAACGCGGTGGCGTCAATGGTGGCGATGGAGTCGAGCATCGAGCGCACCGACTCGTTGTCGCCCGCGTCCGCCACCGGGGAGAGCATGGCCCACGCGGATTCGCCGCGACGCTCGAGATCGATCTTCTCGCCGGGTTTCTCGATGGTGACGCGCGTGACGCCGGCGGTGTCGCCGTCGAACATGGTCTTGGCGCGAAGATCGAGCGGCTGCTTGCGCGCACTCGATTGCAGCAGCAGCGGGATCACGAGGACTTCCTCGCTTCCTTCCCTGCGCGCAAATGCCTGGTGGCCGACCGGCGTCGTGCCCCCGAGCACCACGGCGGGTAAGGCCGTGCCGCCCTGCGTGATCTCGAGCCTGGCTTGGCTGCCGGTTTCGCCCTCGAGCCCGTAGGTGGCGAGCGCGCCGGTTTCTTCCTTGTCAAGGCGCCTCTCGATCTTCGTTTCCTTGACGGTGGTCAGGAAGTTCTCGATGACCTTGCCGTCCGCTGCGTACTCGAGCGGTTCGGTCAGTTTCCACGAGTCGCCGCTCTCGCGCACGACTTCCAGATTGGTGCCGTCGGGATACTTGAAGCGAACCTTCTCGACCGAGGGAATGTCGACGTCGAGAAGGAAGGTGGCCTTGGCCTCTTCCTCGAGCCTCGGCGCTTCGACCAGCCATAGCCACGCGCCGAGTCCGGCCGCGACGGCCAGAAGAACAAGCGTGCGGACGAAGCTCACAGCGAGGAGCGCCTCCACCAGACGATGATGCCGGCCAGCAGGATGAGCTCGGGCAGCACGAGCACCGACAGGTAGAAGACCGTGCGCGCCTCGTTGTCGCCGAGGAACGCGCGCGACGCACGCACGACGCGAGGTGCGATCGAGATCAACTCCTCCTGGCCCGCGAGCCAGCCGATCACGCTCTGGCCGAGCGCGTCGTTGTAGAGCTGGCGCAGATACTGGTTGGTCAGGAAGCTGGTGTCGCCGAACACGGCCACTTTGAACTGTTTGCCGCCTTCGCCGCCGATGGCCGACACCGGGCCTTCGCCCGCGGCGCCGATCGGAACCGGTCCGCGGATGTCCGTGTCGGACAGCTCGGCCTGCCCCTCGTTGAAGACTCGCTCCACGTCGGTTTCGGCCCAGCTCGTCTTCGACGTGAAACCGAGCGGTTTGAACGGGATGGACGGCTTGGCCCCGCCTTCTTCGGGAATGGCCGGCGATACCGAGCGCGACAGCGAGAACAGGCTGCGTTCCTTGAGCGGCTTGACTGCAGGATGGTCGCCGTACTCGGCGACGACCGCGTCGGTGCCGATGGTGGCGCCCTGGAACAGGCGCACCTGCTGGTCGAGAATGACGTCGTCGCCGACGCGCACGCCGAGTTCGCGGGCGAAGTTTGCAAGGTCGGGGTCGCGCTTGGGCTCGAGCATGATCAGCACGTTGCCGCCCTTCTTCAGGTAGTCACGGATCTTGACGAGCTCGGTCGCGAAGTAGGGACGGTCGCCGCTGCTGACGACGATCGCGGCAGCGTCCTCGGGAATCGATTCGGCCTCGCCGGCGAACATGCCGGCCACCTCGTAGTTCTGGTTGCGCAGCGTGTCGGCAAAAAGGCCCATGCCGTTCGGGTCCGTCTTGTCGTCGACGGACGGCTCGCCGTGGCCGCTCAGGAAGAAGATCTTCTTCTGGGCGCTGGAGGCCACCTTGTGGATGCCGTTGGTGATCGCTTCCTCTTCGATCTTGTCGACGGTGGTGGAGCGCTCGCCCATCTTGATCTTCAGGGTTGGGATCGACTGGATGAGTTCGCGCTCGGCGACCTCGGGCGTGGCCTGCGGGTCGATGATCTGCCACTTCAGCTTGTCGCTGTAGTAGCCGTAGATTTCGGAGACCTCCTTGACGAAGGGCTTCTCCTGAGGGCCGACGAACGCGAGGATCTCCACGTCGCCGTCGAGCTTGTCGAGCACCTGCTTGGACGAATCGGTGAGGCTGTTGACGCCCGCCGCCGACATGTCGAAGCGCTTGTTGTAGCGCACGCCGAACACGTTGAGCATCACGACGACGACGATGAAGATGACCGAATAGACCAGCGCGTTGGTGCCGTAGCGCGTCGAGCGCCTCTTGACGAACTCGGTCAGCGAGCCGCTGCCCGACGTGAAGAACCACGCGATGCACACGAGGCCGGCGCCGATGTGCACGAGGGCGAACCAGCCGAAGTCCCAGAACCCGAGCATCGGGTTCATCGTCATGATGTGCTCGATGAAGCCGAACAGGAGCAGGACGAGGCCGGCAATTCCAAGGATGGGTGCGCGTTTGCCCATGACTACTTCCACCGGCTCGATTCCACCGCACGGTGGGTCAGGAAAAGAAAAATGCTGGCGAGGCTGCCGAAGTAGACGAGGTCGCTCGTCTCGATGACGCCTTTGACCATCTTGCTGAAGTGGTTCGACACCGACAGGTAGCCGAGCACGCCGGCCACCGTGGGCCCCGCGCCTTCGGCCGGCCAGCTGATCACGAACAGCAGCAGCAGGATTACCAGCGCGCTGATCGTCGCGATGATCTGGTTGGACGTCAGCGCGGAGGTGAAGTTGCCGACGGCCACGAAGGAAAGGGCGGTCAGGTACAGCGCGAGCATGCCCGCGAACGTCATGCCCGGCTCCGGATTGCCGAACACGAAGAGCATGCCCGGGAACACGAAGGCCAGCAGGCACATCAGCGTGACCATGAAGGCCCCCGCGACGTACTTGCCGAGCACCATCTCGCCGATGCGCACCGGCGACGTGAACAGCAGCTCAAACGTGGACTGGCTCTTCTCCTCCGAGAAGCTGCGCATCGTGATCATCGGGATCACGATCAGCAGCACGAACAGGAGGTTATGGAAGAGCGGCGCGATGACCGCGTCATTCAGGTTGAGCCAGGTGGTGTCCATGCCCTGCATCATTGCGTACTGGCTCGCGAGGCGGTTGAACTGGCCGAGCATATTGAAGAAGAACCAGCCCGACAGCAGCGTGAAGCCCGTCAGCACCACGTAGGCGATCGGGGAGACGAAGACGGCGCGGATGTCGCGCCATGCGATGGCGAGCACGTTACGCATGGGCGGCGCCCTCCGTGGTCTCGGTGCCGAAGTTGGCGTCGCCGGTCACGTGGCGGAGGTATTCCTGCTCGAGGCTGCCCCGCTTGACGAGCTCTTCCATGTCGGCTTCGAGCACGATGCGCCCGCCGTTGATCAGCACCACCTTGCGACAGATCTGCTGCACTTCCGGCAGGATGTGGGTGGACAGGATGACGGTGCGTTCGGCCGCCAGCCCGCGGATCAGGCTGCGGATCTCGATGATCTGGGCGGGGTCGAGGCCGACGGTGGGCTCGTCGAGGACGAGGACCGCGGGCTGGTGGATCAGGGCCTGGGCAAGGCCGACGCGCTGGCGGTAGCCCTTCGAAAGATGGCCGCACAGGCGGCCTGCCACGTGGTCGAGGCCGCACTCCTCGATGACGCGGTCGGCGGCGGAGTTCACGCCCGCCCTCGGGATCGCCTTGAGCTTGCCGACGTGACGCAGGTAGCTGCGCACCGTCATCTCGAGGTACAGGGGAGGGGTCTCGGGCAGGTAGCCGATCCGCTTCCGCACCTCGAAGGAATCCGTGAACACGTCGAATCCGTCGATGGTGACGGTTCCGGAGGTAGCCGGCATGAAGCCGGTCAGGATGCGCATCGTGGTCGTCTTTCCGGCGCCGTTCGGGCCGAGGAAGCCGGCGGCTTCTCCGGTGGCGACCTTGAACGATAGATCGTCGACGGCCGTGATGGACCCGTAGGTCTTCGTCAGGTGCTTGACTTCGATCATGGGTGCTCGGGTTGTGCGGTTGTGCTGACGGGGAAGGCGGCGGCTCGTGTCATTGCTGTCGCTGTCCTTGGGGCGTGAATGGAACGCCAAGGTTTAATGCGCCCCATGACGGGTGTCAAAGTCCCTTTATTCGCAACGGTCCGTGAAATTCGCGGCCCCCTTGTCCGGTCGGGGAAACAGGAGAGCAGCACAGTGCGTCAGGGCCTGATCCTTTTTGAGTTCCTTCGAGAGTTCTTGCTTGAGTTCTTCGCGGCGCGCGCGCCACACGGCTGCCCGCCTGTCGCGCGTGCCTCGCTGGTCGTTGCGGCGGTCGCTCTCGCCATCGGCGTCGCGTGCGGCGCATGGGCCGAACAGGCGCCCACGGACGGCGCGACCAGCCACCGCAAGTTCGACGACGTTGTGCATTGGGGCAAGGTCTTCGACGATCCGGCGCGCGACCAGTGGCAGAAACCCGACCACATCGTGGACGCCCTGGGGCTCCGGCCGGGGATGGGGGTGGCCGATATCGGGGCGGGCACCGGCTACTTTTCCAGGCGCCTGTCCGTGGCCGTCGGCCAGTCGGGCGCCGTGTACGTTGTCGAGGTGGAGCCGAACCTGGTCGCCCACATGCGTGACCGCGCCGACGCGGAGAAAACGGCCAATGTGGTTCCGGTCCTCGCGTCGGCCGACAACCCGCGGCTGCCGCCGGCGTCCATCGACGTCGCGCTGTTCGTGGACGCCTGGCACCACGTGGACGCTCGCCGGGCCTACCTCGCCGTCCTCAGGCGTGCACTGCGGCCAGGCGGGCGCATAGGCGTCGTGGAGTGGAAGCCCGGCAAGCAGCCGCAGGGCCCGAAGGAAGAAGACCACAAGGTGCCGCGCGAGACCGTCATCGGCGAGATGACCGCCGGCGGATTCGAGCTGGTGGAGACGCCGGACTTCCTGCCGCACCAGTATTTCCTGCTCTTCCGGATGGCGGCGGAGCCGATGGAGCCGCCGAAATGATCGACGCGCCCGCCCGCCATCGCTACAACCAGCCATCATGCGCTACGAAGGAAAAGTCTTCCGACCGCCGAGCGAGGCCGATGCGTACATCTTGCAGGCCACCGTCGGATGCTCGTGGAATCACTGCACCTACTGCGACATGTACCGCGACAAGACGTTCCGGGTGCGCGACATTGGCGAAACGCTCGCCGATATTGACGAGGCGGGGCGCCGCTACGGCGGGCGCGTGCGCAAGCTGTTCGTTGCCGACGGCGACGCGCTGGTCCTCGACATGGACCATTGGGCGCGCATCCTCGGCGCGGCCCGTGGTGCGTTCCCGCGCCTCGAGCGGGCCAGCTGCTATGCGACGGCCATCAATATCCTGGCCAAGACCCCGCAGGAGCTCCGTCGCCTGAGGGAGATGGGACTTACGCTTGTGTACATCGGTCCGGAAAGCGGTGACGACGTGACGCTGAAGCGCATCGCGAAAGGCTCCACCTTCGACGAGCATGCCGAAGCGGCTCGTCGCGCGCACGAAGCGGAAATCGCGGTGTCCGCGATCTTCCTGCTCGGCGCGGGCGGCATCGAGCGCAGCGAAGACCACGCGCACGGTTCGGCGCGTCTGGCCACCGCGATGAATCCCGAGTTCCTGTCGGCCCTGACCCTGACCGTCATCGAAGGCACGCCGATGGCCACGCTGGAAGAACGCGGTCGCTTCACGCTGCCGCCGGTCGAGACCATGCTTGGCGAGCTTCGGACGATGGTGGCGGAGGCACGGCCGACCGCCGCCGTGTTCCGCACCAACCACGCGTCCAACTACCTGCCGCTGGCCGGCATGCTGCCGAAGGACCGCGAACGTATCGTGTCGGTGCTCGACGACGCGCTGGCCGGCCGCATCGCACTGCGGCCGGAATCGGCGCGCGGGCTATGACAGTGCGCGGGCGATGGTGACGACGCCGAAGGGGTCGCCTTCGCAGTCCGGGGCCTCACCGCCTCCGCAGGCCCACTTGCATCCGAACCGGGCCTGACCGACACCTCGCGCTCGTGAGCCTGGGCACCGTCTACCTGCTCGACACGAGCTTCTTCATCTTTCGCGCGTACCACGCGTTGCCGCCGCTGACGACGTCGAAGGGCATCCCGACCGGCGCGGTGCACGGCGTTTCGACGATGCTCGAGAAGCTCATCCGCGACCGCAAGCCGGTGCTGATGGGCGCCTGCTTCGACACCGCCCGCGCCACCTTCCGGCGCGATCTCTACCCGGCCTACAAGGCCAACCGTCTCGAGCCCGACGAAGACCTTCGGGTGCAGTTCCCGTACGTGCGGCGCCTGATCGATGCGCTCGAGATCCCCGTGCTCGACTTCAACGGCTACGAAGCCGACGACATCCTGGCAACGCTGGCCAAGCGCTACGAGGACGCCGGCTACGAAGTCGTCCTCGTGACCGGCGACAAGGACCTGATGCAGTGCGTGACCGACCGCACGACCATCATGGACCCCATGCGCGACCTCGTGATCGGCCGCGAACAGGTACGCGAGAAGTTCGGCGTCGGGCCCGAGGCCGTCGCCGAGGTACTCGGGCTGATGGGCGATACCTCCGACAATATCCCGGGCGTCAGGGGCGTGGGTCCGAAGACGGCCTCGGCTCTGATCGCCCATTTCGGCACCGTCGAAGAACTGCTGGCGCGCACGGCGGAGATCGAAACGCTGCCGATTCGAGGCGCGGCCTCGGTGCGCAGGAAGATCGAGGAAGGGGCCGAGATGGCCCGCCTGTGCCGACGACTCGCCGAGGTCTGCCGAGACGTGCCGATCGAAGTGGATCCGACGCGCCTCCAGCTCGGCCGTCTCGCCACCGAGGACCTCACCGCATTGGCCGACGAGCTGGAGATGCACCGCCTCGTCGGCCGCATGGCCACGCTCGCGGGCGACATGGGCTTTGCGCCCCATCCGGTGCGCGAGGAGAAGCCTGTCCCACCAACGGCGGGCGCCGCTGCCACGCGTCGCCCGGGTGCGACCTCGGGCCAGCAGCAGGAGTTCGTGATGGGCACGCGTGCGGCGACCGAGACGGCTCCGGCCGCCGCGCCGGACGAGGACTTCGCGGACATCGTAGCCGCCTTCAGCGGCGATCGCCTGCTGGTGGCCTCGTCCGAACAGCCCGGCGCAAGCTGGCTGGTCGCGATCGGAGACGGCTGCCGCGTTGCGACGGCGGCCGATCGGGACGCGATCGTGGCGGCGTTCCTGTCGCTGGCCGGGCGGAGCTTGAGCCTGGTAGGGCACGATCTGAAGGCCCTGTGCCGCGAGTTCGGCGCGGTACCCGGTTCGGTGGGATTCGACCTCGGAGTCGCGTCCTACCTGTGCGATCCGGAGGCGGGCGATCATTCGTTCGAGGACGTGTGCCGACGCTTCCTCGGCGAGGAGGCTGCCGAGCCGGCCACCGGCGTCGGCGCCCTCGCGCAGGTCCAGAAAGCGGCCGAAATACTTCAAGCACAACTCGAAGGACGGGAACTCGACTCGCTGTATCGCAAGCTCGAGCACCCCCTGATTGCGATTCTGGGTTCGCTCGAAGCCCACGGCGTGCTGCTCGACCGCGAAGCGCTGGCTGCCATGTCCGTCGATCTCGAGTCGCGCATGTCGCTGCTCGTCGAGAAGGTCTACGAAGCCGCCGGAAGCCGGTTTAACATCCTGTCGCCAATCCAGCTTCGCGACGTGCTCTTCGACAAACTCGCATTGCCCAGCAAGGGCATGAAGAAGACCAAGACGGGCCTGTCCACGGACAGCGAGGCTCTCGAATCGCTCGCGGCTCTGCACCCGCTGCCGGCCCTCGTGCTCGAGTACCGGGCCATGGCCAAGCTCAAGTCCACGTACGTCGATTCGCTGCCTCGTCTGGCGGACGAGGCAGGGCGCGTCCACACGCGGCTCCATCAGACCGTGGCCGCCACCGGACGCTTGTCCTCGAGCGACCCGAACCTGCAGAACATCCCGGTTCGCACCGAAGAAGGGGCGAAGATTCGCGGAGCGTTCATTGCGGCGCCGGGTGCCCGGCTCATCTCGGCGGATTACAACCAGATCGAGCTCAGGGTGCTGGCCCACCTGTCGGCCGACGAGAATCTGATCGAAGCGTTTCGCTCCGGGCAGGACATTCACGCCGCCACTTCCGCGGACATGTTCGAGGTGCCGCTATCCGAAGTGACGCCGTCCATGCGGCGCGAAGCCAAGGTGGTGAACTACGGAATCATCTACGGGATGGGCCCCCAGCGCCTGTCCCGGGAACTCGGCATCACTCGCGTGAAGGCCGAGGAATACATCAAGCGATACTTCGAAAAGTTCCCCCGAGTACAGGGGTTTTACAGTTCCATGCTGGAGCACGCCCGGGACAAAGGCTACGTGGCCACCCTCATGGGGCGCCGCCGCTATCTGCCCGATATCACCAGCGACCATGGCGGCCGCCGGCAACTGGCCGAGCGCGTCGCGACCAATACGCCGATCCAGGGCAGCGCGGCCGACATCATCAAAACTGCAATGGTTGACCTCGACGCGGCATTGCGGGAGTGCGAGCTTGCGAGCAGGCTGGTTTTACAGATTCACGACGAGTTGTTACTCGAAGCGCCGGTTCCCGAAGTGGAAGAGGTCTCGCGGCTGGTGGTCCGGATAATGGAAGGGGCCGTCCGGCTGCTGGTCCCGGTCGTCGTCGACGTGGGCTCCGGCGTCAGTTGGGCAGAGGCCCATTGATCGCGAACTTTCTCGCGTTCCGGGTCGTAATGGTGGCCCCGGTCACCGAATAGAAGGCAACCTCTACCGTCAATGGCTCAGGACTATGGAGACAGGCGGTTGGAACCTCCCGATGGTACTCTCGTGGCCCAGGCCCAGGCCGGGGACCGAGATGCCGTCCAGACCCTTCTCGAGCGTTACGAACGCCGCCTGCTTGCCGTCATCGTCGGCATGGTCCGCAACCCCGAAGATGCCAAAGAGATTCTGCAGGAAACATTCGTCCGTGCCTTCCGCAGTCTCGAGGGCTTCAAGGGGGAGTCGTCCTTCTACACCTGGATTTACCGAATCGCGATGAACCTCTCCATCGACCACCAGCGCCGCGGCGGTAAACGACCTCTCGTCGAATTCGACGAGAGCGTCGGCGTCAAGGAAGATGCTGTGGGTGAAGGTTCTGCAATACTCGGTATCGATCCCTTCAAGAGCGTGCGCAGCCGCGAGCTCGGCAGGAAGATCTTCGAGGCGATCGAAAGTTTGACCCCCGATCACCGGGCGGTCATACTCCTGCGCGAAATCGACGGCCTCTCTTACGAGGAGATCAGCGATGTTCTCGACTGCTCCCTCGGGACCGTCATGAGCCGCCTGCATTACGCACGAAAAAAGCTTCAATCCCGCCTTCAGGAGATGCTCTGACCGTGTCGTTGCATTCTGAAAATCGCACCCAAATGACCTGCGCCGACTTCGAGAAGTCGTTCGACGAGTACGTCGACGACACGCTCGATCCCGGGATGGCGCAGGAATGTTCCACCCACATTGCGAAATGCCGCGCCTGCGACCGTGAGGTCACGCGCTGGCAGCAAACGCGGATCCTTCTTTCGACGGCTGTGGCAGACTTTGCCACGGCCGTCGACGTTTCGAGTGTACGAAGCGACGTGTTTGCTGCCCTCGGTATGGACGCCGCCGCCACCGAACGTCGCTCCAGTACGACGCGCGAAGCCGCCTACGAGCGCGGCAGCGACGCCCGTCGCAGCGGCGGGCGCAGTACAGGCCGCGAAGCAGCAGCGAGAACTCGCGCTCGTTTCGGGGCGGTCATGCGCTTCACGACGGCTGCCACGGCTTCGGCGCTGACCGCGGCGGCCGCGGTCATGTTGCTCACCCCCGGCCCCCAGGTCGACACGCAACAGTTCGCCAAGGCCGCGCCGTCGTCGGTTTCTTCTTCGATCAAGCCCGTCAAGTACTCGCTGCCGTGGTCGAACGATGCCTTCAACGAAGTGGCGCAGGCGGTCAACACTCCGCCGCCGCTCGCAAGACCCGAAACCTCGCATGTCGACGGCCTCGAGGCCGCTCCCGGCCAGCTTGTCTCCACGTGGGTTCAGCCGCGCACCAACGCGCGCGTCATCTGGGTTCAGGACCGCGGCGTCGGAGCTCCGATTCGCATGGCCGGGCTGGGGAAATGAGATCGGGTCTGCGGCTGGCCGCCACGGCCGCCTTCCTCGTTTCCCTCGTGTCCACCTCGGCCGCCGCCGAGAATCGCACGACCATCCAGATCACGGCCGTGCGCGCCTCCAACAACGGACGCGTGTTCGACTCAAGACTGTCCAGTCTCAAGACCGAGCTCAAGCAGTTGCGCTTTCGCAGCTACAATCTCGTGAGCAGCGAGACACGGGTTCTCCATGGCAACGGCGGGCAGTGCGGCATCGAGCTTCCCAACGGCCGCTACCTGCACGTCACCACGCGCGAGCACACGCCCAACCACCTGCGCCTGCACATCCTGCTCAACCAGGACAACCGCCCTGTCGTCAACACGTACGTGAAGCTGGAGCTTGGCTCCGTAGTACTGATGGGCGGGCCTCGCGACGAGAACGGCACGCTCGTGATCACGATCGGCTCGCGTCCGTGGCGTGACGACGACGAAGACTCCACTGCCCACAAGAAGCCGGCTTCACAACGCAACGACGATGTCCCGCGCGAATTGCCGCCGATGATTCCGACGCCTCCTGCGCCGGCCGTCTCGGCTTCGAGCCCGGGACGCTGAGGCATCCCTCATGGCCGACTTCAATTTCGAGGAAACGCTGCGTGGGCTTGGCGCGTGGTCGTCCGGAAGCCAGCACGGACCAGGCGGCACCGGCCCGGACTTCTCCACGCTGTTTGCGCCCGTCGATCCCTACAACCGCTGGCCGATCCTTGTGCCGTTCGTGTCGGTGCTCGGCGCGGCGGCCGTGTTCCTGCTGACCGGAGTGGCCGCGGCGTCCCTGGTGGTCATGAGCTTCGCGCTGCTCGTCGTGGTCTTCCTGCTCAGCGAAGTGTTCGGATACGAGATCGCGATGCCGCCCGGCATGGCGCGCTGACCCAACCCTGGCCAGCAACCACGCCCCTCAGTCTGAGGTTCTTCGGCAACCTGCTACAGTTCGAAACGAAAGCGTCCGGGGCGAAAGGCGAGGCCGGCGAGGATCGCGCATGCCACCGACGCGGCCTCGCATGCGGCGGCGTCATGAAGCGCGGCATCGGGTGCGGTGATGGACACAGCCGTTGCGGACGGCATTCCCGCGTCGGGATGCACGCCGCTCGTGAACCCGGCTTCGTCCACGGCGTACCAGCAGACCGGCTTAGCCAGCGCGACGAGCGCCGCACGCGTCTTCGCATC
This sequence comes from Binatia bacterium, assembly GCA_046261745.1. Classification (GTDB taxonomy): domain Bacteria; phylum Desulfobacterota; class Binatia; order UBA1149; family CAITLU01; genus DATNBU01. The sequence continues at coordinate 19,977 of JBHEOD010000041.1, forward strand.
GAGCGCGGCGACGTCGGCTGCAACAACGACGTCGATCTCTTCTGCATCGCCGGCGCTGCGTACGACGCGGACGCCCGCGGATCGCAGGTAGAGCTCCGCTTGCCGGCAGCCGCGCTCGTTGCCGGCCACCAGCGCGTGCGACGCGAGGAGTTTCTGCTGTCCGGCGGCGCCGATGCCGGGGATGACGATCTGGCGCGCGTAACGCGCGATCGTTTCGTCGTCGAGCACGCGGCCTACTCGATCACGTTCTTCTCGATCGGCTCGACCTTGACGCCCTGGTCGGCGATCCATTTCACGGCCGCATCGATCTCCGACGGCTCGCCGTCGAGCTCGATGCCGACGATGCCGATGTGGTCGGACACCGACGCGCTGCGGATGTTGGTGATCACCCGGAACTTCTTGCCGGCGTTGTAGATGATCGGTTCCTTGATCCTTTCCTGGTTGTACGTGAGGTAGAAACGGTGAATCGCCATCGGTTTGTCCTGTCGCCGGAGTTTTAGCGGAGGTTCGCGAGCTCGTGGCGGTCGCGCCATCCGAGCCAGAGGTTGGTGGAAAGGTATCGGTCGCCGAGGTCGGGCAGGATGGCCACGATGCAGCCTGTCTCGATCGTTCGCGCGACTTCGAGCGCACCGACGACGGCGGCGCCGCACGACTGGCCGACGAGAAGGCCGTCGTCCGCCGCAAGCCGGTAGACCATGTCGTACGCATCGTCGGTGCCGACGCCGACCACGCGGTCGAGGTTCTCGGGATGCCATATGCCCGGCACGATCGACGAGTCCATGTGCTTGAGGCCCTCGATACCGTGGAACGCGTCGTCGGGCTCGACAGCGACGACCTGGATCTTCGAGTTTCGTTCCTTGAGGTAACGTCCGGTGCCCATCACGGTTCCGCCGGTGCCGATCGTCGCGACGAAATGCGTGATCTCCCCACGCGTCTGCTGCCAGACTTCGGGCCCGGTCGTGAGGTAGTGCGCCTCGGAGTTGGCCTCGTTGTTGTACTGGTCGGGCTTGAAGTAGCGATCCGGCTCGGCCGCGTAAAGATCGCGCGCGAGCAGGATGGCGCCGTCGGAACCCTCGAGCGGGCTCGAGTAGACGATCTCGGCTCCGTAGGCCGCCAGCACGCGCTTGCGCTCGCGTGAGACGTTCTCCGGCATCACGAGCCTGACCGGATAGCCGAGTGCGGCGCCGATCATCGCCAGCGCGATGCCGGTGTTGCCGGAAGTGGAGTCGAAGATTGTCTTGCCGGGCCGCAGCTTACCCGTCTCGAGGCCGCGGCGGACCATGTTCCACGCGGCGCGCGCCTTGATCGAACCGCTCGGGTTGTAGCCCTCGAGCTTGCCGTGAATGCGCACGCCGGCCGCCAGCTGCCGGCGTACGCAGCGAAGCTCGACCAGCGGCGTGTTGCCGATGAGGTCGACGATGTGCTTCGCGTCGCCGGTCGTCGACAGGCGGCCGGGCACGGCCTCGGCGGGTGCGATCACGGTGGCTGTGTTCAGCGCGGCAGCTCGCCCGTGCCGCCCGCGATGGCCGGCACGATGCTGATCTCGTCGCCGTCCTTGACGGGCGAGCCGGTGTTGTCGAGGAAGCGAATGTCGTCGCCGTTGACGTAAAGGTTCACGAAGCGGCGCACCGCGCCGTCGCCGTCACAGATGCGCTCCTTGAGGCCCGGGCAGTTTTTCTCGAGGTCGTCGAGCACGGCGGCGATGGTTGCGCCTTCCGCGGGAACGGCGTCCTTGCCGCCGGTGTACTTGCGAAGTGGGGTGGGAATTCTGACGCGAACGGACATGTTCTGTTCTCCTGTTCTGTGCGGCGGGACGAACCCGCCCGGGTTTTCTCGGTTCGACGAATGCGCTGTTCGGCGCGCTCAGGCGCTGCGGCGTGCTCCGGTCTTCTCGTCGAGGCTCTCGTAGAGGGCGTCGAAGTCGTCTAGTTTGGCGCTGATCTCGTGCGGCACCGGCAGCGCATCCTGCACGGCCTCGATGGTCTTGTAGCCGTTGCCGGTCACGCAGATCACGATCGACTCGTCGCGCGGAATGCGGCCAAGCTCGATGAGCTTCTTCGTGACTGCCACGGTGGTTCCGCCGGCCGGCTCCGTGAAGATTCCCTCCGTGCACGCGAGCAGGCGAATGCCGGCGACGATCTCTTCGTCGGTGACCGACTCGCCCCAGCCGCCGCTGTCGCGCACCGCGCCGAGCACGTAGTAGCCGTCGGCCGGATTCCCGATCGCGATCGACTTGGCGATGGTGTCGGGCTTGACGGGGTCGATCAGGTCGGCGCCGCGATGGAGCGCATTGACGACGGGCGCGCAGCCGGAAGCCTGCGCGGAGTAGATCTTGAACGGCGTGTCGTCGACGAGCCCCACCGTGACGAGTTCCTCGAAGGACTTGGCGATCTTCGGAAGGATGGTGCCCCCGGCGGTCGGCACGATGATGTGCTGCGGCAGCTTCCAGCCCAACTGTTCGGCCACTTCGAAGCCGTAGGTCTTCGCCCCTTCGGTGTAGAACGGGCGCAGGTTGATGTTCACGAAGGCCCAACCGTACTTGTCGGCGATTTCCGTGCACAGCCGGTTCACGTCGTCGTAGTTGCCGGAGATCGCCACCGCGGTGGGGCCGTAGATGGTCGACCCGATGACCTTGCCCCGCTCGAGGTTGTTCGGGATGAAGATGAAGCAGCGCAGGCCGGCGCGCGCGGCGTGGGCCGATACCGAGTTGGCCAGGTTGCCGGTCGATGCGCACGACACGGTGTCGAAGCCGAACTCCACCGCGGCGGAGATCGCGACCGACACGACGCGGTCCTTGTACGAGAAGGTCGGGTGATTGCAGGAGTCGTCCTTCACCCACAGTTCCTTCACGCCGAGCACCTTGGCCAGGTGGTCGGCCTTCACGAGGGGGGTGAAGCCCGAGTACAGGCCGACTTTCGGCTCGCCGGTGACCGGCAGCAACTCGCGGTAGCGCCACAGGTTCTTCGCGCGCGACTCGATCTTTTCGCGCGTGAGCACTTTGGCGATCGCCGGGTAGTCGTACTGCACTTCGAGGGGACCGAAGCACAGCTCGCAGACGTGCAGCGGACTCCAGGGATAGTTCTCGCCGCATTCGCGGCATTTCAGGCCGGTGGTAAAACTCATGGTCATCCTCGATCGGCGCTCGGGCGCGCCGTTACTTTCCAACGGCGCTTGCGCGCCTTTCGTCCGGGTCGCCGTGTCGCGGATCCGGGTCCAGCTCGTGAGTCCGACGCGTCGCCTGGCAGAAGCACGACGGGTCTGGGGTGAAGTCGACGTGGCGCGAGCGCACGCCGGTCAGTTCGTAGATGTGCAGCCGTCCGGGGGCCGCGCGCTCGGGTCGCCTCAGGAAGGCGAGGGCGGTCAGCGCCTGCATCGCACCGACCACGCCGGCCACCGGCGCAAGGATGCCGAGCGCGGAACAGCCCGCCGCGCTCTCCTCGACATCCGCCGGCGGAAAGACGCACTCGAGACACGCCGACCTCGCAGGATCGACGAGCAGCCATTGCCCGCCGGTACGCGCCACGCCGCCGTAGACATACGGAATGCCGGCCCTGACGCACAGGCGGCCGATCAGGAACTTGGTGGGCGGATCGTCGGTGGCGTCGATGACGAGATCCGAGTCGGCAACCAGCGAGGGGCCGGTTTCGGTATCGAAGCGAACGGCAAGGGCTGTCACGCGCGCGCCGAAGTCGCCGGCGAGCCGCTCGGCGGCGGCATCCACCTTGAGGCGACCGATGTCGCCGTCCGCGAACAGGACCTGGCGCTGGAGGTTCGACAGCTCGATGCGGTCGGGATCGACGAGCGTGACGACTACCGAGCGGTCCTGGGCCAGGGTGCGCGCGGCTGCGCAGCCGAGCGCACCGACACCTGCCACGAGGATTCGTGGGGGAGAGCCGGGGATGCGCGTTCTGTCGGGCGTCGGGTACAAAAAAACCTCTTCCGTCGGTCGACAAGGAAGAGGTGCCGGGAAGAGGCATTCTCAACCTTATCTTCCATTCCGCGGCTCTCACGCGACCTCGAGAGGTGGCGGTTGCCCGGAATGAGGGACTTAGCACCAGCACCCATCTTTCGATGGGCCGGTTGCTGTGGCATCGCAGGGCCCTTTCCCTCCGCCACTCTGAATAAGGTGCCGACCGGTATAGCGGCGCGTGAGGAAGTGGTCAACCTCGGTGGCCGGCCTCGGGCGGCGCGCCGGAGCAGGCAGGGACCGGCCGGACAGGGTGAGCGCGTGAACTCTTGTGTCGGGGAGTTCACCGGTGCGGATCGCTCACAGCATCGGCAGCGAAGCGGGTAGGCGTCCGAGAGGGAAGGCCTCGTCAATCGCGCGTGCGTCGTCCGCGTCCAGCCGGAGCCTGCCGGCGCCGGCATTCTCCGCGGTGTGCTCGGCCTGAGAGGATTTCGGAATCGCGAATGCCGAGCGCGTGAGAAATGCCAAAGCCACCTGTCGGGGTGTTGCGCCATGCCTGGCGGCAACATCGGCGAGAACCTTGCCGGAGCGCGAACGCGCGGTGGGGAAGCTTTCGGGTCCGAACGGCGTGTACGCGACCAGCGCGACGCCGCTTTGCTCGCACCAGGGCAGCACCCGATGCTCCACGGCGCGTTCCCCGAGATGATAGAGCACCTGGTTGCACGCGATGCGCCCCGGGCCCGCGATGCGGAGCGCTTCCTCGAGGTCGTTCACATCGAAGTTGCTGACGCCCCACGAGAGGATCTTCCCGTCGTGGCGCAGCCGCTCGAACGCGTCGATCGTGTCGCCGAGCGGATGGCGGCCGCGCCAGTGAAGCAGGTAGCAGTCCAGTCGGTCGGTACCCAGGCGTGAGAGCGACTGCTCGCAGGCCTGGATCGTGCCCTTTCGCGATGCGTTCTGCGGCAGCACTTTCGAGACGAGGAACACGTCGTCGCGCCGTCCGTCGATCGCCTCGGCGATGACGAGCTCGGCGTCGTCGTACATCTCGGCTGTGTCGATGTGGTTCATGCCGAGATCGAGGCCGCGCCGGAGCGCCGCGATGGACTCGCACCGGTTCGCCGAGCGTACCCGCCATGTTCCCTGGCCGATCACGGCGACGCTTCGCCCCGTGCCACCGAACCCGCGCTGCTCCATGCGAGAACCGCTACCAGCTTCCCCGAAAGCTGTCAGCCCGCCAGCACCTGGTCCATACGCTCGAGGATGCAGCGCAGCAGGGGGCGCGAGGTCGCGAAGTTCAGCCTCACGAACCCTTCCCCACCGATTCCGAAGTCTTCGCCGGGCGACAGCCACACCCGCGCGCGCTCGAGCAGCACGCGCTGAGGCGTGGGATTCATTGGCAGTGCGGTGCAGTCCAGCCACGCAAGGTACGTGGCTTCGGGCGCGCGGTGCAAAACCTGCGGCCACCGGATGTCGGCGTGCGAAGTCACGATGTCGCGGTTGCCTTCGAGGTAGCGCACGACCTCGTCCTGCCAGTCCTGGCCATCGGTCCACGCGGCGGCTGTTGCCGCCAGCCCCGGCGCGCCGAGGCCGCCGAGTGCATGCGGATGGACGTCGTGGAAACGGCGCTGCAACAGCGCAGAACCGAATACCGCGACCGCGCAGCGAAGCCCCGCGATATTGAACGCCTTGGTGGCGGATGTCAGCGTGATCGTGCGCGCGGCGATATCCGTCCCGAGCGTTGCCATCGGCACGTGGCGCGCACCGCTGTAGACCAGGTCCGCATGGATCTCGTCGGAAACCACCACGAGGTCGCGCTCGAGGGCGATGGCCGCGAGAGCCTCGAGTTCGTCGATGCCGAGAACGTGACCGGTGGGGTTGTGCGGATTGCAAACGAGCAGCATGCGCGTGTTCGGCGTGAGGTCAGCACGAAGCCGCTCCACGTCCACGCGATAGCCGCACGGCGTGAGCACCAGTCGTTGCCAGACCGGCACGCGCGAGCGAACGGCCTCGAGAAACGGCGGGTAGATCGGCGTTGGCGTGATGACGCCGTCTCCAACCTCGCTGAACAGCGAGACGGCTATGTGAAGACCTTGCACGACGTCGGTCAGGACCTCGACGCGCGCCGGGTCGACGGCCCAGTCGAAGCGCTGCTTCATCCGTGCGGCAAAAATGCCGGCGAGCCGCCGCGCATCCGTGCCGGAAGGATAGCCAACGTCGGAGGCGCTCGCCATCTCCATCAGCGCGCGCACGATCGGTGCGGCGATGGGAAAGTCCATGTCGGCCACCCACGCCGCAAGCACGTCGTCGGGGCAGTTGGCCCACTTGGCGCCGCGCCGTGCCCGCAGCGCCGCCTCGTCGATGTTGTCGAGATCCATGTCGGGCGAGCTTATCGGGGTGCCGCGATCACGACCACGT
>JBHEOD010000042.1:0-1570 GCA_046261745.1 Binatia bacterium
ATCAAGCCGAGGGCTTCGCGGACGAAACGCTCGTTTCTGGCAGACTTTCTGGCCAGGACGTGCACCAGCTCGGAATGGAAGAGCGGCGGAACGACGAAGCGAGCCGGTTGATCGCGTATGGCGTCGCGGGCCGTGAGCGCGTGGCCCCGCCGCGACTCGTCCGTGAAGAACCACGGCACCACGATGGACGTATCCACGACCAGGATCGTGTCAGCCATCGCCGCGAAGCTCGCGCAGGATCTCCACGGTTGGCCGGGGATCTCGGGCGGTGGTGGCAAGTTCTTCAATCGCGTCGAAAATTCTCTGACGAGCGGCACTCGCGGACTTCTCGACGAAGCGTTGCTCGAAATCCTGCAGGGAGACGATCACTCCGACGGGCCGTCTGCCACGCTCCAGGAGAATCGGCTCGCCGTGCTTCTCCAGCGCAGCGAGGACTTTCCCGAGCGACTGTCGGAGTTCGAGGGCGTTCACCTTCTTCATCCTTTTTGACATATTGGGTGTCAAAGCGGGTGTCAACAGACCGATGCCCGCCGGCTTGCTCGTGGGGGAATCATGAGCGTCCGCCTTGCCGGCAGCAGGGCGAATCGAGTGACCTCGCCCCGCTTTTCCTTCAGCTTGTCCCGATGCGAATCGTTTCCCTTGTCCCGAGCCTGACAGAGACCCTTGTCGATTTCGGGCTCCTCGACTCGATCGTCGGCCGCACGCGCTGGTGCACGGAGCCGGCGGACGTCGTCGAGAGCATCGAGGCGGTGGGTGGTACCAAGAACCCCGAGGTTGCCCGCATCATCGAGCTTCGGCCCGATCTCGTCATCGTCAACAAGGAAGAGAACCGGCTCGAGGATTGCCGCGCAATGCAGGACGCCGGACTCGTGCTGCACGTTACGCATCCGTGCACGGTAGCCGAGGCGGCGACGATGATTGAGAATCTAGGCGAGTCCTGCGGCGCGAAGGAGGCTGGCGCGACGCTCGCGATGCGATGTCGCGAGGCTCTTGCCGCGGCCGACTCGAGAGCCGATGCGGGCGCGGTGCCTACGTTCTGTCCGATCTGGCGAAAGCCATATATGAGCTTTCGTCGCGCGACGTACATCGGCGACATGCTCGCGCGCGCCGGGTGCTTGAACGTGTTCGGCCACCGCGACGGAGCGGATTTCTTCGAGGTGACGATGCAGGAGATTCTGGACGCGGCACCGAGGCTCGTCATCCTTCCCGACGAGCCCTACGTGTTCGAAAGCAAGCACGCCGACGAACTCGAGGCGGCGGGTCTGCACGCCCGTTTTCTGCTGCTCGATGGGAAGGACCTGGCGTGGTACGGGCCGCGCATTCCGCAAGCCCTCGAGAGGCTCTCGCGCGCGGTGCGCGACGCCGGCATGAAGGTCGTGCTCACCGGCGAGGGGGCCGACGAGGCGTTCGCCGGGTACGGCATCTTCCAGGAGGCGATGGTGCGCCGCTTCTGGGCCCGGCAGCCCGATTCGACGCTGCGCCCCAAGCTCCTGGGCCGCATCTACCCCTACCTGTCGCGCGACCTGGCGCAAGGCGGCGGGTTCATGGCGGCCTTCTTCAAGGCCGGCAT
>JBHEOD010000042.1:1580-11051 GCA_046261745.1 Binatia bacterium
GGACCGTGCGCACCGCCTTCTCCACCCGATCCGCCGCCCCGGGTTGCTCCAGCGAATAGCGCAGCAGCATCGCCAGCGACAGGATGGTCGCCAGCGGATTGGCCGTGCCGGTGCCGGCGATGTCGGGCGCCGATCCGTGCACCGCCTCGAAGATCGCGGCGTCCTCGCCGATGTTTGCTCCGGGCGCCATGCCGAGCCCTCCGACCAGTCCCGCCACGAGATCGGACAGGATGTCGCCGAACAGGTTGGTCGTGACCAGCACGTCGAAACGGTTCGGATCGAGCACCAGTTTCATAGCGCACGCGTCGACGATCACCGTATCGAGCACGAAGCGGCCCTTGTAGCGCTGTTCGTAAAGCTCGACGCCGGTTTCCAGGAAGAGTCCGGTCAGCGCCTTGAGGATGTTGGCCTTGTGCACGATGGTCACGCGCTCGCGTCCTGTCGCGATCGCATGGTCGAACGCGAACTCGAGGAGGCGGCGAGATCCCTGGCGGGTGTTGATGCCGGTGGCCATCGCGACAGCGTGCGGATCGTCGTCGATCTGCACGTAGTGCTCGTGGCCGATGTAGAGGCCTTCGAGGTTCTCGCGCACCACCACGAGGTCGACGTGGTCGTAGCGGCCGCCGGGGATGATGGTGCGCGCCGGCCTCAGGTTCGCGTAGAGACGGAACTCTTCCCGCAGACGCACGTTGGAGGAGCGGTAGCCGCCGGCCGACGGCGTCTCGAGCGGTCCCTTCAGCGCGAGGTTGGTGCGGCGGATGCTGTCGATGGCGGCGGGGGGGAGGGGATCGCCTGTGGCCAGCACGCCGGCCAGGCCGGCGACCTGGCGGTCCCACTCGAAAGGCGCCCCGAGGGCGTCGAGTACCGCCAGCGTGGCATCGACGATCTCGGGCCCGATGCCGTCTCCGGGAATGAGGGTGGCGGGAATCGGTGTCGTCATGGTTGGCATCGCTTTTGGCAAGGGGGCGCAGGCCCGTTCACAAGGATCGCCGCCAGTATCCGCGCGGCGCGAGCGCGGTCCAGCATTGCGCGACGCGATTCCTGCACAGTTCACGCACAGGCTGCGCACCGCTCCTGCACAACTCCTCCACAGGGCACCCACGCCGGACCGGTCGGCACTTCCCCGCCTTGGCGACTTGTCCACAGCGGGCTCGCCCGGACCGTCCGAAAACTCGAGTTCCGCCGCATTTCATTACGGTTCCGCGATTTTCGACAGCACACGATCCGGCGCATATTCCCGCCCCCATGGACGAGCAGAAAGCAGCCTTCACCCGAGTTCCGCCGCACAGTCAGGAGGCCGAGGAGTCCGTCCTCGGCGCGCTGCTGACCGATTCCGACGCGTTCGATCGCATCGCCGACCTCGTCATCGCCACCGACTTCTACGTCGAGCGCCACGGCCGCATCTTCGCGGCCATCACGATGCTCCACAGCCAGGCGCGACCGGCAGACGTCATCACGGTGACCGAGGCGCTGAAGCAGACCGGAGAGCTTCAGCGCGTAGGCGGCACGGCTTTTCTCGTCGAACTGGCCGAGAGGGTGGTGACCGCCGCCAACATCGATCACTACGCGCGCCTCGTGCACGACAAGGCCACGCTGCGGCGGCTGATTCGCGCCTCGTCGGAGATCCTGTCGGGTGCCTACGAGTCGCGCGGCGCGACGCGCGACTTCCTCGACAAGGCCGAGCAGGCAATCTTCGAGCTTTCGAGCGACAACCAGAGAAGCGCGCTTCGCCGCATCGACACACTCATCAGCTCGACGGTCGAACGCATCGAGATGCTTTTCGAGCGCAAGTCGGACGTGACGGGCGTGGCCACGGGTTACTACGACCTCGATCACAAAACCGCGGGGCTTCAGCCGTCGGACCTCATCATCGTGGCGGGACGTCCGAGTATGGGGAAGTGCCTGACGGCTGATTCGGAGATCGTCCTCGAGGACGGCCGTGTGCGTACGATCGAGCAGATCGTCCGCGCGCGCTGCGGGACCTTGCTCACGCTGAACGACCAGTGGCGGTTCGAGCCGGCCACGCCGAGTGCCTTCGTGGACGACGGCATCAAGCCCGTCTTCGAAGTCACGACGCGCCTTGGAAGGCGGGTCCGCACGACGCTCAGTCACCCCTTTCTGACGATCGACGGATGGAAGCCTCTCGGGGAGATTCGACCTGGGGATCACGTGGCGGTCCCGAGACGGCTTCCTGTCGCCGGCCGGGAATCGATTGGCGAGGACCGCGCGAAGATCCTCGGATACCTGATCGGCGACGGGTCGGTACGCGGCTCCTCGGTGCGCTTCACGAACACGAACCCGCGGATCCAGGATGACTTCGCCGACGCTGTCCGTCGGTTCGGCGGACTGTCTCTGCGCGAAGAGGGGTCGCCGACGCGGGCTCGCACGGTGAGGGTCTCCGGTGACCTGGATGCGCTGCGGTCACGCCGCCGAGATCTTGGCTTGTCGATTCGTCAAGCTCTTGCGGCACGCCAGCGGAGCGCGGCCTCGCTGGCTGCGGAGATCGGTGTCTCGCCCGGATCGGTTTCGCACTGGTGCAGCGGCGCGACCGCCCCGACAGCTCAGCTTTTCTCCCAGTTGTGCGGCGCGCTCGCCCTCGACGAAGCTGAGCTGGCTCCCGAGGGGCATGCGTCGCTGCGGCACAGTGAAGGCAGCGGACTGATGCGTTGGCTCGACGGCCTCGGACTGCGCGGAAAGGGCGCACGGGAGAAGTTCATTCCCGATGTCGTCTTCGGCCTGGTGCCCGACGAGCTGGCGTGCTTTCTGAATCGCCTCTTTGCCACCGACGGATGGGCGAGCGTGCTGGCGACGGGGCAGGCCCAGATCGGGATCTGCACGGCCAGCGAACGCATGGCGAGACAGATCCAGCACCTGCTGTTGCGCTTCGGGGTGGTAGCCCGGCTGCGGGCGAGGCAGGTCCGCTATCAGGGCGGCACACGCAGCGCGTACCAGCTGGACATCACCGACCGGACTTCGATGCTTCACTTCATCGACAAGATCGGCATCTTCGGCAAGGAGGATGCGATCGCCCGTGTGCGGCTGGCCTGCGATTCGAGAAGGGAAAAGGCTTTCCGCGACATCGTTCCCGCAGGTGTGTGGCGGCGTATCGATGCCGCGAGGGCAGGGGAATCCTGGTCGGGGATCGGCTCGCGAATGGGTCTGCTCGACTCGTCGAACCTTCACGTCGGACGCGGCATGTCCCGCCGCCGCCTGGCTGCGTTCGCAGAAGCGCTCGATGACCAGGGACTTCGCGACTTGGCCGGCGGGGACGTTTACTGGGACATCGTCGATTCCGTCGAATCGGTGGGGATGGCCCAGGTTTACGATCTTACCGTCGACAAAAGCCATAACTTCGTCGCCAACGACGTCTGCGTGCATAACACCGCGTTCTGTCTGAACATCGCCGAGTACGCCGCCGGCGAGTGCAACGTCGGCGTGGCGGTGTTCTCGATGGAAATGTCGTCCGACCAGCTGGTGATGCGCATGCTGTGCTCGCAGGCCGAGATCGACAACGCGCGCGTGCGCACCGGCAACCTGCACGACCGCGACATCAAGAACATCGCACTCACGGCCGGCAAGCTCGGCGGTGCTCCGATTTACATAGACGACTCGCCGGGCCAGACGGTGCTTGAGATTCGCGCGAAGGCGCGGCGCCTCAAGCACGATCACGCGGCCAACCTGGGGCTGATCGTCATCGACTACCTTCAGCTGATGCGGGGCACCGGCGAAGACAGCCGCGAACAGGAAATCTCGGCGATTTCACGCTCGCTCAAGGGGCTCGCGAAGGAACTTAACGTGCCCATCGTCGCGCTCTCGCAGCTCAACCGGCAGGTGGAGATGCGCGCAGACAAGCGTCCCGGCATGGCCGACCTTCGTGAGTCGGGGGCGCTCGAGCAGGACGCCGACGTGATCATCTTCCTGTATCGGGACGAGCAGTATAACGCCGACACGGCCGAGCCGGGCGTCGCCGAAGTGATCATTGCCAAGCAGCGCAACGGACCCACCGGAACCGTGCGTCTGATGTTCGACAAGGCGTTCGCGCGCTTCCGCAATTTCAGCAACCGCGAGGATGCGAATTCCTCGGCGGCCTACGCGGGGCAGTACGAATAGGCGAGGCCACGGCGCGCACCCCTGGGCCCCGGCACGCGCAACGCTCAGCGCGAGACGGGCGGGTCGCCGGCATCACAGCCGGGAATCCGCGGAACCAGCAGCCACGAGTCGCGCTCGCCGCCGACGTGCACGACGTGCGTGCCGCGATTGCAGGAGGAATCCTTGCGATACGGCGGCGACGGGATGATCTCGTCCGAAGCCACGATCAACTCGATCTGCTCGCCGGCGGCAAAGAACGTGGCGCTCGGATAAATCTCGATGTCGAGGGCGACTGCCTCGCCCGGCTTCAACGGCAACGACGAAGTGCCCGACGGCACCGGTTGCCATTCGGTGGAAAGCGCTGCATCGAGTTCACGCCGCGACGCCCGACAGAACCCGCGACTGACAAGGTCGTAGTGGTTGCCGACCGATCCTTCGAAATGCACGGTGCGGCCCTCGCGGTCGAGCTTGCTCACCGCGACGAACACCACCATGTCCTTCGGCGGAACCTCTGCAGCGCCGGCGCGAGCCTCCACCCATAGCCTCAGCTTCATGTAGCCGCTGAGTTCGGTGTCCTCGTCGAATCGATGACGGAAACGAAGCTCACCGCCTCGCGACGGGAACTCGAGGCCACGCGTTTCGGCCGGCGCGCATGGCGAGAGACCGGGGGAAGATGCCGTCAGGTGCAGGCGCGTGTACTCGGTCCTCGCCAGCGGCCACTCGTGCTCCAGGCGAACTTCCCGGACCTCGTCGCGGCTGGATCGAACCTCCAGACGAACCGGCGGCATCTCGAGGAAGCCGTTGGTCGTATCGTCCTTGAGGAAGCAGTCCATGAAGCGACGGGTCAGCTCCTGCACCTCCACCGAATAAAACGCCGCCCATTTGCCGGTTCGGTGCGTGTAGACCCATTTCTGTTTCGACGCCGCCTCGCGAAACGCGCGAAACGATCCGACCGTGTGCAGCCCGTGATCGGAGAACGACGCGCAAACCAGCATCGGCAGCTCGATCTTTGCGAAGTCGGGCGACAGCGCTTTCCAGAACTCGTCGCGGAACGGATGCAGCTTGAGAAATTCGGTCGGCAGGCCGCCGTTGAGGCGGGCGAACTCCTCAGGCGAGCACGAGATGGTTCCGCGAACCTCGGTGTTCCACCAGAACGGACCAAAACCCTGGTCGGCAACACCGCCGGGGCACATCTGCTCGCGGTAGAGGTCGCCGACTCCTTCCCACGGCGAGATGCAGCGTAGCGCCGACGGCGGACCGCCATGGTCGCGCAGGGCGGCCACGTGGTACTGGGTGATCGCGAGAAAACTGACGCCGGTCAGCCCGACCTTCCCGGTGGACCACGGCTGGCGTCCAACCCACTCGATGGCTTCGCTGTAGCAGCGCGCCTGGTGCGCGCTGAACGCCGTCGCCGGGCCTTCGCTGTTCGCGTAGCCGGGAAGGTTCATGTTGACGACGGCGTAGCCGGCCGGGATCCAGAAGTTCGGATCAGGCGCTTCCCAGCTCGTCAGTTTCGAGAACACCGGCCGACCCACCTGCGGAATCAATCGGTATTGAAGCGGCGGGCCGCCGAGCGGCGTACGCCCGAGGGCTGGCGTCAGGTGGTTGTCGTAGGGGTGCGCGCACATCACTACCGGAACTGCACGGCCCTCGGCAGCCGCCGAGCGCGGGCGGAACACGTTGGCGGTGACATGGAAGCCCTCCGACATCGGGATGCGCACGTCGTACTCGCAGAGCACGTCGGGATCGGGGTCGGTGAGCACGCACTGGGGATTCCACAGCTGGCCCGACAGCGTGGCTCGCTTCACGATCGGCCACACCGAGCGGACCGTCTCGATGGTATCGCGGAGAATGGTCATGCTGGTCCCCGTGTTGCTTCGGCGGTGCGCGCTGTCAGTTGCGTTCGGAAACGACTCCGGCTTCGCGAGCCACTCGAAGGTACTGCGCGACGAGCGCATGGCGGTCGGCGCTGCTCTCGATCTCGCTGATGACGGCGACGCTGGCGGCGCCGGCCTCCCAGCACTGGCGTGCGTTGGCCAGCGCGATGCCTCCGATGGCCACCACAGGCAGACGGCTCGCGCGGCACGCCTTCGCGAGAAGCTCGATGCCGCGGGCCGCGCGAACGCCCGCCTTGGTCGGGCTTTCGAAGACCGGGCCGAACCCGAGGTAATCGGCCGGCTCGGCCTGGGCGCGCGCGGCTTCGTCGGGACTGTGCGTCGAATAGCCGATCAGGAAATCGGCTTCGTCGTGCGGACTGTGCCGGCCGGCGCTGGATTCGAGCACGACTCTGCGCGCGGGACCGACCGGGAGGTCTTCGTCGCCGAGATGAACGCCGGCGGCACCGCACGCGAGCGCAACGTCGAGACGGTCGTTGACGATGAGCTGCACGGCGGAGCCCTCCAGCCTTTCGAGCAGGCGAGAGGCCAGGTCCGCGAGGGCCCCGGCTCCGAGCGGTTTGGCACGAAGCTGGAGCAGCGTCGCGCCCGCGCCGGCAAGCTCGAGAGCCAACGCGAACACCCGGTCGCGCTCGGCCTGCCCATGGTCGCGGACGTTGACGATGGGATAGAGCGGAGGAAGGCGCGGTGTGCTCACATCTTCGAGCGCGACAGCGAGATCCCGTATTCGGTGATCTTCTTGCGCAGCGTGTTGCGGTTGATGCCGAGGATGTCGGCGGCCCTGAGCTGGTTGCCGCCGGTGTTCTCGAGCACGGCCTCGAACAGCGGTTTTTCCACCATCGCGAGCACGCGCGTGTGCAGGTCGCGCGGTTCGGTCGAGCCGAACGAGGTCAGCATCTCGCGGATCTTGGCGCCGAGGATGTCGGTGAGCGGAGCCGTGAGGTCCATCGCCGGAGTGCTCGGGCGCGGCCGCAGCGGAAGGTCGGCGGAGCCGAGCACGCGGTCGGGCGCCAGCGCGGCGGCGCGCAGCAGCACGTTCTCGAGTTCGCGAACGTTGCCCTTCCAGTGCTGTTCCACGAGCAGCGAGAGCGCCTCGGCGGAGACGCCCTTCACCTTGAAACGCTCGCGCTGGTTGATGCGGTCGAGAAAGTGGCGAACGAGGTCGGGAATGTCCTGGCGCCTCTCGCGAAGCGGCGGCAAATCGATCACTACAACCTTGAGGCGGAAGTAGAGGTCTTCGCGGAATCGGCCGGCTTCGACCTCGGCCTCGAGGCCGCGGTTGGTGGCCGCCAGCACGCGGCAGTCGGCCGGCAGCAGCTCGTGGCCGCCGACGCGCGAGAACTCGCGCTCCTGCAGCACGCGCAGAAGCTTGGCCTGCAGCGCCAGTGGCATGTCGCTGATCTCGTCGAGGAAGAGCGTGCCGCCTCTGGCCTGCTCGAACTTGCCGATGCGGCGGTCGGTGGCGCCGGTGAACGCGCCGCGCTCGTGGCCGAACATCTCGCTCTCGAGCAGGTCGGCTGGAATGGCGGAACAGTTCACCGCGATGAACGGCCCGGCGGCGCGCGTGGAATACGCGTGGATGGCGCGCGCGACGACTTCCTTGCCGGTGCCGCTCTCGCCCTGGATCAGGACCGTCGTCGGACTGGCCGCCATGCGGCCGATGATCTTGTAGACCTCCTGCATCGCAGCCGACTGCCCGACGATCTCGGCCTTGGCCGGCGGCTCGGAGCTCGGCTTGGCTGCGGGCATCGACTGCACCGCGGCGCGGCTGTCGAGGATGCGGCGGGCGAGCGCGACCAGGTGGTCGAGATCGAAGGGCTTGGTCACGTAGTCGAAGGCGCCGCGGCGCGTGGCCTCGATGGCGTTGGCCACGGAGGCCTTGCCGGTGATCACGACGACGTCGGTTTCGCCGCCGCGCTTGCGCACGGAGTCGAGGATGTCGAAGCCGCTGTCGCGACCGAGGTTGATGTCGACGAACGCAATGTCGACGCCGCCTTTTTCGAGCAGGGCTAGCGCGCTTTCAGCGTCGGCTGCGGTCAGCACGGTGCAGCCGGCGTCGCCAAGCGCATCGCCGATGACCCGCCGTACGTCGGCCTCGTCGTCGACGACGAGCACGATGCCTTTTCGATGCGTGTTCACGAATGCTCTCCTTTAACTGCTTCGCGTGTTCGCGCCAGCGGAAGGGTGACGTGGAAGACGGCCCCGCCGTTGGGCACATTGGCTGCGCGGATACGTCCGTCGTGGGCCGTAGCAATCGCGCCGGCGATCGCGAGGCCGAGGCCGTGGCCTCCCGGCCGCTTCGAGAACATCGGCGAGAACATGTGCTCGAGGGCTTCCTCGTCGAGGCCGGGGCCGTTGTCGGAAATGGAAACGGTCAGGAACGAGACGCGTTCGGACTCGCGATCCACGTAGAACGCATGCTCCATGCGCGTGGCCACGCGGATGCGCCCGAGCGACTCAGGGCAATGCGCGACGGCGTTGCGCAGGATGTTCAGGAAGAGCTGCTCGAGGCGGGCAGGGTCGCCGCTGACATCGGGAAGGCTGGGGTCGAACTGCGGTTCGAACACGATGCCGCGTTGCTCGGCCGCAGGCCGCTCGAGCAGAAGCAGATCGTTGAGGATCCGGTGGATGTTGACCGGCTCCTTGCGAAGCAGCGGCGCCTCGAGTGCCATCAACGCCTCCACCAGCATATGAAGCCGGTCGACCTGGCGGACGATCATGTCGGTGTACTCGACGAGGTCGTCGCGCCCGACCAGGCGTCGCCCCAGCAACTGGGCCGCGCCGCGGATGCCGGACAAAGGATTGTTGATCTCGTGCGCGAACTGCGCGGCCATGCGGTCGAGTTCGGCCACGCGCCGCCGCTGGGTTTCTTCTTCCTGGAGCGCGCCGCGCCGCGAGAGGTCGTAGAGCACCAGCACCGAGGCGGTCGAGCCCACATTGCGCTCGCGCACTGCCGAGCCTTCGGCCAGCACCGGCACGCGGCTGTTTGGCGTGACGAGCTCGCCTTCCTCGCGGACAGCGGGGTGGTCGGGGCCGAGGTGCCGGAGCATCTCGGCGATCCACGGTGAGGCTGAGAAGACGTCTTCGGCGCTACGGCCGTCGAGCGCGCGACGGGAACGGCTGAGCAGGACTTCCGCCGCCGGATTGACGAAGTTCACCTGTCCGGCGGGGCCAAAGGCCACCACGGCTTCGAGCAAGCTCGCCAGCACTGCCTCATGATCGACAGCGCGGATGGAATCCTCGGACGTCACGTGCGACGTACGCGGCTTCGGAAGGCTCGAAGTCGCAGACGGGCGGATGGTACCATGCTCGCCGGTGGCTCAAAATGCCTCTGTCCGCAACCCGGAGGGCCGCATGCTGCGCATCGGACAAGGCTACGACATCCATCGGCTCGTCGCCGGACGCCCGCTCCGGCTCGGCTGCATCGAGGTGCCGTTCGAACTGGGCGCGCTCGGGCACAGCGACGGTGACGCGGCCGCCCACGCCC
>JBHEOD010000042.1:11061-18476 GCA_046261745.1 Binatia bacterium
GCGCACGCCTGCGCCGATGCGCTGCTCGGCGCCGCCGGACTCGGCGACATGGGAGCCTTCTTTCCGTCCGGCGACGCGCGCTGGAAAGACGCGGATTCGTCGGTTTTCCTGCGCGAGGTAGGCGAGCGGCTCGCGACCATCGGTGCGGTGGTGGGGAGCGCCGACGTCACGGTGGTGATCGAGCGGCCGCGCATCGCGCCGCATCTCGGCGCGATGCGGGAGGCGATGGCGGCGGCGCTCGGGATCAACGCCGGGCTGCTTTCCGTCAAGGCGAAGAGCAGCGACGGGATCGGGCCGGTGGGAGAAGGGCACGCCGTGGTGGCGCTGGCGGTGGCGCTGGTGGAGGTGCCGGCGAGGTGAACCGGGCTCGCTGGTCTTGCTGCATCGAGCGTGGTTGATTCCGCGGATGACCGAAGTTCGCACCCGATTCGCGCCGAGCCCGACCGGGCATCTTCATATCGGCGGAGCGCGCACCGCGCTCTTCAACTATCTTTTCGCAAGGCACCACGGCGGCCGCTTCGTGCTGCGCATCGAGGACACCGACCTCGAGCGCTCGACCGACGAGTTCACCGCCGCCATTCTCGACGGCCTGCGCTGGCTCGGGCTCGAATGGGACGAAGGGCCGGTGTTCCAGTCCAGGCGCTCGGATCACTACCGCGCCGTTGTTGCGGAACTCTTCGCGAGCGGCAGCGCGTACTGGTGCTTTTGCACCGCCGAAGAGCTGGCGGCCAAGCGCACGGCCGCCCAGGCGGCCGGCCGTAACTTTGCCTACGACCGGACCTGTCGCCGCCTGCACCGCCAGCCGTCAGCCGGGGAGACGGCCGTCGTGCGGCTCGCGGTGCCGGAGGAAGGCCAAACGGTGGTCACCGACATCATTCGCGGCGACATCGTGTTCGATCACCGCGAGCTCGACGACTTCGTGCTCGTGCGTTCGGACGGATCGCCGATGTTTCACCTGGTCAACGTTGCCGACGACATCGACATGCGCATCACCCACGTGCTGCGCGGCGAGGACCACATCACCAACACGCCGCGGCAGGTGCAGATCTTTCGCGCGCTCGGCGCGGCGACGCCGGTGTACGGACATATGCCGCTGATCGTCGGCCAGGACCGCGCGCGACTGTCGAAGCGCCACGGTGCGACCTCATTGCTTGCGTACCGCGACATGGGCTTCCTGCCCGAGGCCACGCTGAACTACCTCGCGCGGCTCGGCTGGGCCCACGGCGACCAGGAAATCTTCACGGTTCCCGAACTCGTCGCCGCCTTCGAGGCGGAAGCGATCCACAAGGCCGCGGCCGCGTGGGATATGGAGAAGTTCGCGTGGGTCAATGCGCAGCACATGAAGCTGCGCACCGACGCCGAACTCGTCGAAGCGGTGAAGCCCTTCCTGCCGCCCGACGCGCTCGACGAACTCGGCGACCTCTTCATGCAGACGGCCGTCGCGCTCGTGCGCGAACGCGCTCGCACGTTCGTCGAGCTTGCCGCGGCGCTCGGTCCGCTGGTTCGCGTGTCGGTCGAGTACGACGCCGCGGCGGTGGAGAAGTTCCTCGGCCAGGCGGATCGCGCACGACTTCGCACGCTGGCCCTAGAGATGGAGGCGATGGAGATCTGGGTGGCGCCGGAGATCGAGAACGCGATCCGCGCGTTCTGCGAAGGCGAGGGGATCAAGCTGGGGGCGATCGCGCAGCCGCTGCGCGTGGCGCTGACCGGCGGCACGGCCAGCCCCGGCATGTTCGAGTTCTGCCACGTGCTCGGCCGCGCGCGCACCCTTACCCGCATCCGAACCGCCTGCAACGGCGTCGAATCCGGCACCCTCCCGCTACGCCCGTAAATCGGAAATCGGGGACAGGTACCGATTTCCGCGGCGCTACCGAGAGGACAAGCGTTCTGCCCGAAATCGGTACCAGTCCCCGATTTCCGTGCGCGTCGAATCCGTCCGAGAGACGAGAGCCCCCGTGTGACGAGCCGGGCGCGGAGAAGGGGTTAGATGCGAGGCGGATGTCCGGGTAGAGAGCGGAGACGTACTTCCCGTACGTCGAACGACCGGGCATCCAACGAAGCAGATGGCCCCTTCTCCGCGTCCGGCCCTACGAGCGCAGCAGGTTGAGTGCGCCGCCGGCACGGATCCATCCGATTTGCTCGGCGTTGCAGGAATGCCGGGCCTGGATCTCCTCTTCGCTGCCGTCGCTGTGGTGCAACGTCACCTGGAGGCTGCGGCCGGGTGCGAGGGAAAGGGCCCCCGGCACGGAGATCTCGTCGTCCTCACGCACCTTCGTCCAGTCCTCGGGATTGGCGAACGTGAGCGGCAGGATGCCCTGCTTCTTCAAGTTCGACTCGTGGATGCGCGCGAAGCTGCGCGTGATCACCACCGCACACCCGAGATGCCGCGGGCTCATCGCCGCGTGCTCGCGGCTCGAACCTTCGCCGTAGTTTTCGTCACCGACGACGATCCAGCGCCGGCCGGCGGCCTTGAGAGCGCGCGCGACGGCCGGAACCGGCTGGCTCGATTCTTCCGTCAGCGGGTTGCGAGTGGTGCCGCGTTCGCCGCTGCCGGCGCGAATCGCGCCGGTGAACATGTTGTCGCTGATCTTGTCGAGATGGCCGCGGTAGCGCAGCCACTGGCCCGCCGGGCTGATGTGGTCGGTGGTCGTCTTGCCCTGGGTCTTGAGCAGCAGCGGCATGCGCAGGTACTGGGACGCCTCGGGTTTCGGGAACGGAGCGAGCAGCGCGAGACGTCCGCTGTCGGGCTTCACTTTCACCTCGACCGTGCTGCCGTCGAGCGCCGGTGCCTGGTAACCGCCGAGCGCCGCCTGAAAGCCGTTGGCAGGAACCTCCGGAGCCGGCGGGGGAGGCGAGAGGCGAAACGACTTGCCGTTCTCGCCGAGCGGATCTGTCATCGGGTTGAAAGACAGCGAACCGGCCAGGCCGAGCGCGAGCACGATCTCCGGGCTCGCGATGAAGGCGAGCGTCTCCGGGTTCGCGTCGTTGCGCCCCGGGAAGTTGCGGTTGAAGGACGTGACGATCGAGTTCTTCTCGCCCTTGGCCACGTCGTCACGCTTCCACTGTCCGATGCAGGGGCCGCACGCGTTGGCGAGCACGGAAGCGCCGACCTTTTCGAGCGAGGCCATCTGGCCGTCGCGCTGGATGGTCTCGAAGATCATGTCGCTGCCGGGGCTGACGAGCAGGGAGGCCTTCGACTTGTAGCCGTGGGCCGCGGCCTCCTCGGCAATGGCGGCCACGCGCGAGATGTCCTCGTAGGACGAGTTTGTGCAGCTTCCGATCAGGGCGGCCGAAAGATGGTCGGGGTATCCCTCGGACTTCACCGCGGCGGCTACCTCGGACAGCGGGCGCGCAAGGTCCGGGGTGTGCGGGCCGACCAGGTGCGGCTCGAGCGTGGACAGGTCGATCTCGACGACCTCGTCGTAGTAGGCCTCGGGGTTGGCGGCCGTCTCGGCATCGGCCGTGACGAGGTCGAGGTTCTTCGCGGCCAGCTCGGCCAGTTCCGCGCGGCCGGTGGCCCTGAGGTAGGTGGCCATGCGCTCGTCGAACGGGAACACCGAGCAGGTGGCGCCGAGCTCGGCGCCCATGTTGCAGATGGTCCCCTTGCCGGTGCAGCTGATACTGGAGGTTCCGGGGCCGAAGTACTCGACAATCTTGTTGGTTCCGCCCTTGACGGTGAGCATCCCGCAGAGCTTGAGGATGATGTCCTTGGGAGCAGCCCAGCCGCTCAGCTTGCCGGTCAGCCTCACGCCGATGGTCTTCGGCAGCAGCACCTCCCACGGGAAGCCGGCCATCACGTCCACCGCGTCGGCGCCGCCTACGCCGGCCGCGCACATGCCGAGGCCGCCGGCGTTCGGGGTGTGGGAATCGGTGCCGATCATCAGGCCTCCCGGGAACGCGTAATTCTCCAGAACCACCTGGTGGATGATCCCGGAGCCGGGCTTCCAGAAGCCGATGCCGTACTTGGCCGAGACCGAGGCCAGGAAGTCGTACACTTCGGCGTTCTCGCTGCGGGCGTGGTTGGTATCGCTGAGAGCCCCGTGGTGGGCGAGAATCAGGTGGTCGCAGTGCACCGTGGTCGGCACGGCGACGGAGGGCCGTCCGGCCTGCATGAACTGCAGCAGTGCCATCTGGGCGGTGGCGTCCTGCATGGCCACGCGGTCGGGGCGAAGCTCGACGTAGCTCTTGCCGTGCTCGAGCTCGGCCGTGGCCGGGGCGTCGATGTGGCCGAGGATGATCTTCTGGGCCAGCGTCAGCGGCTTGCCGACGCGGCCGCGCACGATGCCGAGGCGCTCGCGCATCTTCTCATAGACCTGGCTGACGAACTCGGGGCTGCTCTCGATAGTGGGCATCGGCGCTCTCCTCGCTGGAATGCGCCGGCTATCGCACGAACGGGGAGGGTTGTCAGTCGCCGGCGACACGCTGGGGCGCGGCCAACAAGAACCGTTGCATCGCCCCCGGCAACCCGGCGGTTCCGGACTCAGGCCCACAACTTTCCACGAACTTTCCAAGTTCTTTCCAGACGCGCGCCCGGTTCCGCGGTCATGGTGAGATTCATGGATTGATGGGCGGAGGGAGCGAGGTGCCGCCGTCAAACCGGATTGAAAACGTTCGAATCAAAGAAAGGGAGAATTCGTATGAACAGGAACATCACCATCGTTGCGTCCTTGCTGACTGCATTGCTTGCCGGGGTCCAGGCGGCCCAAGCGGCCGGAACGCCGATCCAGGCCTGCGCGGCGGCAAGGATCAACGCCAGCGGGAAGTACACGGCCTGCCAAGCGAAAGCGCTGGCCAAGTTCGAGACCTCCAGCGACTACGATGCGCTGCGCGCGGCCTCGTCCAAGTGCAACATGAAGTACGCCGCGGTCTGGCCGAAACTGCAGAACAAGTTCGCGGGATCGTTCACCGCCTGCGACCAGAATCGCTACACCGACAACGGCGCCACCGTTACCGACAATCTCACCGGACTGGTCTGGGAGAAGAAAACCGACGATTCGTCCGTGCATGACGTCGACAACTCCTACACGTGGACATGGGCCGGCGATCTAGACGAGACCAACGCCGACGGCACCGCCTTCGACGTCTTCATTTGGGACACCGCCGGCAGCTGCTTCCAGGGCAACTGCGACTGGCGCATGCCCACCCGCGAGGAACTGCAGACCATCATTGCGGAGGCCTATCCGTGTACGACCAGTCCGTGCATCGCGGCGACTTTCGGCCTGACCCAGTCTTCCTTCTACCTGACGGCGTCGAGCGCCGTATCCGACCTGACCGGAACGGGCGTTTGGGCGGTCAACTTCGCCGACGGCGGAATGACCGTGTTTGGCAAGACCGGAGCAATGCCGACTCGCGCCGTGCGCGGCGGTTTCTGACCGATGTCCCGAAGCGACGCTCCGCCACCGCAAGGTGCCGGGGCGTCGCCGCTGGCCAGACGAGTTGGTCGGCGGTTCCTCGCGGCGACGCGGCTCAATTGCGTTATTGCAAGCTCGTGCTACAGGCCCGGGCCATGCAGAGACTTCCGTTCACCGAAGAGCAGAACATGTTTCGCGAGTCGGCGCGCGAGTTCTTCAAGCGCGAGATCCGGCCCCATTCCGAGCGCTGGCGCGAGGCCGGCATCGTCGATCGCGAGGCCTTCACCAAGGCCGGTGAAGCCGGGCTGCTGCTGATCTGGGCCGACGAAAAGTACGGCGGCCTCGGCCTGCCGGACTTCCGTTACGAGCAGATCCTCATCGAGGAGAACGCCTGGCACGGCGATCCGTGCTTCTTCAGCACGCTGCACTCGCGCCTGGTGGCTCCCTATATCGACCACTTCGGCACCGACGAGCAGAAGGCGCGCTTCCTGCCGGGATTTGCGACCGGCGAGTCGATTCTGGCCATCGCGATGACCGAACCGGACGCCGGCAGCGACCTTGCCGGAATGAAGTCCACCGCGCGGCGCGACGGTGACGACTGGATCCTCAGCGGCCAGAAGACCTACATCTCGAACGGCATCCTGTCGGACGTGGTGATCGTCGCCGCCAAGACCGATCCCAATTCCACGCACGCGATGGGCCTCTTTCTCGTCGAGCGCGGCATGCCGGGCTTCGAGCGCGGACGAAACCTCGCGAAGATGGGCATGAAGGCCCAGGACACGGCCGAACTGTTCTTCGAGAACGTGCGCATCCCGGCCGGGAACGTGCTCGGACCGCCCGAGGGTGGTTTCTTCATGCTGATGCAGGGCCTGGCCGAAGAACGCCTGATCGCGGCGGTCGGCAACGTGGTCGGCGCGCAGATGGCCATGCACGTGACGAAGGACTTCGTCGCCCAGCGCAAGGTCTTCGGAAAGCCGCTCAGCAAGTTTCAGAATACGCGCTTCAAGCTGGCCGAACTCGACGCCGAGATCGACATCGCGCAGACCTACGTGGACCGGGCGGTGCAGGTGCACAACGAGGGGCAGCTCACGTCCGAGGACGCCGCGCGCATCAAGCTCTACTCGAGCGAGCTGGCCGGTCGCACGGTGGACGTGTGCCTGCAGCTTCACGGCGGAGCGGGCTACATGGACGAGTATCCGATCTGCCGGATGTACCAGGACGAGCGCATCAACCGCATCCTGGCGGGGTCGTCCGAGATCATGAAGGAGATCATCGCCAGGCAGATTCTGGGGCGATGAAGTCGGCGGTCAGCCTGTCGCGAGGACCGAGCGTCTCCGGCAGGTTGACCCGACTCCCGGTGCCGTCTACACAGGCGCCGCTGCGCTCGCAGTCCGCGGCCCCATCGTCTAGCGGTTAGGACGTCGGCCTCTCACGTCGAAAACACCGGTTCGATTCCGGTTGGGGTCACCATTTCATTCCCGCGTTGTCATAACGTTTCGGGGCGGCTTGTGCCGATCCTTCGGCTCCTGCTACGTTGCCTCTATGACCGACTACGAGTTCACCGTCGTCATCGAGCGCGACGAAGACGGCCGTTATCTCGCCATCTGTCCGGGCCTTCAAGGGTGCTACACCGAAGGGGAGACCGAGGACGAAGCCCGAGCCTTGATCTCCGATGCGATTCGCCTGCACGTGCAGGATCGCATCGAGACCGGTGAACCGATTTACCACGAGGTTGGCGCGACAAAGGTCCGAGTCGCGGTATGAGCCCGCACCTCCCTGCCATCTCGGCCAGGGACCTGATTACCATCCTTCGCCGCCACGGATTCGAGCCCGTTCGCCAGAGCGGTAGTCATCGGATTCTCCGGCACGCTGATGGGCGCCGAACTACTATCCCAGTCCATTCCGGCAGGACTCTCGGGCGCGGCCTGCTCCGTCAGATCCTGCGAGATACCGGTCTGGCGGTGGACGACCTGACGCCGTGAACGGTCGGCGAACCCCGCAGCAGATCCATCTCGCGGAGCCATTCGAGCAGGCGGCCTCAACTCGCAGTAGGCGATCCTTCAT
>JBHEOD010000042.1:18486-25646 GCA_046261745.1 Binatia bacterium
GTTCACTTCGATCCAGCGGCGATCGTAGAAGCGCGCACCGCCTATTGTCTTCCGCCGCTTTCCTTTACTCGTCGTGTACCGCGAGCTCGAGGAGACTATGCAGACCTTTGCCATCGCCCATGGTCGCCTCAAACCGGGCTACTGGATGGTGCGCTTTGTTTCCTCGGAACTTGCGGAGGGTTCCTTGTCGAACGCCCGTGATCTCATGGCCGGCCTGCGCGATGCCAGGCTCGTGTCGATACGCAGCAGTGACGACGGTATTCGTGCCACGGAGGAGTTCCTCGGCGGCACCGTCCACTCACCGGCTCCCGCTCCAATTGCGGAAGCTGCTGCCGGCGCCTTTCGCACCGTGGTGTTTACCGACGTCGCAGGTCACACCGCGATGATGCAGCGCCTGGGCGATGAACGTGGGCGCGGGATCCTGCGTTTCTACGACACGATGACGCGCTCCGGGCCCATGGCGGCAAGGAACTCAAGGCGCTCGGCGATGGCTTCATGGCGTCCTTTCCTTCGGCGACGCGCGCACTCACGTTCGCTGCAGCGTTGCAGAGGGCCATTGCTGCCGGTGCGGAAGCGGACGACGAACCGCTCCGCATTCGCATCGGGATCAACGCAGGCGAGCCGATTGCCGAGGGCGACGACCTGTTCGGAAGCGCCGTTATCCTTGCATCTCGAGTCGCGGAACACGCGGCGGGAGGTCAGGTGCTCGTCGCCGACGTCGTGCGGCAGCTGGTTGCGGGCAAGGACTTTCTGTTTGCCGAATTGGGGCAGCCGCTGCTGGCCGGCTTCAAGGAGCCGGTCCGCATCTGGGAGTTTCTCTGGTAGCGCGCCGGCTCGCCGGGATGGCTTGAAGAGCCGGCGACTGCGGCCACCACAGCCAGGACTGCGAGAAGCGCGCGTCGGCGCGGACCCATTTCCGCCGCGAAGTGCGTCCGACGTGATTGACCGCCCGGCGCACGGTGTGCAGACTCGGCGCCGTGCCGTGCGTATCCGTGCGGCGGGGGAGAATCCGATGCCTTACCGCTGTAGCCGCTTCGCGGCCACCCTGTTCTTCATGGCAACCATTTTCGGCTCGGCCCACTACGCGCGGGCCGACATCAACCGCCCCTTCGGCTCCCATCCGATGACCTACGCGATGGGAAGCATTCTCCCGAACCACGTCAGCCAGGCCACACTCGACCAGGCGGTGCGCGACTTCTACGACGAGTGGAAGGACGAGTACCTCCTGCAGACGTGCGGCGCGGGTCGCTACGTTGTGGTTTCGCACGGAGGATCGGGAACGCTGACCGTCTCCGAGGCGCACGGTTACGGCATGATGCTGGCCGCGCTGATGGCCGGGCACGACCCTGAGGCGCAAACCGTCTTCGACGGCATGTTCGCGTATTTCCTCGAACATCCCACGGCCACTCACGATCGCCTCATGTCGTGGAACCAGACGACGTCGTGTAACGACGCGCAGGGCAACAACAGCGCCACCGACGGCGACCTCGACATCGCCTTCGCGCTGCTGCTGGCCGACAAGCAGTGGGGCAGCTGCGGCAGCATCGATTACCACGAGGAAGCGATGGCGGTGCTCGAGGACGTGCTTGACGGGGAAGTGGACGCTACGCAGTCGTTCACGTTGCTCGGCGACTGGGTGACGCCCGGCGTACCTCCGTACGACGACTCCACGCGATCGTCCGACTTCATGGTGGATCACTTTGCGTCGTTCGCGAGTGCGAGCGGATCGACTGCGTGGACCGATCTTCGCGACAGCCTCTATTCCATTGTCGCGTCGCTGCAGACGACGCACAGCGCCGGCGTCGGCCTGGTGCCCGATTTCATCGTGGACCCGGCAACATCACCCGCTCCCGCTCCCGCGATGTTTCTCGAGGGCGCCAACGACGGAAAATACTCGTACAACGCGTGCCGTGTGCCCTGGCGTCTCGCCACCGATTTCGTCGCCAGCGGCGATAGTCGCGCGAAGACCGCGCTCGATACGCTCAATTCGTGGATCCGCACGAAGACCTCCGACGATCCGTCCGACATCACAGCCGGCTACTCCCTCAACGGCGACTCGATCCCGGGCACCGATTACATCTCGCTTGCGTTCATCGCACCGTTCGGTGTCGGTGCGATGGTGAATTCCGCGAACCAGGACTGGCTCAACGACGTGTGGGACTTCACGGTGACGACGCCGATCGGGGCCGAGAACTACTACGAAAACACGATCAAGCTGCTCTCGATGCTCGTGATGTCGGGCAACTGGTGGGCGCCCGAGGCCGTGGGCGCGGCAACCTGCACGCCGGCCGGCACGGACCTGTGCACGAACCCGGCCGCTGTTTCCGACGCGTCGGTGAAGCTTCGCGGCCTCGACCGAGGTCCGGCGGCGCAGAAGATGACTCTGCGCGGAACCCTGTTCTTCCCGGGTGGAGTGCCGGCGGCGCTCGACGCAGGCGCCCAGATCCTGCTGGAGGACATCGGCTCGGGTGATGCTGCGATCTTCGATCTCACCGAGGCCACGAGCGTGATCGCGGGCGTCGGCGATCCCGTTTGCGATCCGCGCGACTCGTGGAAATCGACTGCGTCGAAGGTGCAGTACCGCAACAAGAGCGGCGCACTCGACGCGCCCACCTGCACGGCGGGTTCCGCGAACGGACTGTCGAAGGTGCTTTATCGCACCAAGGATCCGACCGATTTGCCGTTCCAGATCCGTACGAAGAAGTCGACCACCGCGCCGCCCGTCGGTCCGCTGCGCGTGACGCTCGTGCTCGGCGACGACGCCGCCGCGGGAGATGCCGGCCAGTGCGGTGTCACCGCGCCGCTGGCTTGCGCCGTCGATACCAAGCGGGCCGACTGCGAGTAGCAAGACGCGCCGCGCGCCCGCAGCGTCCCGATGGTCGGGGAGTCTCCATGGTCCGCCTGGGAACCCCCAGCTCTACCGACTGCGCGCCTTGAAGTGCGTGGAAGTGGTTCGGACCGCCGCGTCGAAATTGGCTTCCCAGCACGGCGTGCCGTCACCACGGCGCAGGCGCACCGTAGCAGGAAGCGTCAGGTCCAGATCGTCGATCCCCAAGCCAGCGCCGCGTCCCTTGAGCGTGATGCGACCGCGATCTCCTTCGCGAATGCGTATACGCGAAAGTCCGCCGAAGCGTTCCTCGTTGTCGGAGAACGATGCGTTGCGTTCGTTGCGATCCCAGCACGGCTCGTCGTTGTCGCAATTGGCTCCGCCAGGAATTGTCGAGCTGAGGACGAGGGCGCCGGCTTCGTAGACGCACAGCGAGATGTCCGTGACGAGATCGGGGGCGCCGAACTCGTCGAGCTCGACAGGCGTCTGGCTGCGCCACCGCCAGATCACCGAGTCGCGCGAGCTGTCGGCCTCGTCGTGGCGCATTGTGATCAACGATTGGCCGGTGGCCGCGTCCTGACACGGATAGATAAGGTCGGGCACCACGCAACCCGCGCCGGAGTCGCAGACCAGACAGGGGTCGCACGTGACGTCGCCGCCCGGGACGCAGACCCCCGCCGTGCAGGTCTCCGCCAGCGTGCAGGCGTTTGCGTCATCGCAGGTCGCGCCGTCGGCCGCGACGATCTGGCAGTCCGGCGAGCAGCAGTCGCCTGCGTCGGGATTGCCGTCGTCGCAGTTCTCTCCCGGATCGACCACGCCGTTTCCGCACGGGGTGCAGATTTCGAGGGACCAGTCGTTGAGCGTGCCGGCGTCGCCGGCTTCGTGATCGGTGATCGTGAGCGTCCAGTTGCCGGCGGCTTCCTGGCCTTCGAAGGCGGTGAAGTTTTCCTCCGGCTGGCGCAGCACCGTGTCATCGACGGCCGGACAGACGAGGGGACCCACGGCGTCGTCGCCCAGGTAGAGGGCGAAGTCGTCGGCAGAACCGCACATGCGCGGAAAAGCGGTTCGCGTCGTTGCGCCGGGGTTCGTCAACGCCGCGTCGATATCGCCAAGGTACGTGTGCGTGCCGTTCATGCGCAGGCGCAAGGAAGAAACCTCGCCGACGTCGGGAATCGAGACGCTCGACGTCGCGACGCCGATGTCGGGAATCGTCTTCGGCACATCCGTGGACTCGAAGGCCGGACAGACCCGCTCGGTTTGCCCGATCGTGAAGGGAACTTCGATCACGTTGTTGGCGTCGTCCTCTTCCGCGAACAGGTTGTCGGGATCGAGGGTGACGCGAATCTTGTAAAGACCGTCGGCCAGCCCGAGGTCGGTGATGTCGACGTACTGACACGGCAGTCCCGCGCTGTAGATGTCGCCGCAGCCGGCGGTGATGCCCTGGTAGGAGCAACTGTACTGCGGAGTCGGGCAGCCCGTGTCGAGAAGGCAGAAGCCGTACTTTGGACCCAGCGCCACCACATTGTCCTCGGAGTCGAGGATCTCGTTCTGCGCAAACTCCTCGAAGTGGGCGTGCCCGTGGGAGGTGCCGCAGACGAAGAGGGGGTTGGTGCAGGTGGCGCCGGGGTTAAGGCTGCAGTTGGGGCAACCCGGGTTGCCGAGGATCAGGTCGTCGGGGCCGATGTTGCGTGTACGCAGCGAATAGCTGACGAGCTTGCGGCCGTAGCGACCGCCCGCGCAGCCTTCGTCCACGTCGCCCTGCAGCACGTCGCGGACAAGGACCGTGAGATCAGAAATTTCCGGCACGATGTCGGGTAACGCCGACGCGGGTCGCGCGCCGCAAACAAGCACCGCCAGCGCAACACCCGCGGCAACCCCTGCGCGGCAAAGTGATCGGATGTCCTTCAAGCCGTCGTTCCCCCGTATCGAACCCGACGAGCCATAGCAGGTGCCGCGGCTGTAAGCAGCCCCGATTCGAGGCTGCCGGGTGTTGCCGATAGGGCAACACCCGGTCGGGAAGTCCGCTGCCGCGCGCGGAGAGTGTGGCGTCGCAGTGGCGCCTCTGGCAATCAGGGCCCCGGAGAACTTCCCGGATGCGTACCTTCGACAAGATTCTCATCGGCGGCGCGTGGGTGAAGCCCCACGGATCGGGCCATTTCGACATCGTCAATCCGACCACCGAGGAGGTTTGCGGGCGCATTCCGCGTGCGGACGCCTCGGACGTGGACTTGGCGGTCCGTGCGGCACGCTCGGCGCTGCTCGACTGGAAGCTGACGCCGCCGCCGGAACGCGGCCTGCGCTTGCGCGCCGTCGCCGACGAGATGGACGCCCGTTCGGCGGAACTCGGCGACGTGATCGTGGAAGAGCTGGGCTCGCCGGCAGCGATGACCGCCCAGTACATGGTGGGCTTTCCGGCTTCGACCATCCGGTTCTACGCGGACCTGCTCATCAAAGGTGACTACGAGTTCGAAGAGCGCATCGGCAACTCGATCGTGGTTCGCGAGCCGAAGGGGGTGGTTGCCGCCATCACGCCGTGGAACTACCCGATCCACCAGATCACGGCGAAAGTCGGTCCGGCGCTGGCGGCCGGCTGTACGGTGGTGGTGAAGCCGAGCAGCGAGGTGGCGCTGTCGTGCTTCCTTTTCGCGGAGATCGCGGGCCGGCACCTGCCGCCCGGTGTGTTCAACTTCCTGTCGGGCAAAGGCAGCGAGATCGGTGAGGCCATGGCCACGCACCCCGAGGTGGACATGGTGTCGCTGACAGGAAGCACCGACGTCGGCCGCCGGATCATGGCGCTGGCCGCGCAGGGCATCAAGGAAGTATCCCTCGAGCTTGGCGGCAAGGCCGCCAACGTCATCCTCGACGACGTCGACCCGTCGGTGATCCGCGCCGGCGTGCACCATGCCTACACCAATGCCGGGCAGACCTGCGCCGCGTGGACGAGAATGCTGGTGCCGCGCTCGATGCATGCCGAGGCCTGCCGCATTGCCAAGGAGGTGGCGGAGACGGTGATTGTCGCGGGTGACCCCCGTCAGCCCCCCACGCCGGGGACCACGAGAATGGGGCCACAGGTCAGCCAGCACCAGTTCGACAGCGTGCGTGAGCATATCCGCCGCGGCATCGAGGAGGGCGCCACGCTGGTGGCCGGGGGGCTCGATCGTCCCGACGCTCTCGATCGCGGCTACTTCGTGCGGCCCACCGTGTTCGGCGACGTTCGGCCCGACATGTCGATCGCCCAGGAGGAGATCTTCGGGCCAGTGTTGACGATCATGCCGTACGAGGACGAGGCGGACGCCGTGCGCATCGCCAACAGCACGATCTTCGGCCTCGGCGGCGCCATCTGGTCGAAGGACGTGGAAAGGGCAATGCGGGTAGGGCGCCTCATCGATACCGGCGGCATCGACATCAACGGCGGCACCTTCAACACCATCGCGCCGTTTCGCGGCATCAAGCAGTCCGGAATCGGCTGCGAGCTCGGCGTGCACGGTCTCGAGGAATACCTGACCACCAAGTCCTTCCAGCTCCCGGTCGACGGCAAGATCGCGGCCTATCTCGAGGGCCGTTTCGAGGCCGGTCGCCGCCCGCCGGCCTGAGCCTTGGGCCGGGCCGGCCTGTGCCCTGATTCAGGTTTTATTCGGAGGGGCGTTGCTACCCCTTCAAAGCCCCGGTTACCTTCGAAACGTTACGAGTTGTCCTGTTCCCGTGGCCCGGCTCTTCGCGGCCGTGTCACGGCTGGACCTGGTGTGGCCGAGGCCGTCCGGCCGACGAACTGCACCGGGGAGCGCGCCGATGGAAGTCGACAAGAAGGGGGATCCAGTGAACGCAAGCGTCGGACTAGGCTGGACGACACCCAATTCTTCCACCCAGCCGATCTGGCTGGCCCTGCCCGTCGCGCTGGCCGGACTCTTCTTCTATTTCGACCTCAACTCCCCGGACCGCATGCTCTTCGGCCTGCCGTACGTCCTGGTCGTCGTGCTCGCCCAGCTGACCGGTGGCGCGCTTGGCGCCACGGTGGCGGCGTCTGCTGCCTCGGCCCTTGTGCTTGCGGTCCCGTTCCTGACTTCCGCGCCGGCCGGCGCCGATCCGGGTTGGCTCGTGTTCGTGGCTCGCGCTTTCGTCGTGGCGGCCATCGCGATGATGGCCCTCTTCCTGCGCCAGCGCGATGCCGCCCGGGAGACCGTTCGCACCCAGGAAGGCGTGCTGGCCACGTCCACGCACCAGCGCAGCGACGAGCTGCGGCTGGTCAACGCGCAGCTTCACCGCGAGATCGCCGAGCGCCGGCGGGCCGAGCTTCGTTCCGGCTACCTGGCTTCGATCGTGGAGTCGTCGGCGG
>JBHEOD010000042.1:25656-26096 GCA_046261745.1 Binatia bacterium
GCCACAAGCGTGCCGACGTGATCGGCAAACCCTCAACGTGCCTGCTGCCGGCGGAACACGAGGAGGAACTCTCCGGCCTTCTGTCTCGCGTGGCGCGGGGAGAGCGGGCCGACGAAGTCGAGTCGGTGCGCCTGCGCAGCGACGGCACGATGTTCGACGTCTCGGCCAGTTTCTCGCCGATCCTGGACGACAAGGGCACCATCATCGGAGTGTCGACGATCGAGCGTGACATCACCCGTCGCATGCATGCCGAACAGGCCATCCAGAGCCTCAACGCCGAGCTCGAGGAGAAGGTTCGCCAGCGCACCGAAGACCTTGAGTCGGTGGTGGGCGAGCTCGAAGCCTTCAGTTATTCCGTTTCGCACGATCTTCGCGCTCCGCTTCGGGCGATGCAGGGGTTCACCGAGAGCCTGCTCGAGGACGCCGGCGAGCGGCTGCGC
>JBHEOD010000043.1:0-369 GCA_046261745.1 Binatia bacterium
GGCCAGTTGAGTGAAATGTTAGGTGCGATTCTGGGTCGGTACATCCCGAAATCCGAGTAGATCTAGTCCGGCTAGGAACATGCTCTTGCCATCAATGTGGGGCACGAGGCGCGGCTCAACAAGAAGCGGGGCCATCCCGGGCACTTGTACAACGACAGCATCAGCAAAGTCTTGCCGCGCCGCCTCTAGCGAGTCGTACGCGACTACCCGAAAACCGTCCCGCGTCTCGTCGTCGAACCGGCCGTAGACAAGAACGGATACAGGCGCCGGTCCACCGGTCATGTCCGCGCATTGCTGAACGAAGGCGACGGCTGCCGGTAACTGGCGGCCGCAGATGTGGCCAGCTCGAAGTGCGGCGCGGGGCCGGCC
>JBHEOD010000043.1:593-6372 GCA_046261745.1 Binatia bacterium
TCCTGGAGGTTCGACTGCAGTTCGTCGAGCGTTGCGCCTTGGGTGTGAGCCCCGGGCCAGCCAGGAACAGAGCCCACGTACAGGCCAGTCGAACCGTCGCGCTCGATCACTACGTTGAAAGCGTGCATGTGAACCTCTTACAAGATTTCCGGCTGCAAGAATACCCCGTGCCTTGAAGGGCGAAACAACTAGCAGAACTCCAAATCTCCCGACCTACTCAAAAATCGTTACGCCGTCTGGCGTCACGATATCCAACGATTCGACCCATAGAGTGCGCCTCGGTCAGCGTCGAGGAAAGCGAATGCACCCGGCAAGACTGAACTTTCCCCGCCGCCCAAGTCCAATAACTCGGTCCGTGTATCAACCCTCCCACCGCCGATATGAAAACGTGTGCCGCGTCACGCCCCGCCGCTCCACCTCGAGCACCGGCGGTGCAGCTACCGTCGCAACGGCAACCTGTCCGCCGGACTGCGTACTCCCCCCGGCCCGCGGTTCAGCACGTGCGTGTAGATCATCGTCGTGCTCACGTCCTTGTGCCCGAGCAGCTCCTGCACGGTGCGAATGTCGTAGTTGTCCTCGAGCAGGTGCGTGGCGAACGAGTGCCGGAAGGTGTGGCACGAGGCGAGCTTGGAGATCCCGGCACGGCGCACGGCCTCGGTCACGGCATGCTGCAGAACCGACTCGTGAAGATGATGGCGCCGCTTTTCGCGTGTTTCGGCGTCCACGTAGTAACGCGTCGCGGAGAAAACCCACTGCCATTCCCAGGACCGGCCGGCGTTTCCATATTTCCGCGCGAGGGCGTGCGGCAGTTCCACCCAACCGGCATCGTTGCGAAGATCGGCCTGAAACTGCTTCCGCGCGAACGCCAGTTGGTGCTGAAGGTCCGCCCGAATCGCCACCGGCAGTAACGTGACCCGGTCTCTCTGCCCCTTGCCGGCGCGTATCACGATGCAGTTCGCATCGAAGTCGACGTCCTTCACTCGCAGCCGGCAGCATTCCATCAGGCGCATGCCGGAACCGTAGAGCAAAGTCGCCATCAGCCGCGTCATGCCCGTCATCGTCGCGAGGATCTTCGCCACTTCCTCGCGGCTGAGAACGACAGGCAGCCTTTGCGTGGTCTTGGCAGGCGCGATCCCCCGAATCCGCGGCAGCTCGATCCCGAGCACCCTCCCGTACAGGAACAGGATCGCGTGCAAAGCCTGGTTCTGCGTACGCGCACTCACGCGACGATCCACCGCCAGATACGAGAGGAATGCCGTAATCTCTTCCGGCCCCATGTCCGACGGATGCCTCTTGCGATGAAACAGGATGAACCGGCGGACCCAGGCCGAGTATGCCTTCTCGGTGCTGCGGCTGTAGTGCAGCCTTCGAATCGCTTCGCGAAGGCGATCCATCAACCGGACCGGCGCTGATCCGTCAGGCGAGGCCGGCTCTACCACGGACACCGACATCATATTCTTCGCCGCATCGTCGAATGCATGCGCGACGCTCACCGCTGCCGCCCCACCCCGATCTTCGGGCACCAGCGCTCGATCGGGCACTCGCTGCACTTCGGCGACGTCGGCCGACAGATCGTCTGCCCGAACGAAACGATCAGGTCGTTGATCTCCATCCAGTAGCGCTTGGGCAGCCGGGCGCGCAGCGCCATCTCGGTCTGCTCCGGCGTCTTCGTCTCCACGTAACCCCAGATGTTCATGATGCGGTGCACGTGCGTGTCCACGCAGATGCCGGGCTTGCCGTAGCCCGCCGCCACGACGAGGTTGGCGGTCTTGCGACCCACTCCCTTCAGCGTGAGCAGTTCGTTGATGTCCTCGGGAACGCGGCCGCCCCATTCCGCAAGAATTCGCTGCGCCATCTCGATGAGCTGCGGCGCCTTCGTCCGATAGAAGCCAACCGGATAAATCGCCTTCTCTACTTCCCTCACGTCGGCGGCGGCCATGGACTCGATGTCGGGCCAGCGCTCGAACATCCGCGCCGCCGCCTTGGCGGTGGTTCCGTCCTGGGTGCGAAGGCTGAGGATGCACGACGACAGCACACGCCACGGCTCGCGAGTGGTCACGGCGATGAGCGTGACCACCGGCGCATCGTTCTTCGCATACTCGCGACGAAGTCGCCGCAGAATGGCGGGCAACGCCGCGTTCTCGACGGGCGCAACGTTGCGGGCGCGCGTGAAGCCCGGAGCGAGTCGCGCTCCCTTGGACGTCGTATCGACCCTGGATGCCTTCGCGCTCAACAGCAACGCAGTCGTCCGGCGCTGCGACTTCGTCGTGCTCTCCAACGTCGTCGCACCCTTCAACGTCGTCGCACCCTTCAACGTCGTCGCACCCTTCAACGCCGTCGCACCCTTCAACGCCGTCGCACCCTTCAACGCCGCCGCACTCCTCGAGCGGGCCTTGTCACGCGCACGCGGCGACTGCGCGGCGTGTGCCTTCGTCCTGCGCGCCATGCCCCCGCATAGGAAGGCCGGCATCGCCATGCAACCCGGCACGCGGGACCGCCCGGCGTTGGCTCGTCCCGATGCACGGCGGCGTGCATCTGTGCGCCCCCGCGTTTAGCTTCCGCGCATGGGGAAGAGTCACGCAGGAATCCGTCTCGCCGTCATCGGCGCCGGCAAGCATGGGAGCCGCTATGCCGCCCACGCGGCACGCGACGTCGACGGCCTCGAACTCGTCGCGGTGTGCCGCCGCGACCGCAACAAGGGTGAAACGCTCGCCGCCGAACTCGACTGCGAGGTCGAGGCCGATGCCCGCAAGCTGCTGCTGCGCCGCGACATCGACGCCGTCGTGCTGAGCACCGTGCCGAATCTGCTGCCCGAACTCGTGGCGATCGCCATTTCGACCGGCAAGCGAATCATCCTCGAGAAACCGGTCGCTCCTACTCTCAACGACGGCCTCGCGATGCTCCCGATGCTCGAAACCGCCGGAGTCTACTGCCTCGCCGGCCACACGCTTCGCTTCAACAGCGCCGTCGAGGCCCTGCGGCGCGAGCTGCCCACTCTCGGCCGACTCGACTCGCTGCTGTTCAGCCAGCGCTTCCCTCCCCAGCCCGACCTCGCGTGGCTCGACACACCGCAGGAGTCGGGCGGCGGAAACATCCTCCACACCGGTGTGCATTCGTTCGACCTCGCGCGCTGGCTGGCCAACGGCGAAATCGAGTCCGTGGCGGCGCAGGCCCGCAGCGTCTGCACCACGCGCACCGAGGATCACTTCGCCGCGGTGCTCGCGATGGAGTCTCCCGGCCTCCTCGCCCAGGTGGCGTGTTCTCGCTCCACCAACAGCCGCAACGGCCTCATCGAGGCCACCGGCGAGCACGGCCAACTCGTCGTCGATCACGTGCTGGGTACCGGCTACCGCCTCACCGCGCGCGGCCGCGAAGACCTGCCGGTCGACGCGCCGCGCATGACCGTCAAGGTCCTGCTCGAACGCTTCGTCGAGGACGCAAGACGCGATGCGGCACCGCCTGTCTCGTTTCGTGACGGGCTCGCGGCTGTCGCGGTCGCGGAGGCCTGCTACCGCTCCATGGCGTCCAACGCCTTCGAGAAGGTCCATTCGCTGCCACCACGGTGAGGTCATGCACCGCGGGGGCGTTGTCTTGCCGCGACAAGGCGCTAAAGTGCGCGGATGGCTTCCGCGCGCCGCGTCACCGTTGTGAGCCATGGGCCCAACTGCCTCGACGGGCTCACCTGTGCAGTGGTCGCAGCACGCCACTTCGCGGACCGCGAGTACCATCCCACCTTCGCCAGCAACCGCCAGATCGACGAGGTGCTGCGTCACTACGCGCCGGCCCATCCGGAGCGCGAAGAACTCTGGATCACCGACATCTCCTGGCGCGACGACGAGACCACTGACCACCTGAACGCCCTCGTCGACCGCGGCCTCGAACTTCACTGGGTGGACCATCACAAGTCGGCGCTCGAGGCACGCGAGAACGGCAAGCTGCGGGCCAAGTTCACCGACTACGTGCTCAGCATGGACTACGCGGCCAGCCGCCTGCTCTACCAGTATTTCTGTGCACTCGACGAAGCCGAGGGCCGCACCAATCCCGACCTGCTCGCGCTCAGCAAACTCGTCATGACGGCCGACGACAATGACCGCTGGATCCTCGCCATCGAGGGCTCGCGCGAGCTGGCGCTCACCGTACGTGCGATGGAGCAGCAGGACGCCTATCGCGCGCTGCTGGAGATGAACTCCGACCTGTCGTACGGCCCGGAACTTCGTCGCGCGCACGATCGGGTGCAGCGCGAACTCGCCTCCACGTTCCGCCTCGCAGAGAACACCGCTTCGGTCAGCGAAGTTCCTTCGCGCGATCTTCGCGTGGTGGCCTGCGAATGCGACGGCTACTCGGGCGAGATCGCCGACCGGTGGCGCAGCCGCTACACGCACGCGGTCTTCGCACTCTACGACCGGCGCGGCGGCGGGATCAGCTTTCGCCGCACGCCCGACTGCAACGTCGACCTGTCGCGCCTGGCGAGCAGCTTCGGCGGCGGCGGTCACGAGGCGGCGGCCGGTTGCGAGATGGAAGTCGCGGGCCCGGACCGCGCCGCATCGCTGGCCGCGAAAACGGCCGATGCACTCACGAGGGAGGTCGACCGGTGAGCGAAGTCCAGTCCCTGGCGCCGCTGCAGATCACGTTCGAATTGCCTTCCATCCAGTTCCCGCCGGTGAGCGAACGCGCCCACGGCGAGGTCTGCATGGCCATCCTCAGGCGCAGCGGGCGCTTCCTGCTGCAGACCAAGCAGAACTATCCCGGTTCCGTCATGCGCCTTCCGTCGGGCGGCATTCATCGCGGGGAGAAGGTGGAGGCTGCGCTGCTGCGCGAGATCTGGGAGGAGACCAACCTCGAAGTGCGCGTCGAGCGCTTCGTCGCGCGCATCGGCTACAAGGCGGGCGACGCGCGCTCGCGCTTCTTCACGCACCTCTTTCTGGTCCGCGAAGTCTCGGGCGTGCTGCAGAGCAACGACCCCTCCGAGAAAATCTCCGACTGGCAGGAAGCCCTGCCCGGGGAGCTTCCCGACTACGCCGAGAAGTTGCGGCGCATCACGCCGTCGTGGCGAAACTGGGGCGTCTTTCGCGCCGCCGCCATGGACATCCTGCTCGAACACACGGCCGACCTGATCCGGAAAGGCTGAGACTGCATGTCGGGATGGGCCGCCCGCCTGGGCCTTGCCGGCGGCATCCTTGCGTTCCTCGTGATCGGCTTCCTGCCGGTCACGCCGGGTCTTCCCGTGGCGGCGCAATGGACGGCGGCCGTCGGCGCGCTGATGGCCATCTGGTGGCTCACGGAGGCACTGCCGCCGCCGGTCACTGCTCTCGTCCCGATCGTACTGCTGCCGCTCACCGGCGCGATGGCAGCCGACAGCATCACGCGCTCATACGCGAGCGAGACGAACCTGCTCTTTCTCGGCGGGCTGATGATCGCGATGGCCGTCGAGCGCTGGAACCTGCACCGGCGCATGGCGCTGTGGATCATTCATTCCTTCGGCCGCACGCCGTCGGGCCTGGTCTTCGGCTTCATGGCAGCCACGGCCGTCATCTCGGCATGGATCTCCAATGCCGCCACCACGATGATGATGCTGCCGATCGCGACTGCGGTGCTGCTGCATTTCCGCGACGAGTTCCCCGAGATCGAGCACGAGATGGCGCGGCCGCTGCTGCTCGCGATTGCGCACTCGGCAACCATCGGCGGCATGGCCACCATCGTCGGCACGCCGCCCAACGCGGTTTTCGTCGGACAGATGGCCAAACTCTTTCCCGAGGCGCCGCCGATCGGCTTCCTGCAG
>JBHEOD010000043.1:6448-25167 GCA_046261745.1 Binatia bacterium
ATGGTGGGCGTGCCGGTAGCCGTGGTGCTGCTGCCGCTCACCTGGTTTTACCTGGTGCGCTTCGCATCGCCGCTGTGGAAGCGTCACTCGGTTCTCGACCGTAGCGTCATCGCAGCGCAGCGTTCGAAGGCCGGACCGATGACGCTGCCCGAGCGGCGCGTGATGCTGGTGTTCGCTGCGACGGCGGTGCTGTGGATGCTGCGCTCGCCGATTCACACCGACGTGTTCTCGTTCCCGGGCTGGTCGGGACTGCTCGCGCACCCACGCTTCGCGGGCGACTCCACGGTGGCCGTCGGCATGGCGCTCGTGCTGTTCCTCGTTCCGTCCGGACGCACGGCCGGAGAACGCCTGCTCGACTGGCAGACGGCCGTGAAGATTCCGTGGGGCGTGCTGGTGCTGCTCGGCGGAGGTTTCGCGCTGGCGGACGCGACACGCGCGACCGGGCTGGCCGAATGGGTCGGCACCGGGCTCGGCTCGCTTGGCGACGTGAGTCCGTTCGTGAAGGTGGCGGTGCTGTGCCTGTCCATCACGTTCCTGACCGAGGTGATGACCAACACGGCACTCGCCACGATCATGATGCCGGTGCTGGCGGCAAGCGCCGTGGCCAGCGGAACCGATCCGCTGCTGCTGATGATCCCGTGCACGTTCTCGGCCTCGCTCGGGTTCATGATGCCGTCGGGTACCGCCCCGAATGCGATCGTGTTCTCCACCGGCCACCTGACGGTCGGCTACATGGCGCGCGTCGGTTTTGCGTTGAACCTGGTTTCGATCGTCGTCGTTACCACCATGACATTCCTGCTGGCCGGCCCCGTCTTCGGCATCTCGCTGGACTCGCTGCCATCATGGGCCCATCCTTGAAAAATGGGGTCAGACCCCATTATCGAGCGCGGCGTGCGGGAATTGGGGTCAGACCCCATTTTCTCCCTGACTCCATCTCCGGGGTCGCGATGCTGCGAGCGAGGAGGTGAGGGATGAACGTGAGCGCGAATCGATGAAACCAACCTGTACGCACGTCGCGCTGTTCTGTCGAGACGTCGAAGCTTCGGCGCGCTTCTATCTCGAGCACGTGAACCTCCGCGAGGTGCATCGCCGCAACGATGACGGCACCGTCGTTGTGTGGATGGGCGAGGAAACTCGCAGCGAAGCCTTCGTGATCGTTTTGCTGGGAATCGAGCCGCCGGCCGGCCAGGGCGCGGTGGCCCATCTTGGCTACGCCGTCCAATCCCACGATGAGGTGGACAGGATCGCCGAGCGCGGCCGTGCCGCGGGCGTGGAGGTGCAGGGCCCCGTCGAAGCCGGGCCCGTCGTCGGCTACTTCTGCATGCTACGCGACCCCGACCGAAACTGGGTCGAGTTCTCCCACGGCCAGTCCCTCGGGTAACGAAGTCGGCGCCTGCACGCGAGCGCTCTGCTGTTTCAGCGGGCCTGCCCGAGCCTCGAATCGTGCCCCGGTTGGTAGAGCCACCGCGCGATATCCGTCGCCAGCACGATGGACACCTTCGCTAGCATGCCGCACGTGGCGGTCGACGCCATCGACGTCCGCCTTGCCACGAAAGTGCCGAGAACCGTGTTGCCCTCGATCAGCACACCTTCCACGGTCATACCCTTCGAGCCGGAGAAGAGTCCGCCGCTCGGCGCGTGGATGTCGACGATCGCCAATTCGAGCCGTGTTCCGCCCTGTGCATCGGATACCACCACTTCGGGGTGCCGCTCCGCGATCAGCAACGGAAGCATCACCTGCGGCTGACACTGCCCGAGAACCTTGCCGTGCACGTTGACCGTCTGCGCGAGGGGAACGACGGGCGCGATATGAATGCCGGGCTGGACCATCACCTCGACACGCGGCTGCCGCTGGAACGGCCGCAGCGGCGGATCGTACTGCTGTGAGGGCGGTGCGCCCGGGCCGATACGTCCCGGGGCCGGAGCGGCCGGAGGATGCTGGACCGACGGATCGTAGGGGTCGTAGTACTGCGCCAGGCCGCCGTCAGCCAACAGGAGAACCAGCCCGAAACCCGCGAGCAGGGACACGAGGGGCGTTCGGGGTTGCTTCATACGGATACTCCTTCGTCCACCGCCGTCACGCCGCCTCGATCAAGAACGCGGATCACACACCCAAAATTTCCCACAAAGAAGCGGGTGTCTTCATGCCGAGCACGCGCGTGGCTGCTTCGATGCCCGACAACACGACACCGTATATTCCGCCGCCGGGGCGTGTCCAGTGTCCCGCGAGATGCAACCCCTCGATCGGCATCATGTCGGAAAGGCGTCCAGGCCCCACTTGCCCAGGCGAGAGTTCCCAACCGTAGATCGAACCGGCCGTGTTGCGCGTGTAGCGCTCCATCGTGCGCGGCGTGCCGCCTTCGGCGAAACGGATGTGACTTGCGAAACCCGGCACTCGCGCTTCCACCTGGCCGATCATGCGCTCGACGCTACGCTTTTTCTCGGTGCGCCAGTTCGAGCTTGCGTCGTAC
Organism: Binatia bacterium; assembly: GCA_046261745.1. GTDB lineage: Bacteria > Desulfobacterota > Binatia > UBA1149 > CAITLU01 > DATNBU01. The sequence continues at coordinate 8,920 of JBHEOD010000043.1, forward strand.
GGCATGAGCGTCGTGAGCACGACTGCGTGCTGGCCCGCAGGCGCGAGCGACGGATCGAGCAGTGTCGGCACCGTCATCGAGAGCCATTCCGGTGCTCCTTCCATGGTGGTCGCGAACGCGCGCTCGTGATCGTGGCCGGCGAACTGGAAGCTTTCGTGGCAGACGCCGGCAACAACGAGATCCATGTCGCTGGCCGCGTACACGACGAACGCCGACAACGACGGCTTTGCCCGACGCATGCTGCGCAGGTAGCGCGGCGGCAGCCGCGACTCGCCGATCAGTTCTTCGGCGGTCTGCAGCGCATCGGCGTTCGACACGACGGTATCGGCTTCGATGCGATGTCCCGTCTCCAGCACCACGCCGCGCACCTTGCCGCGTTCGGTGACGATACGCCGCACGGTGCTGCGAAGCAGGACTTCGCCGCCTGCGTTTCGCACGCCGTCGGCCAGCGCATCGGCGAAATTCTGGAAGGTCCCGCGGCAGTACCACGGCCCCTCCCGCAGGTACGTGCCCATCATGTTGGCCCAGTAGAGGAAGGATACGCGCGAGGGCGGAAGCCCCACGTACGGCCATGTCGTCGCCAGCAGTGCACGCAACTCGCCGTCGGAGATCGTCGCCGCGAGAACCTGCCCGAGTGTCGCGCGATGGTGGCGAACGAGCGCCGGGAAACGATCGGCCGAGCCGAGGATATCGAAGGTGGATTCGAGTGACTGCGCCATGCGCGTCTGTTCGTACACGTCCTCGAGAAGCGCGAGGAAGGTGATCAGCCGTTCCCGCTCCTTGGGAAAAAGCGCGGCGTGGGTTTGCAGGAACGCATCCGTGCGCCCGGGAACCTCGACGCGTGCGCCCGCGTATACCGCTTCGTAGAACGGATCGACCTCGATGAACTCGCAGTGGCCGGCCACGCCGGCGCCGGCCAGTACGCGCTGCACGAGGCCGCCTTCGCTGCCGTCGCGTCCACCGCAACCGCCGACGAGGTGCACCGACGAATCGAAGCGGTAGCGCCGACGGCGAAATGCATGCGCGTAGCCGCCCACGCGGTCGTGACGCTCGATGACGAGCACGCTCTTGCCGGCGCGCGCGAGCAGCGCAGCGGCCGTGAGCCCGCCGATTCCGCTGCCCACGACAACAACGTCGTAACGGCCGCGGCGGGCCTCGGAGTGGAAATCGGTTCCCGGCGAGCGACGGCCGGCCACACGGATACTCAGCGAACCGCCAGCAATGCGCAGTCGTGGCCGTAGGTTGCGTACTTCACCATGAAGTCGACCAGTCCGACGCTGTAACGGCTGCGCGTGGCTTCTCCAGTGAACACCCTCGGCATGTGACGGCCGAGGTGGCGATTGAGTAGCCTCCAGCCGCGCTGCTGGGACTTGTACTCGCCGATCTTGAACAGCGTGAACAGGCTGCCGTCGTAGTAGTAGTCGACGAGCCGCTGCCAGACGGTGAGATTGTAGACGACGTATTCCTCGAAACGCTTGAGAGCCGCGTCGTCGCCACTGAGCAGCGCCTTCGACAATTCGAGCGCGCCCTGCATGCCGATGAGAAGCCCGCTCGAGAACACCGGATCGATGAATCCGAACGCATCGCCGACGGTTGCCCAGCCGTCACCAACGCCGCGATGCGAACGCATCTGGTAGTTCGTGTATTTGACGATCGGGGTCACGCGCTCTGCGGAATCGCTCCATCGCGCGAGAACGGGTTCTTCGCGCAGCGTGCCGTGGAATTGATCCTCCACTGATGGCCCGAAACGTTCGAGATGCTGCGCGGGAACCACGAGGCCGATCGAGACGCGGCCCGGAAGAGGGATGCGCCAGCACCATCCGCGCGAGAGGCGGTCCGTGTGGACGTTGCCTTCGATGAGCAGCGGAACGCCGGTCATGTGCGCGTGCAGCGCCGAATCCTTGCGCGGCCCCTCCACAAACGGGAGGTCGAGCAGATTGCCGATCATGCGGCTGCGGCCGGTCGCATCCACGATGAAGTCGGGCTGGCCACTCAGCACGCCCCCGGCCATCTCGATCGTCTTGTCGGTAAGCCGTACGCGGTCGGTACCGGGCACGCGCTCGAGGCCGGCCGTGCCCTCGATCACCGTCGCGCCCGCATCGCGGGCAGCCTGCAGGATCACCGCGTCGAAAAGGTCGCGCGGCGTGTTGTAGGAATAGTCCACTTCCGCGCCGAGAGCCTGGTCGAAGCGGAAGCTGATGTCGCTGTCGGTGGACAGCACAAAGGTGGCGCCCGGCTTGTAGACGCTGAAGGCTTCGATCTGCTTCTCGACCCCGAGACGCCGCAGGAACGGCACGATGGCCGGAACCAGCGATTCGCCGACGATGATCGGTGGCCGCTTGGCTTTGTGGAACAGCACCACCCGTACCCCGGCGCGCGCAAGATAGGTGGCCAGGCTCGCGCCGACGGGTCCGCCGCCGAGAACGGCCACGCTGCGCAACGGGTGACGTGCCATAGGCGACCTTACGATTGGCGGCCTCGTGACGCAACGGATTCGGCGCGGCGCGCGACGCGCTTTGCCGCGATTTGAAGGTGCACGCTGCCCGGGAGAAACAGGTCCGGCCGCGTCATCTTCGATCACGCGAGCAACCCGGAATTGTCGCCGTCCGTCGTGAGCTCCATCGTGAACAAGGCAGAACTCGAACAGAAGATCTTCGACATCGTTCGCCAGGACATCCTGACGGTGGGCGACGGCTTTACGAAGGACTCCAACCTGATCGAGGCCGGCCTCGACTCCCTGGCCCTCACGCAGCTGATGCTGGCGATCGAGGAGAGCACCGGCGTGTGGGTGGACGAGAGCCTTCTTACCGAGGAAACGCTCGCGAGCGTGGTCACGCTGAGCGCCCTCGTTCAGCAGGCCCTCGAGTAGCGTCCCGGCTGCTCGACGGAAGAACCGCCGATGCCGCAAACCCTTCAGACTGGCTTGCCCGAAGCGCTGCCGCTCACCGGAGCAGACTGCTTCCTGCGCGCGTTCGAGGCCGAAGTGCGCCGCACGGCGCAGGCAAGTCACCTGTCCCAGCTCGTGCTTCGCCTCGGCTCCGGCTTTGACGTCGAAGCGTTCCGCCGGCTGATCGACGAAGTCTCGCGCGCCAATCCCATCCTTCGTTCCCCCATCCGCCGCCGGGGCGTAGTCGGCGCTCCGTTCTATCGGCTCGACCGTGCGGCAGCGCCGCCCGGCGTCCAGATTGACGTTCACACGGCGGTGCCCGCACACGCCGACGACGGCGCGCCGCCGCTCGGGCCGATACCAGAAGCATTCTTTCGCCGGCTCAACGATCGCTTTGATGCACGTCGTGGCAAGCTGCTGCGAATCGACGTCGTGCCGCGCGCGGGAGCCGAGCCCGGCACGGACATCGCGCTGACGTGGCAGCACATGCTGTTCGATGGAGCCGGAAGCGAGTTCTTCGTGGAACATCTCGCGGCTTGCTCTGCCGACGCGTCACGCGATCGCGAGATTCCAATCACACGCGCCGAGGGCGGCGCGTCCTCCCCGGCCGTTGCCGAGCTTCCGGCCGCGTCGGGCATGCGCGGCCGCATGGCGCAGACCTGGCACAACTACATGAAGGGCCTGGGCGACAAGCCGCCGGCATCCCTGTCCGGTCCGCTGCGCCGCGTGCGCCAGCAGCTTCGCTACGAAGAAATGCGCCTCGAAGGCAGCAGCGGCACGACGGCGATGGAGCGCGCGAAGAAGATGGCCGGTTTCCTGACGCCGATGCTGTTCTACCTTGCCGTCTCCTTGCGCGCGCACCAGGCCGTCGCCGACCAGCGCGGCGCTTCCCCGGCGAGCTGGGTGGTGCCGCTGCCGGTCAATCTTCGGCCGAAGGGGAGCCAGCGCGAGGTGTTCCGCACGCACGTATCCCTGCTGTGGTTCCAGGTGACGCCCGAGCAGACGCGTGACCTCGGCGGCCTGATCGAAGTGCTGAAAGAACAGCGCCTCGCAGCCATTCGCGGCAAGCTCGTCGAAGCGGGCGTGGCCGCCATGGATTTTGCACGCTACGCACCGGCGCGCGTGTACTCGCACATGGCGCGCCGCACCTTCGGCGGCGAGCTGGCGTCTTTCTTCTTCGCGTACACCGCCGAGTTTGCGGCCGGAGCGAACTCGCTGTGCGGCGCCCCCATTCTCGATGCATTCCACGCGCCGTCGGTGCCGGCCTCGCCCGGCAGTGCACTGGTGTTCTGCCTGCGCGGCGGCGCGCTCGACGTCGTCCACGTGCACCAGCAAGGTGCGATCGAAACGGCTGAGCTCGCCGTGATGCGGGCCGCGCTGCTGGCCGACCTGGTGGGAGCATGACGCTGCAGCGGCCGAAACCCGGCTGCGACTACGACGTCGCAGTGATCGGCGGCGGGCCGGCGGGAATCGCAGCCGCCATCGCAGCCGCGAACTGTGGAGCGCACGTGCTGCTGGTGGAGGGCAATGAGCGGCTCGGCGGCAACGTCACGCAGGCTTTCGTGCATACGATCTGCGGCCTGTTCCTGCCCTCCGCCCACAACGCGACGATCTACGCGCACGAAGGAATCCCGCGCGTCTTCGCCGAGACGCTCGAGGACCGCGGGCTCGCGGGAAGGGTCGAGTGGGCCGGCGCGGCCGGATTATTACGAGGACCTGACGCCCGACGGCTTTGCCGATCTGGCCGCCGAGTTCTGCGACCGCCTGCCGCTCATCGAACGCGCGATGAACACGCGCCTCACTCGTCTTGAGCTTCCCGGCGGTCACCTCAAGCCCTTCGTTCTCGACTTCGAGTCGCCGGGCGGAGGGCGGGCGCCGGTTTCCGCGTGGACGGTCATCGATACGACGGGCGACGCGAATGCCGCCACACTGCTCGGTGCACCCACCGAAAGCGCCGAGCCCGAGGATCTCCAGCATCCGTCCTACATCTTTCGCGTCGAGAACGTGGAGACCGGCATTCTCGACAGCATGGAAAGGGCGCGCACGACCACTGTTGCCGCGCGCGAGGCGAGGCGGGGCGAACTCGGCGTAAACTGCTCGTCCATCGTGCTGCGTCCGTCGGTGCGGGCGCGCTCGGTGTTCGTGACGATGAACCTGCCCAAGCCCGATCCGGCTGCTTTCGATCCGCTCGACGGCGACGCGATGGCCGAACTGCGTGAGCACGCCGCCGCCGACGCAGACGAACTGCTGCGCTTCCTGGCGCGGGAGCGGCCGGCGTTTCGCAGCGCTCGCGACGCCGCGCATCCGCCGCGCGTGGGAATCCGTGAAACGCGGCGCGTACGCGGCCTCGAACGCCTCAGCGCCGACGCCGTTCTTTCGGGCCGCCGCCGCGACGACGAGGTCTGCCAGACCACGTGGCCGATCGAGCTGTGGAGCAGTCATGAGCGGATGGTGTTCCGGCACGCGGCCGGCGCCGCGTCGATCCCGCTCGGTTGCCTGATCGCCGATCATCCTTCCGGCCGGCTTGCCGTGGCCGGACGCTGCGCGTCGGCCACCCACGAAGCCCTCGGCGCGCTGCGCGTCATCGGCACGTCGATGGCGATGGGCGAAGCGGCCGGCGTCGCGTGCGCGCTGGTGGCCAAGCCTGCGCTGACGCTTCCCACGATCGACGCCGCGCGCATTCGCCATGCCGTCCGCTCGGGAAAGACGACGGCCGGGCTGTGACGTCCGCGCTGCCGTCGCTGAAGCGAAGCGTGCCCGACCGCGACCGGGCTGTGGCGTCGGCATCGCCGTCGCTGGAGCGCGACGTGGTTCTCGTGCATCTCTTCGCCACGTGAACGTCTTCGACCTCATCGCCGCCCAGGCGGCGCGGCAACCCTCGCATCCCGCCGTCATCGAAGACGGCGCGCGTACCGTCACCTACGCGGAACTGGTCACGAACGTGCGGCGCCGCGCCGACGCGCTCGAGCGCGCCGGCGTCCTTCCGGCGTGGCGCGTCGGCATGATCGTCCCGCAGGGCATCGAGTTCATCGAGACTGCACTGGCAATCCTCGCCGCCGGCGCGTGCATGGTGCCGATCGCCGACGACCATCCGCCCGCCACCATCGCCGACATCGTCCGCCGCGCCCACCTCCACGCCCTTCTCTCAGAGAATCCGGGCGAAAATCCGGGACAGGTACAGATTTCCGGGGACCCCTCCCTCTCGCCGGTTCCCAGGAATCCGGGACAGGTACAGATTTCCGAAAACCTGTACCTGTCCCGGATTTCTGCGTCGCTCGATGCGGGCGTCGAGGGGGAATTTGCGGCGACGGGGCCGGCATACCTGCGCTTCACGTCGGGCACGACGAGCGAGCGCAAGGGCGTCGTCATCGGACACGCGCGCATTCTCGAGCGGCTCGAGGCGGCCAACCGCGGGCTCGGCATCGGACCCGCGGATCGCGTGCTGTGGCTGCTGCCGATGGCGCACCACTTCGTCGTGTCGATCCTGCTGTATCTCCGCTACGGCGCGACGATCCTGCTGCCGGCCAATTCGCTGGCGCCGTCCATCCTCGGCCTCGCCGAGCGCGAGCGCGCCACGGTGCTGTACGCGTCGCCGCACCACATGAGGATGCTCGCCAAGGACGCGACCGGCGCGCGACTCGACACGCTGCGCCTCACGATCTCGACGGCCGAAGGCCTTCGCGCCGACGTGGCCGCCGCGTTCGCGGCGCGCTACGGCATCGCGATCGCGCAGGCACTCGGCATCATGGAAGTGGGGCTCCCGGTGATGAACACGGCCAGCGCGGCAACCAAACCCGACGTGCTCGGCCGTCCGCAGCCCGCCTACGACGTATGGCTGCGCGCCGACGACGGAAGCCGCGCCAGAGGCGACAGCGCGGAGACCAGCGGCGAGATCTGCATCCGCGGGCCCGGCCTGCTCGACGCGTACCTCGACCCGTGGACTCCCGCGCGGGCCATCGTCGAGCCTGACGGCTTTCGCACCGGCGACCAGGGCTGGTTCGACAGCGACGGGGATCTGCACCTCGCCGGCCGGCGCGCCGCGCGCATCAACATGGCCGGCATGAAGTTCTTCTGCGAGGAAGTCGAGGCCGTGCTCGATACGCATCCGGCCATCGAACGCAGCCGGGTGTCGGCGCGCCAGCATCCGCATCTGGGCGAGCTGCCGGTGGCGGAAATTGTGCTCGCACCCGGAGCCGCGGCGCCCGAGCCGCGGGCGCTGGCGCTGTTCTGCCGCGAACATCTCGCCGCTTACATGGTGCCGCGCAGCTTCGACGTGGTGCCCGCGCTGGAACTGACGCCGACGGGGAAGCTGGCGCGGCGATGAACGCGGGGGCCGGCAGCGCGCGCGGCGTCGGCATCGCGCTGCTCGGAATCCTCGTCGCGGGTTATCCGTTCCTCGTCGCCGCAGGTCTCGATCACCTGAGCGCGCGCGCCATCGGTGCTGCGCTGCTGGCGGCGGCGCTGGCCGGCGCGCTGGTGGCGGGCGGCGGCGCGTCGCGCGTGCTGTCCCTGCTGCTTCGGCGCTTCGGCGTGCTGATGCTGCTCGGCGGCGCGGCGGCGGCCACCGACAACCCTGCCGCGCTGATGCTGCTGCCGAGCCTGACCAGCGTGTGGCTGCTGGGGACGTTCGCGTCCTCGCTGCGCCGCGAGCCGAGCATCGTTGCGCAGTTCGCAAGCGCGGCACACAACGGTTCCTTCCCGGACTTCCTGCTGCCTTACTGTCGCAAGGTCACGTGGATGTGGTGCGCGTTCTTCGCGATCAACGCCGTCGTCGGCGGGTTGCTGGCCTTGGCGGCGCCGGCGAGGCTGTGGGCGTTCTACACCGGCTTCCTCGCGTACGTGATGATCGCGCTGCTCGCGACGGCCGAGTACGTCCTGCACAAGAGCCGCTTCCGTTTCTACGAGGACGGCTGGGACGACCGGCTCTGGCGGCGCTGGTGCCCGCCAGAGCAGACTGCCCTCGGACGTCGCACCCTCGCGTGGCAGCGCGCACGCTCCACGCGGAATCACCCCGCATGACAGGTATGGCGGCCTATTTCGCCGGGCTCAGCGCCGGGCGCATCGTGCTGTGGAGCTACCTGATCTGGTACGTCGTGACCGTGGCCGCCCACTTCGATGCGAGCCCGCGCCTCTGGCTCACGTCGCTTGGCCTCAGCGCGATCATCGGCATCGCGCTTTGGATCAGCACCAGCTCCTCGAGCACCGGCACTACCGACCTCGACCGCTGGCAGGTCTTCCGGCTGTTCATGATGCCGTTTTGCGTGTCCAGCTTCGCCGCACTGGTGAAGGACGCCGGGTATGTGCTCGTCTTTCCACCGTCGCTCGCACTCAACGTGGTCGGCCTCGCGCTGATCGCAACGTTCGTCGCCGGTGTGATGGTGCTGCGCCGCCGTACCCAAGGGAATGGGGTCTGACCCGGATTTTTCGATCGATCGCATGCGTCGTAGCCCGCTCCGGCGGCGCTCCACAGTAATGGGGTCTGACCCGCTTTTTTGCCGTCGCGAGAACTCGGGCGGCGCGCTTTTCTTCGTTTGCGCGGCCGGGCGCGCGGGGGCAGGTTGCGCCGATGCCCTCCTTCGATCCCGTGCTCAGCCGACGCCAGGTACTCAAGCTGGCAGTCGCGGCCACGCTGCCGTGGAACGCGCTTTCATGTTCGCGCACGGCGGGGGACAGGCCCGTCCAGGTGGGCGGCCTGCCGGTCACCTGCAACCTGACGCTGCCGGTTGCGTGCACGGCCCGGGCCGCTGCCAATCGTTCGCTGGCCGCCGGCGCAGCGCGTTTCGAGTACGAGTACAGCAAGTACAGCGGCTGGCCGGAGATCAAGGAGTCGCTGATGGCCGGCCGGATCCAGGCCGGCTACATGCTCGCTCCGCTGGTCATGGACCTTGCCGACAAAAAGATCCCGGTGAAGATCGTGTCCCTCGGCCACCGCTCCGGCGCGGTGATCATGGTGCGCACCGATTCGCCGTACCAGACGTTCCGCCAGCTCGCGGGCAAGCGCATCGCGATCCCAAGCCGCTTCGCCGTCGACTTCCTGTTCCTTCGCAAGATGCTCGCGCAGGAAGGCATGACGGCCGACCAGGTCCAGATCCTCGAGATGGCGCCTCCCGACATGCCCGCGGCGCTCTATGCGGACGCTGTCGACGCGTACTGCACCGGCGAGCCCTTCGGCGCTGCCGCCCAGAAGGCCGGCTACGCGCGGCCGCTGCGGATGACGCGCGACGAATGGCCGAGCTACATCTGCTGCGTGCTGACGGTGCGCGAAGAACTCATCGCGACGAACCGGCCGCTGGTGCAGGACCTCGTCAATCACGTGCTGGGCGCCGGTGCCTGGCTCGACATGCAGCAGGCCAATCGTGACAAGGCGGCCGAGCTCGCCGCCGGCCGCAACTTCTTCAACCAGGATCCGGCCATCATCAAGTACGTGATGGAAAACCCCACCGACCGGGTAACGTACGGCGACCTTCGCATGATTCGCACGGAGTTCGAGGAACTGATGCAGCTCTCCATCGAGGCCGGCACACTCAAGCACCCGGTTGCCTACGAGAGCTACATGGACGAGAGCTTCGCGCGCGCTGCGCAGCCGGCAACGATCTCGATCTGAGATGACGATGCGCATCCGCCTCGCAGCCCTGCTGCTCACCGCTGCCTGCGCGACTTCTTTCCCGGTGGGGCCGGCAGGCGCCGAGACGGCAGCCGATTCGTCAGCCCCCTTGAAAGCCGGCATCTTCAGTCCCGCCCGCCTCGCCCCCGACTTCAAGTTGCGCGGAAGCGACGGCACCGAGCTGACGCTGGCTCGCTACCGCGGCAAGGTCGTCGTCGTCGTCTTCGGGTTCACGTCCTGTCCCCAGGTCTGTCCCACCACGCTTTCCACGCTCGCCAAGGCACGCAAGCAACTCGGCAGCGACGCCGAAAATTTCCAGGTCGTCTACATCACCGTCGATCCCGAGCGCGACACGGTGGAACGCATGCGCGAGTATCTCGCGCACTTCGACGCTACGTTCGTCGGCGCAACAGGCACCGACGAACAGTTGGCCGCCGTGCGCAAGGAGTACGGAATCTTTGCCAATCGCGAGAACAGCGGGGAAAGCTACGTGTTCAACCATTCCTCGTACACCTACCTCGTCGAACGAAACGGTTACTTGCGCGCGCTGATGCCGTACGGAATGGCGCCCGACGCCTACGTGCACGACGTCCGGATCCTGCTTTCCACCCCGGCCGACCGAGCCGCCCCCGCCGGCGAAGCCAGGCCGTGAGACTCGTCCGCCCGGCGGCGTGGCTGCTCGGCGTCGCTGGCCTCGCGGTCATCGCGTGGGCCTCGCTGGCGCCCATTCCGGCGTCGCCGTCGGACGAGGAGCTGTTCGAGATCCCGAAGGGCACCTGGGCCCGCCGCATGTCGGGCGACAAGGTTTCCATCCTTCCCGAGCAGCTTCGGCTCACGCTCGGCATTCGCGATGTTCTGCTGCTGCGCAACCTCGACGACGTCCCGCAGATCTTCGGTCCCACTCTGCTGATGCCGGGGCAGAGCTTCCGGCTCCCCTTCGCGGTCGCTTCGAGCTATCAGTTCGAATGCACGGCCCATCCAAGCGGACAGATGTCCATCGTCGTCGATCCGTTTCCGGAAACGCCGTTGGCGCGCCTCCTCTGGCGGGTACGCGAAATCCTGAAGTAGACGGCCGCCCGGCGGGGGACAGCGTTACGGCATGAGCAGGTCCGAGCAGATCTTACCTTCCTTCGTCGTGATTTCGGCACTGATCGCGCTGTGGTGGGCAGCCGTCGTTGCCACCGCGAGCGTGATCTTCCCGACGCCGTGGCAGGTGGTGACCGGAACCGTCGAGCTCGTCGGCGATGGCACGCTCTTCGAGCACATCGGCGCGTCACTGATGCGCGTGGCGGCCGGCTTCGGCCTCGCCGTGGCGATCGCGCTGCCGCTCGGGTTGTGGATGGGCTGGGTCAAAGGTGCGTTCCATACCCTCAACCCGCTCTTCCAGATCCTGCGACCGATCTCGCCGATCGCGTGGATCCCCATCGCGATCCTGTGGTTCGGCGTCGGCAACGCGTCTCCGATCTTCCTGATCTTCATCTCGTCGGTGTTCCCGATGGTCGTTCAAACCACGGCCGGCGTGCACACGATCGAACGGCGCTACCTGCAGGCTGCGGAGAACTTCGGCGTGTCGCGCTACACGCTGTTCACGCAAGTGGTGATTCCCGCTGTGCTGCCGCAGATCATCGTCGGCATGCGCATCGGCCTCGGCGTGGCATGGCTGGTCGTCGTCGCGGCCGAGATGATCGCGCTGCGCTCAGGACTCGGCTACCTGATCATCGACTCGCGCAACGCCGGCAACCGGTACGACCTCGTCATTGCGGGCATGATCATCATCGGGCTGATCGGACTGTTGCTCGACGGCGTCATGCGCATGCTCGAGGAGCTGAAGTGGGTCAAGTGGCGCTATGCGCAACAAAATTGAGGTAAGGAACATCCGCAAGGGCTTCGTCACCAAGGCGGGAGCCCTCGACGTGGTCCAGGGAGTGAGCTTCACCGTCGGCGACGGCGAGCTGGTGGCAATCGTGGGGCCGTCGGGCTGCGGCAAGACCACGTTGATGAGCATCGTCGCCGGCTTCGTGCAGCCCGACCAGGGCGCCGTGCTGATCGACGCAGTGGAGCGCAACAAGCCCAATCCCAACGGCATCCTGATCTCCCAGCACGGCTCCGTCTTCCCGTGGCTGACCGTGCAGCAGAACCTGATGTTCGGCCTCAACGGCCACGCCGGCATGGACAAGGCCGGCCTGGCCGACCACTACGCCGCCATCGTCGGACTCAAGGGCTTCGAGAACAGCTACCCGCACGAGCTTTCGGGCGGAATGCTCAAGCGCGTCGAGTTGGCCCGCGCGCTCGTCGTCAAACCTGAGATCCTCTACATGGACGAGCCGTTCTCCGCGCTCGACGCGATGATGAACCTGCGCATGCGCAACGAGACGCTGCGAATCCTGTCGGAGGAGCGGCACACCGTGCTCCTCATCACCCACGACGTGGAAGAAGCCATCCACATGGCCGACCGCGTGCTCGTGCTGTCGCCGCGCCCCACCACGATCCAGGCGAGCTTCGACGTGAAGATCGCGCATCCCCGCAAGCTCACCAGCCCCGAAGTGCAGGAGCTGCGCGTCGCGATTCTTCACGAACTGGGAGTCGACCGGTCGGAGTGAGGATCTACGAGATCGTGCCCCAGGCATCCGGGTGCGTGGTCAGGTAGCGATTCACCTTCAGGTTGGCCACCAGGTACGCGGCCGTCTCGAGCGAACGGCGCCCCTGCGGTGGGACCATGCGGCGCAGGATCGACGGCACCGAGTAGAAGCCGCGATACACCTGCTGGAAGCCGTCGAGCATTTCTTCGGAGGTCATGTTGGTCGGCTGCACGATCGCGCTGCCGTAATCGTACTTGCCCCAGTCGGATTCGAGGATGCGTCCGGCGGCCAGCATGTCGTCGTGGTACTTGGTGCCGGGATACGGGCACGGCGTGAACAGCTTGAGGAAGGAGATGCGGTTGTCGACGAGGAAGTCGAGCGAGCGCTGGAAGGTGGCGGGCGTGTCGCCGTCAAGGCCGATCATCAGCAGCGCGATCACCTGGATGCCGGCGCGGCGAATCTTCGCGAGGTCGCCGACGAAACGGGCCGGTTTGTTGAAGCCCTTCGACACGCTTGCGAGGCTGGCCTCGTCGATGCTCTCGAGCCCGATCGACAGGCTCACGCAGCCGCTTCGCGCGGCAAGGTCGAGAAGTTCGTCGTCGCGAGCGATGTTGATGGTGGACTGGCTGGCCCACTTCATCTTGAGCGGGATCATCGCGCGGAACAGTTCCTTGGCCTTCTCCGGATGCGCGATCGGATTGTCGTCGAGGAACAGCAAACGATCGGCGCCGAGCGCCTTGAGGCGCTTCATCTCGTCGATCACCTGCTCGACCGGCCGCGTGCGAAAGCTGCGCTTGTAGTAGGTTTGCACCGCGCAGTACTCGCACGGATGCGGGCAGCCGCGCGAGAATGTGATCGGCCAGTGGAAGTACATGCGGTAGAGCCAGCTCGTTCGGAATGCGTCCCACTTGAGAAGCGGCAACTCGCGATGGTCGATGACGGGCATCTTCGCGAGGTCGAACCATCCCTCGTTCCGGTAAACGCCGCGGCTGCGACCGGCGGCGAGATCCGCGAGCACCGACTCCCAGACCAGTTCGGCTTCGCCGGCCACGACCGCGTCGGCGTGCTCGAGCGATTTCTCCGGCGTCAGCGTCACCCACGTTCCGCCCAGCACCACCTTGGAACCGGCCGCGCGGAAGCGGTCGGCAAGATCGTACGCGCGCTTGATCTGCGGTCCCATCGCGGTGATGCCGACCACGTCGAAAGGCTTCTCGGGCGACGGCACGTCGGCGAAAAGCTCGTCGACCATCTCCACCTCCCATCCCGGCGGGGTCAGCGCCTTGAGGTAGGGAAGCGTCGTTCCGCTCGTCCAGTAGCGGGTGGTCTTGTGAAGACCGCCCGCACGATCGTAGTGCGTGGGAGAAATGAGGAGCAGTCGCACAGCGCGCGCAGTATCGGGGCCGACGGCCATGGTGTCAATGGTAGGGCGAGCATCGGCGGTTGACTCCGCTCTGCAACGCTCGCAGAAAGCACCATGCCCGCCGTCTCGGAAGAAGCCGCGGCCACCGAGTCTTCGGTGCGTGCGGTGTCGCGGGCCCGCATCTTCGCCAACCGCTTCATCTTCCGCGCCATGCTCTTCACGAGCGGCTCCATCGCTGTGCTTCTGCACACCGTGATCCGCAACGAGGCGCTCACCTGGCGCTTCGCGAGGTCGCAGGCACGACTACTCGCGCGAGCAACCGGCGTCCGCGTAAAAGTACGCGGCCTCGAACACCTCGACGGCCGGCCTTGCGTGTTCGTGTCCAATCATCGCAGTCACTTCGACGTCGCCGCGATCCTGGGCTTCCTTCCGGGCATCAACCGGTTCACCGCCAAAAAGGAACTCTTCCGCGAACCGGTGCTGGGATTGGTCATGCGCACGATGGGCATGATCCCCGTTGACCGGGACCACCCGGAAAAGGCCATCGAGCGCCTCAAACGACTGCGCAACGACGGCCACAGCCTCGTGTTCTTTCCCGAGGGAACGCGCAGTCGCGGCGGCGTGCTCGGCCCGTTCAAGAAAGGCGCCTTCGTGACAGCCATCGAGCTCGGACTCCCGATCGTGCCGATCGCGTGCCGCAGCAGCGATGCGATCATGCCGGCCGGCGCCTACCTGACGATTCTTCCCGGCGAAATGGAGCTGGTGATCCTCGAGCCGGTGGCAACCAGCGGACTCAGCTACGAGCAGCGGGACGCGCTTGCGGTTCAGACTCGGGCACGGATTGCGACGGCCCTCTCGTGAACGAGTCCGCGGCCGGCGCCGCCCAGAAGTCGGCGAACTGGAACCACTGACAAGGGTACTCGCGCACGATGGCCTCGAAGTCGGCGACCACGCGCGCCGCGACGGCCTCGATGCGGCCGCGCCGCGATCGATCCTGGACTTCGTGCGCCCCGCCGAAGCGAATCTCGTAATGCCGGACGCCGATACGCGGCGCGAAAGATGGAAGAATCGGGGCACCCGCCACGCGCGCAAGATGGAACGGGCCGGCCGAGAAGCGAGCCGGCGCGCCGAAGAATGGAACCTCGATCAAACGGCCGTGCGGATTCGTTCGATCGAGTTGCATGGCGACGATATGGTTCGCGCGCAGCGCGCGCACCAGATGCAGGGACGAGAACACCGAATCATCGGAGTACACGACGCGAATGTCGTGAGCTTCGCGCATCCTGCGCACGTACTCGTGAGTGCTCGGGTTGGACTCGTGGGCCATCACCACGATGACGTGGCGTCCGTACTTGCGCAGATCGGCCGCAGCGACGTCCCAGTTGCCGAGATGACCGGTCACCACCACCGCCCCGCGGCCTTTCTCGAGCGTGGTGGCCAGCAGGTCGGGCTCGGGCACGTCCACCCTGATCGGGTGGGGCCGGGGACCAAAAAACTCCATCGTCTCGGTCATGCAGTGCGCGAACTCGACGAACATCCTCAGCGCCGCCGGAGCGGTCACGCTGGCTTCGCGGGTGCCGAGAATGTGGCCCATGTTGGCCATGGCTCCGCGGCGGTTGGGGCCGATGATTCCGAAGATGATCGCGGCGATGACGGGCGGCGAATAGCGCTTCCACCATTCCGGCCCGTAGACAGAACCGAGCGTCGCAAACTTGCGCCACCAAAGTCCGTCCACCCGCAGCTCTTCGGGAAGAGCCTCGGGAGTCGGTTCCACACCACCCACACGCATGCTTCGCGCTGACTACCACGCTGCCGGACTCGGTCCAAGCACGGCACCGCTCGGAGACGCGCTCGACGGGGAGCGCTTTCTCGTGCTCGTGCCGGCTCTCGACTGCGCGGCCACGATCTCGGAGGTGGTCGCGGGCGCGCGCGAGCACGTCCGCGACGTGCTCGTCATCGACGACGGCTCGAGCGACGACACGCACGCACTCGCACTCGCCGCCGGTGCCGAAGTACTGCGCCACCGCGAGCGTCGCGGCAAGGGCTGCGCGCTTCAGTCGGGCATGGCCTGGGCCGCCGAGCGCGGCTTCACGCACGTGTTCGCCGTCGACGGCGACGGCCAGCACCTGGCCGCAGAGATGCCCATCCTGCTCGAGGCCTCGCGCATGAACCCCACCGCCATCGTGCTCGGCGAGCGCAGCCGGGATGGCCACGACATCTCGCCGATGAAGCTTTTCGGCAATCGCTTCGCGAACCGCTGGGTGGAGATCGCGAGCGGACGCGCGTTCGAGGACACGCAATCCGGCTTTCGGATTTACCCGGTGGCGGCGACCAGCGCGCTCGGCGGTCACGCTCGACACTACGGCTGGGAGACCGAAGTACTGATCCGCGCGCTGCGCACGGGCGTACCGGTGGTGTGCCGGACGGTGAAGGTCTACTACCCGCCGGCCGAGTTGCGCGTGAGCTACTATCGGCCGTGGATCGACACGATCCGCATCATCTTCATCGTGGTGGGGCTCATTTTGCGGCTTCGCCGCTGACGGGAGCGGTGGGCGCAGGCGGCGGCGCGGCGGCCGGAGCGGGCGATGGCGGTGCTGCTGCAGGCCCGGCAGCAGCGGGCGCGGGCGAAGTCGGCGGCGTGGTCGGTGTCGTTGCCGGCGGCGTTGCGACGGGCGTCGGAGCGGGCACAGCCGGAGGCGGCGCAACCGTGGGCGCCGAGGCCGGCGCTGCAGGCGCGGGCGCTGCCGAGGTTGGTGCGGCCGGCGGCGGGGCAGTTGCCGGAGCAGGAGTCGCCGGCGCTGCCACGGGAGCCGAAGCC
>JBHEOD010000044.1:0-5603 GCA_046261745.1 Binatia bacterium
CAATGCCCACCGTGGACACGGTGACCTGCCGCCAGCCGAGCCCGCCGTAGCGATTGTCCGCAATGCGCCTCACCGCCTCGAGCACTTCGTCGATGTTGAAAAGCGGCTCGCCCATTCCCATGAACACGATGGTCTGGAGGCGACGGCCGGCTGCACGCGCTTCGCGCCTGAGCGCGAGAAACTGCGCAACCATCTCGGCAGCAGTCAGGTTCCGATCGAAGCCGGACTTGGCGGTTGCACAGAAATCGCAGGCCATCGCGCAACCGACCTGCGACGAGATGCAGCCCGCCACGCGGTGGCCGCCTGGAGCCGGCATCATCACCGACTCGACCGTGCGACCGTCGGCGAGGCGCATCAGAAGCTTGGTGGTGCCGTCTTCGGAAACCTGGCGCGCGGCGGCCGAGGACGCCGGCAAGACGGCCGCGGCGGTCAGCCGTTCGCGCAGGCCGCGGGGGAGTTCGAGATCGCCTGCGGCGAGTTCGCCATCGGCGGCGTAGTACGCGCGCAGCAGCCTCGAAGCGTGACTGGTCTTGTATCCCCACGAATCGAGGTCCCGCTCGAGGCCGGGGAGGTCGTAGTGGCCGAGCGCATCGTTCACGCGCGCATCGTTCCCGGGGCTGCAGCCCGAAGCCAGCCGCGAGCTTCCCGCCCGTGGCAGCGGCGATGCTCCCGCCCGTGGTAGCCGCGATGCAGCGCGCGCAGGTCGATCCGACCCGCCGCCCGTCGCCGGCGGCACATCCCGGAGTTCAGCCGCGACCGGCCGCGATGATCGCGCTCAGGTCGAAGAACTCCTCCGTCGTTCCCTCTTCGTCTCCAAGGTAGACGTACCAGCCCTGTTCGCCCGGGAAGCGCGAGCTCGGCAGCGAACAGTACGTGCCGTGCTCGAGCTGGATGTCCACCATCGTGATTGACGGGTTGTAGCTGACCTCGTAGTCGAAACCGTACTTGGCGCCCGGGAACGGATGCGTCGCGTACATGAAGTTGTTTACCCACACCTTCCAGAGCTCACCCGCTTGGTCGTAGATGTCGGTGTAGGGAATGCGGTAGCTGTCCTGGTCCAGGTAGATCACGCGCTTGGAGTACGCGTACTGCGGGAACTTCGCCTTGCCTTCCACGATCCAGACCTTGCGGGGTTCCCACGCACTGGCGTGCATGAAGTCGCCGGACGGTTCCTGCCACGTGACGGGGATCTTGTCGGCGTGGAAGGATCCGAGGATCGTCTTTTCCCCGAGGTAGCTCCATTCGAACCAGCCGGGATTGCCGGCGTAACCCGCGTAGCTGTCCTGGTCGGTGTCCTGGCCGAACAGCGCGTCCGAGCGTTGCGCCGACGACAGGCGACGCACACGGCGAAGCTGCGGCAAGTAGAGCCACGTGTCGTCCTGGCGCGTGTGGTCGGCGTAGCGGTTGAGCGTGAAGCCGGTGCCCTTGAGGTCGAACGGTTCGATCAGCGGATAGAGAGCTTCCTTGTAGCGCGAGCCGTCCTTGGTCGGCATCACCGGCTTCGGATCGACGGTCGTGCGCTCCTGGAAGTACAGGCGGCGGATGTGGTCAATGAGGAAGTGGCGCTCGACGCGCACGGCCTCGCCGTTCTTGCCGAGCGATCCGGTGTCGCAGTCGAAGTTGCGCAGATCGAGGTCGTCGACCGCGATCGCCGCGTTGAAGTTGAACATGTGCTTGGCGCCGGCGTGCTTCTCCGCCGGATCGATCTTGGTGAACGGCAGACCGGCGACATGGTTCTTCAGGTGCGTCGCGTCAGGCGCCAGTTCGACCTGTCCGGAGTACTTCTCGGTGGCCTCGGCGAATCTCGGCGGGAAGGCGACCTTCTTGTAGGGTCCAACCTTGATCTCGGCCCCGCGCTCGACGATCCACTTGATGGCCGGGCCGAGCAGGTCTTCGTACTGCTGGACATTGGCCAGCTCGATGACGGTGCCGGGCGTGGCCTCGGCAGCCATCGACGGCGACGGCGCAAGCGCGGCCAGGATGGCAGGAAGAAGGAGGGCGGAGCGGCGAACCTGTCGGGACTGGGTCGAAGTCCTTGGAAACATCACAGAAACGGTACCTCCGGGGGAATTGGCGCCGTTACGGCCGAGGGAGCCACGGTCGCCATCGACCGGGTCTACCGGAAACCTGCGCTCGAGGGAACAGGAAGAATCTCATTCTCGCGGCTGAGTCGGCCTCTCACGTTGACGACGTGCGTTGACGCGCTGCTGTAGCGAGATCGCCGCATCTGGGTTGGAGACCTTGCTGCCGCTGATGACATAGAGATAGACGTCGCGCTTGTCGGCGGCGGCCGGACTCCTCGAAACCGGCAGCAGCCCCTCGGGCCTCCCCCCCGCCGCCCAAACACGCGCGCGCTTCGCCCACAGCTTGAGATCGGCCGCGGGGTAGCCCAGCGCTTCGCCCTCTCGCGTGCCCATGAGACGGACGTAGACGAACGGGGCGGTGACGTCGGCAAGGAGCGGGTGTCCCGAGTCGGCGGCAATCACGACCGCGACACCGCGGCGCGTGGCCATCGCGACGAAGTCGGAAGTCCGAAAGCTCTCATGACGTACTTCGACAGCGTGCCGCAGAGCAAGGCCGCCTGCGGTACCCGGCAGCAGCGAGAGGAACGCTTCGAAATCGACCGGGTCGAGCTTCTTGGTCGGCATGAACTGCCAGTTGATGGGCCCCAGCTTGTGCTTCAGCTCCAGTAGACCGCTCGCGACGAAACGCGCGATCGATTCTCCGGCATCGGCGAGCACCTTCCTGTTGGTCGCGAAACGCGGCGCTTTCACCGCAAACACGAAATCGTCCGGAGTCTCCTCGTACCACTTCGCGAAGGTGTCGGCAGTTTGCGTGCGGTAATAGGTGCCGTTGATTTCGATCGATGTGAGGCGCCGGCTTGCGTACTCGAGTTCGCGCTTGTGCGGATGTCCTTCGGGATAGAAGGTGCTGCGCCACGGCGCGTACGTCCATCCGCCGATACCAACCCGGATCGTGCCGCCCTGCGCGTTGCCCATCGTGGCCCTCGAGCTACGGCCATCATTGAACCCGCTCCCGCGACGGGCGGCAACGCTGGAGCCTACCCGGACGGGGTCAGCCAAGAGAAGGCGGATGTTACGGGCGGCGCGTCAGACAGAAGCGCCGGTGCGTGGCAGCGCCCCTCCGATACGCTTCTCGCTCGTTGCACTATCTTGAACGATGGCCTCGACGGGCGGCTTCGCCGGAATGCAGAAGTAGAACGTGCTCCCGACACCGAGTGTGCTCTCGACCCAGAGGCGCCCATGATGCGCGTCGATCACGCCTTGCACGATCGACAGCCCGAGACCGGCGCCGCGCCGACCCGTCTTCTGCGCCTGCCAGAACGGATCGAAGAGGCGCGGAATGTTCTCGCTCGAGATGCCGCTGCCGGTGTCGCTGACCGAGAACTGCACGCAGTCCTCACGCGGTGCCGCGCTCACCGTGATCCGCCCGCCCGACTCCGTGAACTTGAGCGCGTTGCCGATCAGGTTCTCGAACACCTGCAGAAGTCGGTCCCGATCTCCCCACACGTCGCCGAGCTCGGCGTCCACTTCGAGCCGTAGTTCGATCGAGAAGGACGCCGCGAGCGACTGGTGCGCCGCGAGAGAATCCGCAACGAGCTGGCCCGCGGGTACGCGGGCCAGCTCCACGGACAGCTGGCCCGCCTCCATGCGCGCCACATCGAGGAGATCTTCGACCATCCGCTTCATTCGCGTCGCGGAACACTCGATCGAGTCGACATGCGTTTGCAGCGGGCCCGACTCCGCGCCGCGCAACCGCAGCAGAGCAACCTGCACGAGAATGCCGAAAAGGGGGCTCCGCAGGTCGTGCGCGACAACCCCGAGAACGTCGTCGCGAGACCGTACGGCGCGTGCCGCCAAGCCGTACAGGCGGGCGCTCTCGATCGCCAACGCCGCCCGCTGCGCGAGTTCCTCGGCAAGGCGCACATCGCAGGCAGCGTATTCATGCGTCGATGAGATGAATGCGATCGCCCCGAGCACCGTCCCGTGGACGATCAGAGGCGCCGTCACCATCGATCGGATATCGGCGGCACGAAGCGCACGAAGGTGATCGTCGTTCTGCGCGAGTGACGCGATCTCGTCCGACGAGGGGTTCTGCAGAAGCACCGTACAGCGCCTCTCGAGTGCGCTCGTCATCAGGTGGGGCCGCCGACGATCAAGGGAAACCCCCATGAGCAGCTCGCAGACCCCCACCCTCGACGCGTCCCGGCACACGACCCGCCGCCGGTGAATCTCCCCGTCTTCTCTCATCTCATCGACGATGCACAGGTCGGCGAGTTCCCGCACGGCGAGCTCCGCAATGCTCCTCACCGTCTCGTCGTAGTCGAGTGATGTCGCGAGGATCGGCCCGACGTCGGCGAGGAAACGTTGCTCGTGCTCCACCCGTTTCTGTTCGGTGATGTCACGAAGGACCACGGCGTAGAGCCACGCGGCGCCGTCGAGAACGCGCGAGATCGCCGCGTCTGCGGGGAACTCCTCGCCGTTCTTGCGGAGACCCACGATCGAAGGGCGGTCCTCGGCCATCTTCCGTGCCGCGTCGCGTCCGGTTCCGAAGTTCTGGACGTGCTGCCCATGGATCGTCCGGAAACGCTCGGGAAGCAGGCGACCGAGCGGGCTTCCCAGGATTTCGTCGCGAGACCAGCCGAAGATCTTCTCTGCACCGTCGTTGAACATCCTGATCGTCTGCGACTCGTCGACGAAGATGATCGCATCCGCCGCGACGGAGATGACCGCCGCAAGCTTCTTCTCGGAAGCCACGAGACGTCGGACGCGCTCGGCGTTGTCGAGCGCGATGGCCGCCTGATCGGCGAGCGCCGACAGGAGCTCGTCATGACGCGTACTCTCCACTGCCCCCTCGCCGTAGACCGCGAGAATGCCCAGCAGGCCCTCCTTGCCGATCACGGGCACGCCGACGAACAGGTCGGCCGATGGGAAGCCGACCTTCACGCAGAGCTCCTGGACCACGAGTTCGGTCAGCGGAACGGCCACACGCGCCGCGTTCTCGGGATCGATCCCGTACGATCGGACGATCCGTGCGAGCCCGTCCGATTGGCGAAGGAGCAACATGCACGCCGTCGCGTCGGTGAACGCGGCGGTCCGCTCCACCACCAGGCGCAGGATGTCCCCGTACGCCTCTGCGGAGGCGATCGCCCGATTGATCGCGACAACTTCGCGATAGCGACATTGCTCGTCGATGATCATCCGACGGTTATCCCGCGCGCGGTGATATGCAGCGGCAGGCGGCGGCCGTCGTGGGCGCTGCCGCGACTCTTGACCACGCGGATCATTCTGTCGAGCCCGGCTGTGAGCCGTAACTCCAACTGAATGATGTTGTCGCTCATGCGAGCGACCTCGGAAGCGCTGATCCCGTAGTTCCAGGACTGACTCTCCGTGGCCTCCGCGATCAACATGCTCGTCACGTTGCGCTGCGCGAACATCTGGGTCAGCGAGTAGAGGAACTCGCGGTAGCGGTCCCTGTCGGCCGCCCCCTCCTGCACGTCCGTCGCGGCATCGATGACGACTCGCTTGACTGCGTTGTTCTCGATTCGGCGGGCGATCTCGTGCGCCACGAGATCGATCTGG
>JBHEOD010000044.1:5613-21847 GCA_046261745.1 Binatia bacterium
AACGTGTCCTCAGGAGACCAGCCGAAACTCGTCATCATCCGGACGAGTTGTGTGGGGTTCTCCTGGAAGCTCACGAGCAGACCCGCCTCCCCCTCCTCGACGCCGGCTTTGAGGAAGTGCATCCCGAGGCAGGTCTTCCCCGCGCCGCTGGGACCCGCGACAAGAGTCGCGCTCCCGCGCAGCCACCCTGTCCCGATCAACGTGTCGAGCCCCGTGATTCCGCTGTTCAGACGCGCTTGCACCGGTCGATAGCTGGGTGCCGGCGTGGGCGCGACGAAGCGGCGGAATGCCTGTATGCCGTCCGCGGTCAGTCTGAACGGGTGCTGGCCGGGGAGGAAGCCGCTCCCGCGCAGCTTGAGCACGCGAAGGAAGCGTTCGTAGCGGGAACCACGCTCCACACGGGTGAGGTCCACGATGCCGTCGGCGACGGCGAACTCCGGCAGGTCCGTCAGCATGCCCGCCGTGTATTCGCCGACCCAGAAGCTTGTGCAGTCATACGCGGAGAGGAGCCCGGCGACTGCGTCGAGCGTGCGTCGCCACGCGGAGCGATCGGGCATGAGGTCCGCGAGCGCCTTGAACGAATCGATGACGATGATCTTCGGCCGATGCAGCGTAAGGAGGTGCTGAATGCGCTCCGGAAGCCGCTCGGGCGCCGTGAGCAGGTCCTCCCCGACGTACTCGTAGACGACCTCCGTGCCGATCGCCTCCGGCTGCGCGAAGCTGAACCGCTGCAGGTGGTCGATCAGCTTCTGCAGCGGCTCCGAGAACGTCGCGAGGTAGAGAATGGGACGCCCCGGAGAAGCATTCGCGAAGCAGAGTTGCTCCGCCAGAATCGTCTTCCCTGTGCCCGGATCGCCCATCACGATGTGAATTGCGCGCCCCGGGAATCCTCCCCCGAGAATGACGTCAAGCTCAGCGTTGCCGGAATGGAGGCGGCTCATGGACGTCCCCCCTCTGCCGCGTCCGCGAGCAGCCTGGTGACGGTGTCAACGAGCCGCTCGTCATCCAGCGGCTTTCGAAGAAACGCGTTGGCGCCCGCCTCGCGCGCGCGGTCCTCGGCGGAGAGAATGCTGAACACGAGGATCGGGATGTGCGCCGTCGCCGGATCGGACTTGAGAGCGCGGCAGACCTTGAGGCCATCGACGCTCGGCAACATGATCTCGGTGATCACAATCCTTGGAAGGAGTTCGCACGCGCGCGCGAGCCCCTGCGCACCGTCGTCTACGAATTCCACGCGGAAGCCCGCCTTCTCGAGGAAGAACCGCTCCAGCTTCTTGATGTGCGGGTCGTGCTCCACCACGAGGATGAGAGCCCTGTTTGGTTCCTCCACACGTCCCTCCTTCTCGACGTGCATGGCGATCGCCTCCCCACCAGGTTCGGGGCCCCGAAGGTTACTACTGGTCCAGACGGGAGGCGTCAAACAGTCTCGGCCTCGTTGCCGAAGCAAAATTTGCACTCCAGCGACGTCGATGCCTCACGAGATGTGGTACGTCACACATCAGGGATGACAGCGATCAAAAGAACGACGAGACAGAACTTGCGAAGGCGCTGGCTGGGACGCTACTCGACCGCGGACAACGAAAAAGGGACGCGACGTCGGCAGGGCTTCTCGCGTTTCACGGGACGCCAACGGATGCGGGGGGAACAGGGAGTTCAGGCGATCGGTGAGAGACCCGAGAGGGTGTTGAAAGTGCGGCCGGCTGGATTCGAACCAGCGACCTACGGGTTCGAAGCCCGGTGCTCTATCCAGCTGAGCTACGGCCGCACGCGGGCGGAACCTACGAAGGGAAGGCAGACGAAGCAATACTTGGAGCGTCCAGTACCACTCGGCGCAACGGCTGCGATCATTCCCCCGGCACCCCACCCCGCTTCACCGCCCCCGGCCCGAAGCGCGACAGCAGATCGTCGAGAGCCCGGTTGAGTTTGTCGCGCCTGTCGTCCTCCTCCGAACGAAAGAGGCCGAGTTGCGCCGGCCTCGTGCCGTCGAGACCGGTCACCTGCACGCCAATCAGGCGAATCGGCGAACGGACTTTCTCCGCCCGCCACAGCGACGTCGCGATCGCGGCGATGGCCGGGCCGTCGTCGGTCGCAACCTCGAGGGTTTTCGAACGCACCAGCAGCTTCCAGTCCGCGCCCGGCCCGCCGGGCCGCCACTTGAGAGAAATCGTGCGGCCTCGGCGTCCTTCGCGGCGCAGCCGTCGTGCCACAGTCTCGCTGTGCGCAAGGATCATCGCTTCGAGCAGTTCGTCGTCGGCCACGTCCTCCGGAAACGTGTTCTCCTCTCCGCACGAAAGCCGGCCCCGGTCGGCCTCCACCGTGCGCAGGTCGTCGCCGCGCGCGAGGGCCTGCAGCGTCGGCCCCCACGAGCCGAGGTCGCGGGCAAGCCGCGTGCTGTCGAAATCCGCAAGCTGGCCGATGGTGGCGATGCCGAGCGCATGCAGCCGCTTTTCGGTGGCGGGGCCCACGCCCCAGATTTCCGAGACGCGAAGCGGCCGCAGGAAGTCGTTCGCGCCGCCATCCTCAATGAGCAGCACGCCGTCCGGTTTCGCGCGCGCCGAGGCAATCTTCGCAATGAGCTTGCCGGGACCGCCGCCGACCGACACCGCGAGATTCAGCTCCTTGCGAATGTCCGCGCGAAGCCGCTCGCTGATCGCGTGCACGCCTCCGAACAGGCGCAGCGATCCGGTCACGTCGAGATACGCCTCGTCCAGCGACAGCGGTTCCACCAGTGGCGTGTAACGGTAGAAGATCTCGCGCACGTCGGCGGCGATGGCCGCGTACTCGGGCATGCGCGGCGCGACGAACGCCGCGTCCGGACAAAGACGACGCGCCTGGATCATCGGCATCGCCGATCTAACTCCAAACGTCCTGGCCTCGTACGACGCCGCGCAAACGACACCGCGCTTGCCGGTCCAGCCGACGATGACCGGACGCCCTCGCAGCGAAGCATCGTCGCGCTGCTCGACCGACGCGTAGAACGCGTCCATGTCGGCGTGAAGGATGGCAGGCACGCGCGAAGGCTAACGGCGCGTGCCGGAGGGCGCCAGTCAGGCCGTCGGCCCGAGCAGCCGGTGCGCACGCACCATGCGCTCCTTGACCGGGATCTCGAATGGACAGGCTGCCTGGCAGGGCGCTGCGCAGTCCGCACAGGCCGAAGCCTGGCGGCCGGCGCCGAGCCCCGCGTACTTGCCCATCGCGACGCGCTCGCTGCCGTAGCCCTCGTAGTACATCGAGTAGCGCAGTACGTCGTTGACCGGCAGGCCGGCAGGACACGAGTCGAGGCACTCGCCGCAGCCGGGCCGGCAGTACTGGCGCGTGACGAGTTCGTCGTAGCGCTGGAGCACGGCCAGGTCCTTGGGCGCCACCGGCTTGCCGGACGCGAACAGGTACTCGTCGAGCTGGGCGACTTTCGAGATCGACACCACCAGCCCCGAGACCTGCTCGTTCGACTGCACCCACTTGAAGGCCGCCTGCGTGAAGCTGTTGCGCTCGTCTGGCGTGAAGTCGGCGAGGACGGTGTGGTAGGCGCCCTTGAGCGTCTTCATGGCCACGAACCCGACGCCCTTCTCGTGCGCTTTCCCAATGATACTGGACAGATCGGGCCAGTTGCTGAAGTTGTACGCGACCATGACCACATGGAACCGGCCGCTGTCGACGGCGTGGTTCATCACGGTCTCGAGTTCCGGCGTGTGGCTGGAGACCCCCATGAACCGGACCTTCCCCTGCTCTTTGAGGCGGTCGAAGGCCTCGTGGAAGGTCGGCGCCATCAGCCGCTCGAGGTCGTTGCAGGCGTGGATGTGGCAAAGGTCGAGGTAATCGGTGCCCAGTCGGCCGAGGCTCGCCTCCACCGCCGCCACGATGTCCTCCACTTTGGAATCGGCCGCCAGGTGACCGCCCGGCGTGCAGAACTTGGATGCGAGGAAAACCTTGTCGCGGCGCCCGCGGATGCCCTGGCCGACCACACGCTCGGATTCGGCGTCGGAATAGTCGGGTGAGGTATCGAAGTAGTTGACGCCGCGATCGAGCGCGATGCGGACGACCTCAGGGTCGCGAACGTGGGCTGTGCCGAACGAGATGTCCGACATCTTCCAGCCGGTTCGGCCCAGCGGGCGGTAGGACTGGACGGAGGCGCCGGTCCACTCCGGCCGTGGCGTATCGGCTTCGGTGGGCGCAGAGGGAATGAGAAAAAGCTGGGTTCGGTACTTGAGGAGGGAGCCGACACCGAGCAGCCCCGAGAAGAGACCGGCCTGCTTCAGAAACTGACGCCGACCGGTCTTCTCGGAGCTCATGAGGACAGTCCTCGCTCAGGTCTCGTCGGCGTCGGACTCGGGCTTGGGAGCCGACGGCTTGGCCGCATCGCCGTCGGGCTTCGGCGTCGCCGGCTCCGCCGGTTTGGCCGCAGCAGGAGGCACGGGCTTGGCCGCATCTCCGCCCATCGCAGGCTTTTCCGCCGGCGGTGCCGGCGCGGGAGCGGGCTTGGGCGCCGCCGCTGGTGTGGCGGGGGCGGGCTTGGGTTCTTCCGACTTGGTGCAAGCGGCAGCCCCCGTGATGACGAGCGCGGCAACCACTGAGATGACAATCCTGCTGGACATGTGCGTTCCCTTTCCTCCTTGCTCTGCCGATCCCGGCAATTGAGGGTTGTGATCTTCTAGCATTCCGGCGCGTCGAGCCCAACTCACGAGTCGAACGGGCGCGAGTGAGCACCCCCACGATCGCTCACGAGCGCCGCCACGTCGTTCCTCCGGGTCCATCCTCGAGCACGATCCCCTGGGCCAGGAGTTCCTGGCGAACCGCGTCACTTCGCGCGAAATCCTTGGCTTTGCGCGCTGCGTCCCGCTCGGCGATCAGCCCCTCGATGGCGTCGGCGCTGAGCCCCGCCTTCGATGCCCCGCGCTCGTTGTAGCCCTCGAGGAAATCCGCCGGGCGCTTCGCGAAGAAGCCGAGCGCACGGCCCACCGCGCGCATGATGCCGGCGGCCCGCACGGCCGCGATCGCGTCCCCGGCGTCCATCGCGCGATTGGCGTCGCGCATCGAATCGAACAGCAGCGCGATCGCACGCGCGGTGTTGAGGTCGGCGTCCATCGCCTCGACCAGCGCGGCGACTTCGGGCGATGCGTGGTCGTACTCCGGGGCCACCAGTCCGGCCTCATCGATTCGCGCAAGCGTCTCGTACGCGCGAACCAGCGCCCTGGTCGACTCGGCAATTCCCGCGGGACTGAAATCGAGCGGGCTGCGATAATGAACCGACAGCAGGTGCAGCCTGAGGCCCTCGGCCTCCACTTCGCGCAGCACGTCCTCGATGGCGAAGACGTTGCCGAGCGACTTGCTCATTTTCTCCTGGTCGATGCGCACGAACGCGTGGTGGGTCCAGTAGCGCACGAAGTCGGTGTCATACGCGCCGCACGACTGCGCGAGTTCATTTTCGTGGTGCGGAAAGACGAGATCCTCGCCGCCGCCGTGAATATCGAAGGTCTGCCCGAGGTAACGCATGCTCATCGCCGAACACTCGAGGTGCCAGCCGGGCCGTCCGGGCCCCCACGGGCTCGGCCAGAAGGGCTCGCCCGGCTTGGCCGACTTCCACAGCGCGAAATCCATCGGGCTGTGCTTGCGCTCGTCGATGTCAACGCGCGCGCCGGACAGCAGGTCGTCGAGATTGCGTCCTGAAAGCGCGCCGTAGGGCCGGAACTTGTCGACCGCGAAGTAGACGTCGCCGCCGCCGGCATCGTACGCGAGGCCGCGGCTCTCGAGCGCCTTGATGAGATCGAGCATCTCGGCGATGTGGTCGGTCGCGCGCGGCTCGAGGTCGGGCTGCGCGCAGCCGAGCGCGGCCACGTCGCGGTGCATCTCGCCAATGAAACGATCGGCGAGCGCCTTCCAGTCCTCGCCGCGCTCGCCCGCTCGATTGATGATCTTGTCGTCGATGTCGGTGATGTTGCGCACGAAGTGCACGTCGTAGCCGCGCCAGCGCAGGTAGCGCACCATCGCATCGAAGAAGACGAGCGAACGCGCGTGGCCGACGTGACAGCGATCGTAAACCGTGATGCCGCACACGTACATGGAGATGCGGCCGGGGACGAGGGGCACAAAGGGCTCCTCGCGCCGGGTGCGCGTATTGTAAAGAACGAGTGCCATGGTTTGCCGCCCTACTCTTCGCTCTCGCGCAGCTTGGCCATCACGCCGTAGTCCTCGAGTGTGGTGGTGTCGCCGCTGCTCTCCCGCCCGGCGGCAATGTCACGAAGCAGTCGGCGCATGATCTTGCCGCTACGCGTTTTCGGCAGCGCATCCGTGAAGCGCAGATCGTCGGGCTTGGCGAACGCGCCGATCTCCTTGCCCACCCACGCCTTGAGCTCGGCCTCGAGTTCCTTGCTGGCCTGGAAGGTGCTGCCGAGCGACACGAATGCGGCGATGGCCTCGCCCTTGAGTGAATCGGGGCGTCCAACCACGGCGGCCTCGGCCACGGCCGGATGGCCGACCAGCGCGCTCTCAACCTCCATCGTGCCGATGCGGTGGCCTGACACGTTCATCACATCGTCGATACGGCCCATCACCCACAGGTAGCCGTCGCCGTCGCGGCGCGCGCCGTCGCCGGCGAAGTACATGTCGCCGAAGCGGCTCCAGTAATTCTGCACGTACCGCTCGGGGTCGCGGTACACCGTGCGCAGCATGCCGGGCCACGGCCGGCGAATGATCAGGAACCCGCCCTGGTTGGGACCGCAGGAGGTGCCCTCGGCATCGACGACGTCGATGTCCATGCCGGGCAGCGGCAGCGTGCACGACCCGGGCTTGGTCGCGACAGCGCCGGGCAGCGGCGAGATCATGATGCCGCCTGTCTCGGTCTGCCACCACGTGTCCACGATCGGACAGCGATTGCCGCCGATGTGCTCGCGGTACCACATCCACGCTTCCGGATTGATCGGTTCGCCGACGCTGCCGAGCAGCCGCAGGCTCGACAAGTCGTGCTTGGCCGGATGCTCGTCGCCCCAGCGCATGAACGAGCGGATCGCGGTGGGCGCCGTGTAGAGGATCGTGACCTTGTGCCGCTCGATCATCGACCACAGGCGGTCGGGGCCGGGGAAGTTCGGCACGCCTTCGTACATCACGACGGTCGCGCCGTTGAGCAGCGGGCCGTACGCGAGATACGTGTGCCCGGTCACCCAGCCGCAGTCGGCGGTGCACCAGTAGACGTCGTCGTCCTTGAGATCGAAGACGAGGCGCGTCGTGTGGGCGGCCTGCACCATGTAGCCGCCGGTCGTGTGCACCACCCCCTTCGGCTTCCCGGTCGTGCCCGACGTGTACAGGATGAAGAGCGGATGCTCGGCGTCGACGGGCTCGGCCTCAGCCGGCTCCACACCGGCAACCGCGTCGTGCCACCAGATGTCGCGGCCCTCGGTCCATCCTATTTCGTTGCCCCCGCGGCGCAGCACAACGACGTGCTCGACGGTCGGAATTTGAGCGACCGCCTCGTCGACGATTCCCTTGAGCGCGAATACCTGCCCGCGACGGTAGCCGCCGTCGGCCGTGACGATCACCTTGGTCTCGGCGTCGTTGCATCGATCGCGCAGCGAGTCGGCCGAGAAGCCCCCGAACACCACCGAGTGGGTCGCGCCGATGCGGGCGCACGCGAGCATCGCGATCGGCAGTTCGGGGACCATCGGCATGTAGATGCCGACGCGGTCGCCCTTGCGCACGCCGAGCTTTTTCAGCGCCCCGGCAAACCGGCTGACCTCCCCGTGAAGCTCCTCGTAGGTGAGAGTGCGGGTGTCGCCCGGCTCTCCTTCCCACAGGATGGCAGTCTTGGCGCGGCGCGGTCCGTCCAGATGACGGTCGAGGCAGTTGAAACTGAGGTTGGTGGTGCCGCCTTCGAACCACTTCGCGAAGGGCGGTTGCCAGTCGAGCACCTTGTCCCAGCGCGTGAACCAGTGCAGGCCGTCGGCCACGCCGGCCCAATAGGCCTCCGGGTCGGCGGCGGCGGTGCGACGCAACTCGTCGTATTCTTCGCGGCTGCGGACGTGGGCGGCGGCGGCAAACTCCGGGGAAGGCTCGAAGAGGCGCGTCTCCTGGAGCTGGGATTCGATGTTCTGCGACATGGGGAATTCTCCGTCTCGAGGGCGGCGAGCGCGACGTGCGCAAGGAGGCTTTCTAGCCGCCTCGTGGACCAATGTAAACGCACTGGTCCGCCACACGGCTCGACTCGAAACGCCATCAGCGTTAAGCACTTCAGGGTGGGGGCTCCAGTGACTGACGAAGCTGCGGCGGGAACGCGGAGCCCGTCTCCGCGCGGCTCGTCGTCGCGCCCTGTTTCGCTCACCGGAGTCCACATGTCCTACGGCCGGAGGCCGGTACTGCGCGGAGTGTCGTGCTCCTTCCCCGCCGGTGCCATCTCCGTCGTTCTCGGCGGCAGCGGCAGCGGCAAGAGCACCATTCTCAAGCTCATCGGCGGCCTCATCAAGGCGAGCGCGGGACGCATCGACGTCGCAGGCCGCGACGTGGTCGGCCTCCGGGAGGCCGAGCTCTACGAGGTGCGGCGCGGCCTCGGGATGATGTTCCAGAACGGCGCACTGCTCGATTCCATGTCGGTGTTCGACAACCTCGCCTTTCCGCTGCGCGAGCA
This sequence comes from Binatia bacterium, assembly GCA_046261745.1. Classification (GTDB taxonomy): domain Bacteria; phylum Desulfobacterota; class Binatia; order UBA1149; family CAITLU01; genus DATNBU01. The sequence goes on from JBHEOD010000044.1 coordinate 14,225, forward strand.
CTCGGACCTCGACGCGACGGAAATCGGCGTGCGTGTGCACGAGAGCCTCGCCGCGGTGGGCCTCGACGACGTCGACGAGTTGCTGCCGCGCGAACTGTCCGGCGGCATGGTCAAGCGGGTGGCGCTCGCTCGCGCGCTGGTCGGTCGCCCCGAGATCCTGCTCGTCGACGAACCGTTCTCCGGACTCGACCCGCTATCCACCAAGCTCATCGAGGCGCTGCTTGTTCGCATCAACCGGCAGTACGGGATGACGATGATCGTGGTCTCGCACCACATCCCGTCCACCATGCGCATGGCCGACCGCATTGTGCTGCTGCTGCCCGATGCCGTCATCGAGGGCGCGCCGGCCGAGTTGCGCACCAGCCCCGACGCGCGCGTGCGCCACTTCCTGAACGAGGACTCTGCCGATTCGGATTCGGTGCTGGCCAATGCCGCCGAATTCGAGCAGGGCGAGCGTCGCCCCGAGCGTCACCGCCCGGCCGGAGCGCATCCGTGACCGGTTCGATAACGCGGCTCGGACGCGCGACGGGTTCGATGACGGAGGAACTCGGCCGCCTCGCCGCCTTCGCCGGCCGCATCCTGGCCGTCACGCTGCGCCCGCCGCTGAGGTTCGGCGAGTTCTGGGCCGAGTTGTTCAAGATCGGCGTGCTGTCGATTCTCATCATTTGCGTGTCGGGCGTCGCCGTCGGCATGGTCCTGAGCCTGCAGGGCTACACCACGCTCGTGCGATTCGGTGCCGAGAACTCGCTCGGTGCGGTCGTCGGATTGAGCCTCATCCGCGAGCTCGGCCCGGTGCTGACCGCGCTGCTCGTGACGGGTCGCGCGGGGTCGTCCGTGACTGCCGAGATCGGCACGATGAAAGCCACCGAGCAGCTCGACGGCCTGCGCATGATGGCGATCGACCCGGTCGACTACGTGGTGCGGCCGAAAGCCTGGGCCATGGCCGTCGCAATGCCGCTTTTGTCGGGCCTGTTCATTCTTTCGGCCGTCGCCGGCGGTTACTTCGTCGGGGTGAAGCTGATGGGCATCGACGGCGGCACCTACATGTCGAGCATGGAGAACTCGGTCGACTTCGAGAACGACGTCGCCGGCAGCCTGCTCAAGTCCGTCGTGTTCGGCGTCATCGTGGCGCTGATTTCGACGTACCGCGGCTATACCGCCCAGCCGACCTCGGCGGGGGTGAGCGCGGCCACCACGTCGACGGTCGTTCTCGCGTCGGTCACCGTTCTCGTTTTCGACTACATCCTGACCGCGTTATGGGGAGTTTGACCGCATGAACGCCAACGGCACCCGCGATTTCGTCACTGGTCTCTTCGTGCTGGCGGGCCTTGTCTCCCTCGCCTGGCTGTCCTTCACCGTCGGTGGGCTGCGCTACACGGGCGACGGCGGCCTGCCGGTCTATGCGCTGTTCGACCAGGTTGCCGGTCTCAAGCCGAAGTCGCCGGTCGAGATTGCCGGTGTACGCGTCGGGCAGGTCAGCGGCATCGGCCTCGACGAGACCTTTCGCGCGCGCGTGGACCTCGACCTCGATTCCACGCTCGAGCTTCCCATCGACAGCTCTGCCGCCATCGTCACGGCCGGCATTCTCGGGGACCGCTACATCCAGCTCACTCCCGGCGCCGAAGAAGAGATGATGAAGCCCGGCGAGCAGATCGCCTACACCGAGAGCGCCCTTGTCCTGGAACGCCTGATCGGCAAGTTCCTCGTCAACGTCGGGGACAAGTCGAAGGAGGGGGAGTCCGGCGACGCTCCCGAGGAGAAAACCCCATGAGCGTGAACCGCCGCAAGCTTCTCGGGCGCCGCCTCGGCGCCGCATTCGTTGCATGCCTCGTCACCGTATCCGCGCCTGCGGCTGCGCTGGCCGACGGCGCGAGCAACCCCAGGGATCCGTGGGCGTCGCTCAACCGCCCCTTCTTCCGCTTCAACGATGCCCTCGATCGTTATGCGCTCGAGCCGGTCGCCAAGGGGTACGACTTCATCCTTCCCGAGATCGTCGAAGGATGGGTCACCAACTTCTTCGCGAACCTGTGGTTCCCGGTCGTCTTCACCAACTGCGTACTGCAGGCCAAGCCCCGGGAGGCGACGCAAAGCCTCGCGCGCTTCATGGTCAACACCACGATCGGCCTCGGCGGGTTCGGCGATCCCGCCACGCGCCTGAAGGTTCCCGCGCCCAACGAGGACTTCGGCCAGACCCTCGGATACTGGGGAGTCGGGACCGGGCCCTACCTCGTGCTTCCGTTCATGGGCCCCTCAAACGTACGAGACACGGCCGGGCGACTGGTCGATTCGGCCAATCGCGTGTGGCCGTACTTCGTGCCGTGGTACGTCACGACGGGAACCGGCGTGGTCGAGGTGATCAACACTCGCGCAAGATACCTCGAGCAGGTTGAAGACCTGCGCGAATCGTCCGTCGACTACTACGCGGCCGTTCGCGACGCGTACCTGCAGCGCCGCGAGGCCCTCGTGGAAGATCGCGTCGGCAGCGGCGACCGGCGCGACCAGACCTCGGACGACGACCTCTATTACCCGGAAGTCACGGAGCCTGCCCCGCAATGAAACTGTTTCTCGAAATTGCGCTCGCGTTCACAGTCGCCGCGGCCGTCGCGCTCCCGGCCTCGGCAGCAATCGCATCCACCCAGACCCCCGAGCAGTTCGTCGAGCAGACTTCCAACGAGGTGCTGTCGATCCTGCGTGACCCGGCACTCAACCACGACACGAAGATTTCCAAACTGGAAGCCATGCTCGATCAGCGCAGCGACTTCGACACGATCTCGAAGCTCGTGCTGGCGGTGCACTACAAGAAGTTCACAGACGCGCAGAAGAAGGACTTCGTGGCGCTCCTGCACCGCTACCTGACCACAACGTACGGCAACCAGATCGACAACTACGCGAACGAAACGGTCTCGGTGGTCGGCGGCCGGCCCGAGGCACGCGGCGACTACACCGTACAGACGAAGATCAACCGCAGCAGCGGTGCGCCGCTTTCCGTGGAGTATCGCCTGCGCAGGGTCGGCGAACAGTGGCGTCTCATCGACGTGATCGGCGAGGGCATCAGCCTCGTGTCCAACCTTCGCTCGCAGTTCGGCGAGATCCTCAACGCCGGCGGCGCCGAGCGCCTGCTCGAGGTACTGCGCGAGAAGAACGCGTCGGGCACACCCGCCAAGCTCCCGCTGTCCGGCGCGAAGTAAGCTACCAGCAGGCTTCGGAAACCCCTCCCGTCGGTGCGCACGCCCCTCGGTCCGGGGTTCTTCCGCAACCTGCTACGCGCCGCGGCCGGTGCGGGGTTCGATCACCACGAGACTCACCGGCGCCAGGACCAGCGCCAGCACAACGGAAAGACCCGTCGTCATCCCCATCGCGCGCAGCGCCGGATGCGCCGAGATCGCCAGCACGGCGAAAGTGGCCACCGTCGTCAGGCAGCACAGCACCAGGCTGACCAGCGTGGCCTCGAACCGCTTCGGGTCGTGGTGGCTGTCCACCATGAAAATACCGAAGTCGGTACCCATGCCCATCACCATGATCACGCTGACGACGTGAAGCAGGTTGATCGCCACGCCGCAAAGCGCCAGCACCGACAGCACGATGATCGGCACCATGGCCGACGGCAGGAAGGCTGCCGCTGTCGGACGCCAGCGCCGGTAGCGCGCAAACAGCACCAGCACCACGAGAACGCTTCCAATCAGCACCTGCTGCAGGTTGGCCGTGCGGAACTCGGCGTACAGGTCGTTGACGAAGTCGCGCTGCACGAAATAGCGCGCGCCGGGAATCTCGTGCATGGCCGCGCGCACGGCAGCCTCGTCGCGCGGCTCGCGCACGTAGCTGATCGTCGCGAACTGCTCGTCGAACTCGATGATCATCGGCTTGACGAGGTTCTCGAGGCCGGTGCCCTCGAGGTCGGCCAGCATCAGAGGCTGCGGCCACGGCGCGGCCAGGTCCTTGCGGAACGGCGCGAACACGTCGGCGCGGAACCCGGCTGCGGCGAACCCCGCATCCACGCGATCGGCGAGATCGGTGCGCGCGTCGAGCGCCTTGCGGTTTCGCTCCTGCAGCTCGCGCGACCACACGAGGCCGGCCGCGGTGCGGAAGCCGGTGATCGCGCCCGCGTCGCGCAGCTGATCCAGACGCCGGGTGATTTCTTCCGTGCGCAGCAGGGCTTCTTCCTCGCTGCCCGCCATCACCATCACCGCCCGGCCCATCTCCAGCGGCGACACGCGCTCGCGCACCCGCCTTTCCTCGCTCTCGAGAGCCGGGTCGACGCTGCCGAGCTGCGAGAGATCGTCCTCCCACCGCACCACCGGCAGCGCAGCCGCAGCCAGCAGCAGCACGAGAACGGGTACCGATGCCAACACGCGGCGGTGACGCCTGAGCCAGCCCACGATCCGGCCGAGCACGCGGGCCGTGGCTCCCGCCGCGCGCGTCGACTGCGACGACTCCGGCACGAAGTACGGAACGACCAGAAGCGTCGTCGCGAGCGCCGCCGCGACGCCAACCGTCGAGAAGAACGCGAGCTGCCGGAAGCCCGGAAACGCGGTCAGCGCCAGGCCCGCGAAGCTCGCCATCGTCGTCATCGCCCCCATGCTGATCGACGGCGCCAGGTGCGCGATGGTCGCGCGTCGTCCGCCGCCGAGCATCGCGAAGTGGTTCAGCAGGTGCGTCGGGTAATCGATGGTGGTGCCGATCAGGCTGGCACCAAACGCGATCGTGAGGCCGTCGAGACGATCGAACAGCAGCGTTCCGAGGGCCGTGGGAACGAGCAGGCCCGCCACGGTCGGCAGCAACGCAATCAGGAACCACGACAGCGAACGGAAGAACGCGAGGAACAGAAGTGAGATGCCCACGAAGGACGCCCCGCCGATCCACCACATGTCCCGCTTGAGCGAGGCTTCGGTTGCGACGGCGAAACGGTTGACTCCGCTCGTCTCGAGCACCAGGTCGCCGCCGGCGTCGCGATTGGCGGCGGCGAACGCGTCCGCGATGTCGCGAAGCAGCGGAGCCTGCCTCGAGCTGTCGAACGCGGACGACCTGGTGGCGAGGATCGCGACGCCGTAGCCGTCACGCGCGAAGAACACGCCGCGGCGCACGTCCAGCGTCGGGCTCTCCTCGCGCATCCGGTCGAGAATGCGACCGAAAAAGCCAAGAGGATCGGGCGGCAGCGTGCGCTTGACCAGCGTGCCGGCCGACGAGGCCAGCGCTTCTCGCGCCTGCACCGCCTGGCGCGCGATGGCCGCCTCCGAGGTAAGTTCGGCAATCTCGCGCTCCGGGTCGAGGGAAACCAGCGAGAAACGCCGGGGGAAGTACACGTTCCAGACCTTCTCGAGGTCGGTGTCCTCGGGTGCGATGCGCAGCCAGGCCACCTCGGGATGCGTGCGCAGCTTCGCCGCCATGGCCGAGACGGCCGCGGCGATACGCTGGTCGTCGTGGGCACCGGAACGCGTGCCCACGGTAAGGAACATCGTGCGCGCGAGGTCGCCCTTGGCCATGTAGTTGGCCAGCAGCGCGAGGTCGGCCGACTTCGCGTCCGGCATGAAGTTGGTGATGTCCGAGCCGAAATCGACCCGGCGCGCGCAAAATACCGCCAGGAAGACGAGGAAGGCGAGAAAACCCGCCCGCACGAGCGCGGCGATCACGGGGCAGCGTGTCCGGCCATGCCTACCCGACCATCGTCAGTCCGCCCGACACCGACAGCACCTGGCCCGTCACGTACCCGGCGTCATCCGAAAGGAAGAACGCGATCGCGCCGGCGATGTCGTCGGGACGCGCGACGCGTCTGAGCGGAATGGAGCGTGTCATCGCCTCGATGATGCGTTCGCCGTTCGGGCCGCTGCGAACCGAGTCGAGGAGATTGGTGTCGGTGGGGCCTGGAGAGACGGCGTTCACGAGGATGCCGTTGCGCGCGGACTCGCGCGCAAGCGTCTTCACGAAGCCGAGGATGCCCGCCTTGGCCGCCGCGTAAACGGCCTCGCCCGTCGAACCCACGCGCGCGGCGTCCGAGCTGATGCAGACCACGCGGCCGGCACCTGCCGTGACCATCGCCGGCAGCAGCGAATGAGTGGCGTGCAGCGTCCCCATCAGGTTCACGTCGAGGATCAGTCGCCAGTCCGCGGGGTCGCTGTCCTTGAACAGGGAAAGCCGGTCCACGCCGGCGTTGTTCACAAGGCCCCAGGCTGCGCCGAGTTCGGCCGTCGTGTGGTCGCGCGCGGCATCGACCGACGCGCGATCGCTGACGTCGCAGGCCACTGTGATGGCGCGCCCTCCCCCGTCGCGAATCTCGCAGGCCGCGCGTTCGGCGCTGTCGAGGTCGAGGTCCCAGACGGCCACCGAGAACCCGTCGCGTCCGAGGCGCAGCGCCGTCGCCCTTCCGATGCCAGCGCCGCCTCCGGTGACGACTACTGTGCGCGATTCACCCAAGCTTCTCTCCACGGGCGTCTCACGCCGCTTGTTGCAGCAGACGCGCGACCAGTTCCCGATTGTGCGTCGCATCGCCGTAGGTGTGTTCATCGGCCTTGAGCCGCTTGAAAAATATGTGAAGGTCGTGCTCCCACGTAAAGCCGATGCCGCCGTGCAGCTGCACGGCGTCCGCCGCCACCGTCGGACACGCGTCGCTTGCGAAGGCCTTGGCCATGGCCGCAGCCAGCCGGCTGTCGGGGGCGCCGGTGTCGCAGGCCCACGCCGCGTAGTACACGAGCGAGCGCGCGTGCTCGACGGCAACCTTCATGTCGGCGCAGCGATGCTGGACCGCCTGGAAGGTGCCGATCGCGCGCCCGAACTGCTCACGCAGGCCGACATACTCCACCGTCATCTCGAGCGTGCGCTCGGCTGCGCCGACCATGCCGGCCGCCATCGCCACCTTCGCACGATCGATGACGGCGTCGAGATGTCCGGCGTCGAACGCGCGGCCGCCGAGCAAACACGGCGCTTCGACGCGAACGTTCGCGAGCTCGACGACGAAGAGGCGGCGCGTGCGGTCGATGGTGTTCATCGCCGCAATGGTGATTCCCGGCATCGCTCCCGGGCCGCCGGGCAAGCCGCCGGGCAAGCCACCGGGAAGGAGAAACCAGCCGATCCCGTCGCCCAAGCGGGCCGCCACGAGCAGCGTGTCGGCCTCGCCGGCGTCGGGCACGAAAAGCTTGGTGCCAGTGATCACGAAGCCCGTCCCGGCGCGCGTGGCGACGGCATCGATGCCGTCCGCGCTCCAGCGCCCGCGCTTCTCCGCGATCGCGCACGCAACGCGGCGACGCCCGCTGACCGCCTCGGGCACGAACGCGCATGCCTGGTCTTCGTCGCCGGCGGCAAGAAGCAGCGGCAATGCGAGCGAAGCGGCAGTGGTGAATGGACCCGGCAGCGCAACCCGGCCGGCTTCCTCCAGCGCAAGAGTGAGGTCGAGCAGGCCGAGACCGCTGCCGCCAAGGCGCTCCGGCACCGCGAGGCCGAGCCAGCCGAGGTCGCAGAGACCGCGCCAGGCATCGTCGGCAAACCCCTTGGGATCGTCGAGCATCGCGCGTGCAAACGAGATCGGGGTTTCGCGCGCGAAGTAATCTCGCATCGCGGCGCGCAGCTGCTCCTGATCTTCGCTGAAGCCGAAGTCCATCGCGCGCTACTCCCCGGGCGGCGGTTGTCCGCTCG
>JBHEOD010000044.1:21857-25059 GCA_046261745.1 Binatia bacterium
CCGGCGCGTCCTGCGGCGTCCCGCCCATCGGCGCGAGCGCGCCGGCCGGAGGAGAAGGACGTTCGGCGGCAGGCGGCGACGCACCGGCCGAGCCGCGCTGGCGCCGGACATTCTCGAAGACGAGGTCGATGTAGTACTTCGCGTTGAGGCCGATCAGCGCCACCTCGTCCGATCCCGACTTCCTCGCATAGACGGCCGTGCGCGTGGGGCTGAGTTCGCCTAGCGCGATCATCGAGACCAACGCGCCCTGCTGCTCGATCCGGATCCTCATGCGCGGCGGCACCAGCCCGAACTCGCCTTCTCGCCCGCTCCCGTCGGCGACGATGTCGATGGCAGGAAGCGACGTGAGGCTCTCGAGCACGGCGTCGATCACGTCGCCCGGCGGCGCAAGGCCTTCCGGCTCGGTGGTGATCCAGCGTCCGTCGCGCTTCTCGAACTGGATCGCGAGCGACTCGTTCTCCATACGCACGCGATCGATCCGCTCCGGAACTGCTTCGAGGAACGGCGCGGTGGCGGCGGCGGGCGTTACGGCGGTTTCCGGCCCTCGCGTCGCGCTGACCAGGTGAAACGTCAGCACAGCGGCCAAGAGGTAGTACACGAGGATGGCCGGCCAGCTCATGCGCCGAATCTCCGCCTGACGAGCACGGCGATGCCGACGAGCAGGAACAGCCCCGGCTGCCACAGCACCGCCCACTGAAACACATTCTCGGCGTCAGCCTGGCTGAAGAAGAACTGATGCTTGCCGGCAGTCTTTTGCTGGGGCCGGCTGCCCATCAGTGCCTCCTCGCGCGCGAGCCAGTTCACGCTGTTGACGAGCAGATCCTTGTTGCCGAGGTAGTCGAGGAAGCGATTGCTGGCGAATTCCGAGTCGCCGAACACGAGGATGCGTGTCTGGGTGCCTTCCACCGCGGCCTTGCGCGCCGGTTCCGCAACTTCGGCGGCCACCGGAATCGGACCGTTCACGTCACGACCAGCCACGAACTTCGCGTCACCGCTTTCGATGATGCCCGGATCGTAGCTCGCCCAGCTTCGCGGCCCCGACTTGAGCAGCGTGGTTGCGATGCGGCCGGCCGCCTCGTCCTCGCGTGCAACGACGGCACCGGCCAGCGAGAACAGCGGCGGCGACTTGAGAGTGGACGTGACCAGGTGCTGCCGGTTGATGTCGGACAGCACGGTGGACCACGGCTCGCCGCCGGCCATCCGGTTCTCGGGATCGATGACGATGTTGGCCCCGACTTCGACGCCGTGCGCGCCAAGCAGCGCAACGAGGCGCGGCGCGCGGAACGGGTCGATCATCACGAACAGCTTGCCGCCGCGCTCGAGCCAGCCGCCGAGGGTGGCCACTTCGACTTCGAGCAGGTCGCTCTTGGGGCCGGGAATCACGATCACGTCGGCGTCGGCCGGGATCTCCGCGCCGCCGACCAGGCTGAGCTTCTCGACGCGGAACGACTCGAGCGACAGCGCGCCTTTGAGCAGCGAGCAGCCGATGTGTCGGTCGGTATTGTCGGTGGAACACTCCCCGTGGCCGGTCAGCACGTAGACCTGCTTCGGTTCCTGCATCACCTTGAGCAGCGCCGACATCAGCAGCCCTTCGCTCGGGTTGCTGAAGTCCGCGCGCTTGCCGTTCGACTCCACGACCGCCGATCCGTACGAGCTCACGCCGTACTGCGCGGCCATCGCCGGGTTGCGGTTCACGTCGACGATGTCGTACTCGATGCGGGGATTTTCGCGCGACACCTGCCAAAGCAGGTCCTTGAGGAAGGGGTTACGCGCATCTTCGGTGCGGATGAACGCACGGATCTTGACCGGCTGCGTGATCTTCGCCAGTACCTGGTGGGCGTGGTCGGAAAGCGTGAACCGGTCGCCGGTGCTGAGGTCCCAGCGCACGTTGTAGACGTAGGACGCGGCAACCACCGCCATCAGCAGCCACACGAGGCCGACGGAAGCCGCGAAGAGCTGGCCCCAGCGAAGCCACGAGCGCGAGATCCAGTGCGCGTCCCCTGCTTTCGGCTCCCGATCCATCAGCGCCGGCCCCTCCACTGGCGCGATTCCATCGAGCGCATCGTGAACCACCCCATCAGCACGACGATGGCCAGATAGTAGGCCACGTCCTTGAGGTCGACCACGCCGCGCGCGAACGGTTCGAAATGGTCGTAGGCGCACAGCTGGGATACGAAACCGAGCCAGTCACCGGGAACCGCGGCCTCGTTCCAGCTCAGGTTCCACAGCAGCAGGATCACGCCGTACGTGAACATCGCGGCGATCAGCTGCGTTTCGGTCAGCGACGACAGGCAGATGCCGATCGAGACCATCGCCGAGATCAGCAGCAACAGACCGAGATAGATGGCCATGAGTTGGCTGAGATCGAAAGGCTGCACCCGGTAGACCAGGTACGGGTAAAGCATCGTCGATCCGACGATCACGACGAAGACGCTGAGGCACGCGAGGAACTTGGCCGCGAGGATCTCGAAGTCGCGCAGCGGCGCGGTGTAGAGCAGCTCGATGGTGCCGAGGTGCTTCTCCTCGGCGTACACGCGCATCGTCACCAGCGGGATCACCGTAATGACCACGCGCACGATGTCGGCATACAGACGCTGCCACAGGTGCTCGACAATGCTCTCGCCGAAGCCGAACGTGATGAATGCGTTGAGATTGGTGTAAAAGTAGTAGCCCGAGAGCGCGAGGAATACCGCGCCGACGAAGTAGACGAGCGGAAGCACGAAGAATCCCTTCAGCTCCTTTCCGAGCAGCGCGAGGAACGGCCTCATACGGCAGCCTGCGTGCCGCGCGCCGGCTTGCGCTCGGTAGCGTCGCGTCCGGACTTGTCGAGGATGTCAACGAAGAGATCCTCGAGGCTCATCAGCCGCGGGCTCAGCTCATGCACCGCGCAGCCTCGTTCGACGAGCAGGCGCGCGAGGTGGGGACGCACGGCCCCGCCACTGCGCGAACGCACCGTCAGCGTGAGCATGCCGCCCGCGGCTCGCTCGGTGACCTCGACGTCGTCAATGCCGGAAACTTCCCTTAGTGCCGACAGAACCGTGGCCTCGGGCCCCGTCACGCGCACCTGCGTCTCGCCGCGCCCGGCGGTCTTTTCGGTGAGCCCTTCGACCGAATCCTCGGCGATGACCTTGCCGCGGTCGAGGATCAGCACACGGCGGCAGGTGACGCTGACTTCCGGAAGGATGTGCGTCGACAGCAACAC
>JBHEOD010000045.1:0-24215 GCA_046261745.1 Binatia bacterium
ATCGGGACCACTGCTTCGCTGGGCCGCCGCCGCCGCCGCGCTGGCCGTACTGGCCGTCGGTCTCGACTACACGCAGCTGATGACCGAGCGCGGCGCGCTCTCCACGCAGGCCGAGAAGATCTACTCTTCCGCAATGCCGTCCGGCAGCGGCGGCGCCGGTCGCAAGATCAAGATGGAGATGCGCCTGCGCGAACTCACCGGCAAGGCCGACGCGGCCTCGGCCGGCAGCGCCGGATCGCCGCTGGCGCTGCTCGCGGCGCTTTCGCGCGATGTTCCGAAGAGCCTCGGCGTCGTCGTCGACCAGGTGGAACACTCGCCGCCGGCCGCCAAGGTGGTCGGTCACGCGACATCGTTCGAAACCGTCACGAAGATGCAGGAGGCGCTGCAGAAGGGCGGCGCATTCTCGCGCGTCGAGGTGAAGGACGTGCATGCGTCGGTCACCGGCGGCGGCGTCGAGTTCCTGCTGGAACTTTCGACGACGCGCACCGAAGGCGGCGCATGAACGCGGCCGTGCACCAGGCGCAGGTGCTGCTTGCGCGGCTGAGTCCGCGCGAGCAGCGGCTCGTGGCCGTCTTCGCGGGACTTCTGGCGGTGGTGGTGGCGTGGTCGCTGGTGATCGCCCCGTTCCTCGGCGGCCGCGACAGGATGCGTGCGGAGATCGAGACGCTGCGCGGCGAGCTGTCGCAGATCGACGGGCTTGCCAGGCAGATTCGACAGAGCGAGGCCGCCGCGCCCAGGGACGGCGCCGGCGTCAAGCCGCCCGCCGACTTCTCGGTGCTCGCCTTCGTCGAGAAAGCCGCCGGAGCGAGCCTTCGCCCCGAGTCGATCGGCTCGATGACGCCCACGCGGCGCCCGCTCGATGCCGGTCGCCAGGAAAGCACCGTCGAGCTCAAGCTCTCGGGCGCCACGCTCGGAGAAGTGGTCGCGCTGCTTCGCGCCATCGAGGGCGAACGCAGCCCGGTCTACATCAAGCAGTTCTTCGTCAAGAAGCGCTACGACGATGCGTCGCGTTTCGACGTCACGCTCGTCGCCGCCGCCACGCTGTCAGCCTGAGCCGATGCGCATCCTGCTCTTCCTCGCCGCCTTCGTGATCGCGGTGCTGATGACCGCGCCGCTCGAGCGCTGGCTGCTCGATGCGCTGCGCGGTCCGCTGGCTGCCATGGGCGCCGAGCTTCGGGTCGCGAGCGTGCGGCTGGCGCTGCCGGCCGGCGTTCGCGCGACCGGCGTCGGCGTCGACATGAAAGAGGCCGGCATCGACATCGACTCTCTCTACGTGGGACTGACGCGCCGATTCGAAGCCGACGCATGCGGCGGCAGCATTCGCGGAAGCATCCAGGGCGAGGCGGTCTGGTTCGTGCTCGACGACGTCGACCTGTCGCGCTGCCTGCGCGTCGGACAGCTCGCGCTCGAGACGCCGCTCGACGGAACGATTCGCTTTGACGGCGTCGACGTCTGGAACTCGCGGCTCACCGACTCGCCTCGTGCGCGCGTCGACGTGACTTCCGCCGGCGGGGTGTTTCGCGGCAGCCTTGCCCACGCCCGCCAGGACGGCGCCGACCTGCCCCTCGGCGAGTGGGAATTCACCGACTTCGTGCTGCGCGCGTCACTGGTCCAGAACGAAGTGATCGTCGAGGAAGGACACACCAACACGAGCGGCGTCGAGTGGCAGCTCGTCGGCGCGAAGCTGCCGCCCGCCGATTCCCGCACCGGCCTGCGCATCGACTTCCGCGCGCGCCAGGTGGAGGACAACCCGCGTGCGCGCGCGCTGATCGGACTGATGCCGAAAGTGGCGCCCGACGCCGCTGGATGGCGGAACTACCGCGTCACCGGATCGATGTCGTCGCCGCGCCTGCTCGCAATCGACTGAACCGGAAAAGGGGTCAGACCCCTTTTTGGGACGATCGACCGGCCCGCCGCCAAAAAATGGGGTCAGACCCCATTTTGCCGAAATCTGTTTCGCCACGGAGCCGCGACGGGGCGGGGGCACGCGCGCCCGCTACGTCCTCGCTCCGCACCGTCTCCGCTCCACCGTCCCTCCGAGACGCGGGCGCGGGTGCCCCCACCCCCTTGCCTTGGCGGCAATGCGCCTGATGCCTTTCGTCGCGAAAATGGGGTCTGACCCCATTTTTGCGGTCAGCGGGGCTGGGCGGGGAGTCCTGCTCGGAGCATCTCGCGGATGCGTCGCACCATCGCCACGTTGTGCGAGTGGCCGGTCTTGCGCGCGTGAATCTCCGCGCGCAGCGGTGCACCGAGAAGATAGAAATCGCCGAGGATGTCGAGGATCTTGTGGCGCGCGAGTTCCTCGGGGAAGCGCAGCTCGGTGTTCACGATCCCCTGCTCACCGATCAGAATGAAGTTGCCGAGTTGGCCGCCCTGCCCCAGCCCGGCGCTCTCGAGCGCACGAATCTCCTCGACGAAACCGAACGTGCGCGCCGGTGCGATCTCGTGGCGGAAGTCGAGCGCGTCGCGCATCGTGAACACGAAGGTCTGGTCGCCGACCGGCGGCGGGTACGACAGCTCATACGTCACGCGCAGTCCGTCAAACGGCTTCACGACGAGAAACTGGCCGGGCGCCGGATCGATGCGGATCTCCTCGCGCACCACGAGGCAGGGGAGCGTCGCGTCCTGCTCGTCGATGCCCGCCTGCTCGACGAGGTCGCAAAGGTCGACGGCCGAACCGTCGAGGATCGGCACCTCGCCTTCGATCTTCACCAGAAGGTTGGTGATGCCGTACGCGTGCAGCGTCGCCATCAGGTGCTCCACGGTCCGCACGGCAAGCCCCTTCTTGAAAAGCGTGGTGGCGTAGCCGGTCGAGTCGACATTGTCGACGTCGGCTGCGATCTCTCCACCGCCCGAGACGCTGCTGAACAGGATGCCGCTGCCCGGCGGCAGCGGCTGCAGGATGATTCCGGTGCGCGCGCCGCTGTGAAGGCCGAGGCCCGCGCCGACGACCGGACGTGCGACGGTGCGCTGGCGCACGCCGTGGCCGAGCATGACGGCGGTGTTGGCGGCCGCGTCCTCCGCAAAAGCGCCCATTGCGGCATCCGAGCTGCGCAGCGACTGTCCGGGCCGCGCACGGTCGAGCGCCCCCGAGACGGCTTCGAGAAGTCCCTCGATCGAGAACGGCTTCTCGATGAAGCCGACCGCGCCGAGCCTGGTGGCACGCACCGCAGTCTCGATGTTGCCGTGGCCGGAAATGACGATGACCGGCAGGCCCTCGTGCCCGCCGCGCAGCTTCTCGAGCACCTGGATGCCGTCCATCCCCGGCAGCCACACGTCGAGCAGCACCAGGTCTGGCCTTTCCTCGAGCGCGCTGGCGAGCGCCTCGACGCCGTCGACGGCGTAGCGAACACGGAAGCCTTCATCCGACAGCACCGCGCCGATGCTGTCGCGTACACCGGCGTCGTCGTCGACGATCAGGATACTTCCGCTTTCCATGCTGGGTGGCTCAGGCGCGATGCTGCGCGTGCGTGGCCGGAAACTCAATCACGAAGCGTGTTCCCCTTGGATCGTTGGCGCGCACGCGCAGGTACGCGTGGTGGTCGGCGGCCATCGACGCGACGATGGCCAGACCCAGCCCGGTGCCCTCGGGCTTGGTCGAGAAGTACGGTTCGAAGATGCGCGCGCGCACTTCGCGCGAGATGCCGGGGCCGGTGTCGGCCACCTCCAGCACCACGCGCGAGAGCGCCGGGTCGAAGCGCGTCGTCACGTCGATGCGGCGCGGCTCGTCGGGCATCGCCCAGACCGCCGCCACGGCATTCTCGATCAGGTTCGTCAGCGAGCGTCTCACCGCATCCCGGTCGATGCGCACCGGCGGAAGCGTTTCCGAGTTGTGCAATGCGATCGAAATGTCGGGGTGAGACTGGCGGTAGAGCTGCAGCGCCTCCTCGACGATGGGATGGAGATCCTGCACGGTCTTGTCGCCGGTGCTCATGCGCGCGAACTGCGAGAACTCGTTGACGAGGCGCTTGAGGCTGTCCACTTCGGCGACGATCGTCGCCACCGACTCGCGCACGACGATGGCTTCCGGCTCGGCGAGCCGTCCGCCGAGGCGGCGCTCGAGACGCTGGGCCGAGAGCTGGATAGGCGTGAGCGGATTCTTGATCTCGTGCGCGATGCGGCGGGCCACTTCGTGCCAGGCCTCCATCCTCTGCACCTGCTGAATCTGTGAGACGTCCTCGAAAAACAGCACGACGCCCGAGACCGCGCCGCCACGCTTGAGGCTGGTGGCCGTCACCACCAGCGTGCGGTCGTCCTGGTCGCGGCGCAGGTTCACGTCGCTGCCGGCCGCGCGTCGCCCGGCGCGAACGTCGCGCAGCAGCGCGACCACCTCCGCAAGACGCGCTTCCTCGAAGACCACCTCGGCGACACGCCCGATCACCGCTTCCTCGCGCAGCCCCAGCATCGCCAGCGCGGCCGGGTTGATGGTGCCGATGCGTCCGTCGATGCCGATCGAGACCACGCCGGCACCGATGTTGGCCAGCACGTTTTCGATGTAGACACGCCGTTCGTCCAGCGCCTCGCGGCCGCGCGCGAGCTGCGCGATCATCGCGTTGAAGCCGCGCACGAGCGTGGCCACCTCGTCGCCGCCCTCCTCGGGCAGCGCGACGTCGAGGCGGCCGGAGGCCACGTCGCGCGTGGCCTCGGCCAGTCGCCCGATCGGCTCGGTCACCCCGCGCGCCAGGTAAAGCCCCAGCCACGTCGCCGAGAACACCACGACGAACGAGGCCAGCAGCAGCGTGACCAGGTAGAGGTTCTTGAACGGCTGCTTGCTGAGGGTGAGGCGGCGGAACTCGCGGAAGGAATCGAGGATCTGCGCGCTCCACGCGCGCGGGCTTTCCGCCACGGTGGTGTCGACGATCACGATGGCGGTGAGCGCGCCGTCCACGCCTCGCACGGCGGCGGCACCGCGGATCAGGTCGGTGGAACCCTCGGTGTCCACGCGAGTCGGGACCTCGCCGCGACGAACGGCGTCGACGAGTTCCGCATCCGACGGGCTTCTCGTCGCCACGGTGCTTTCTCCGCGAAACATCGCGAGGATCGGCCGGCCCTCCGGATCGAGCACTTCCACCGTCGCAAGGCCATGGATGCGCTGCTCGTTGGCGACGATCTTCTTGAGCAGTGGCTCCATGTCCGGGGCGAGCAGGTTCTGCTCCACGATGTCGCCTGCGAGCGCGTTTGCATGGGCGAGCGAGCGGTCGGCGGTCGAGCGGTAGTAGATACGCGCGAGGCTGTAGGCCGCGTCAAGGGATTCCTCCACCTCGCGCCCCAGCCAGTCGTCGATGCCGTTGCTGACGAACTGGTACGAGACGATGACCATGACCGTGGCCGGAAACATGGCGATCACGACGAACGCGAGTACGAGGCGCGAGCGCAGGTGGCTGCCCATCATGCCGCGGCGCCGCTCGAGCACGAGGCGCAGCACGTTGCGCACGACCAGAAAGGCCACGAGCAGCAGCAGCACGATGTTGAGATTGATCAGCAGGAACGAGAATACGTTTCCGCCGCCGGCGCCGGCCCGCGCATCGGGGCCGCCCGTTCCCCAAAAGCCGAATGCGGCCACCGCAAGTCCGGCCGCCAGCACGATGAAGCTTTCGCGACGCCGGCGCGTCGTCTCGGCCGCGCGCCGCGTGTCCTCGAGAAGCGTGGCCGCGCGCCTGGCCTGCTCCATGGCGATGGCGGCGCGCGAGGGCTGGTCCGTTTCAACCGTGGCCCGTGCGGGCTGGTCCACTTCAACCGCAGCCCGGGCGGGCTGGTCCACTTCAACCGCAGCCCTTGCGGGCTGGTCCACTTCAACCGCAGCCCGGGCGGGCTGCTGTTGGTCGTCGCCGGAGGGCGGCGTCGCGGCGCCGCGAGGCGTCTCGCCGGGAATCACCGCCATGACGGGTTCAGTCGAATAGCGAGCTCTGCTCGCGCGACGGTTGCTTGCCGAGGTGTTTCCACGCCCGAGCGGTGGCCACGCGCCCGCGCGGAGTCTTCTGCACGAAGCCGCAGCGGATCAGGAAAGGCTCGTGAACCTCCTCCAGAGTGTCGGCGTCCTCGCCGAGCGCCGCGGCGAGCGTGTCGATGCCGACCGGTCCGCCGCCGAAGGTATCGACGAGCGCGACAAGGAGGCGCCGGTCCATGGAGTCGAATCCGGCGCCGTCGACGCCGAGCATGTCGAGACCGGCGGTTGCGACGCCCTCGGTGATGCGGCCCGAAGCCTTCACCTCGGCGTAGTCACGCAGGCGGCGCAGCAGCCGGTTGGCCACCCGAGGAGTGCCGCGGGCGCGCGCGGCCAGCAGGCGCGACGCGGCCGGCTCGATCACCACGCCGAGGCGCATCGCCGAACGGCGCACGATCTCGGCCAGTTCGTCATCGCTGTAGAACTCGAGCGTGTACGTGTTGCCGAAGCGCGAGCGCAGCGGCGAGCTGAGCATTCCCGAGCGCGTCGTCGCGGCGACCAGCGTGAAGCGTTGCAGCGCCAGCGAGATGGAGCGCGCGGAAGGCCCCTCCCCGATCACGATGTCGATGCGGTAGTCCTCCATCGCCGGGTAGAGGATCTCCTCGATGGCCTTCCCGAGGCGGTGGATCTCGTCGATGAACAGCACGTCGCCGCGTTCGAGCGATGTCAGGATGGCCGCCAGGTCGCCGGCTTTCTCGATGACGGGCCCGCTGGTGGGATGAAGTCGCCCGCCCATGGCGCGCGCGACGATGTAGGCCAGCGACGTTTTGCCGAGCCCCGGCGGTCCGACCAGCAGCAGGTGATCGAGGCATTCGCCGCGTCCGGTGGCGGCCTGGATGGCGATGTCGAGGTTGCGGCGAACCGGCGCCTGCCCGACGTAGTCGTTCAGGGTCTCCGGCCTCAGGCTCACGTCACTGATGCGTTCGTCGCCGGCGGGACGCGGGTTTTCCCATCCGGCTTCGGGCCAGTCGGCCTCGGACGCGGCGGCTTCGGACGCGGCGGCGGGCGCGACAGCTTGTGCCGCCGTTTTCCGGACTTGCTTGTTGGTAGGATCGCCCGGCATCTTCATCGCGGCGGCATCAGCGCGCCGACTCCCTCACCAGCCCGCCGAGCGCGCGCCGCAGCACGTCTTCCAAGCTGGCGTCCCCGCCGGCTGCGGCGGCACGCACCACCTTCTCGGCTTCGCCGCGCTTGTACCCCAAACCCACCAGCGCCGACACCGCGTCCTCCTCGACGCCGCCAGCCGGCGTCGAGGAGGCGACGGGCGCGTCGAGCTTGCCGCGAAGGTCAATCAACATGCGCTCGGCGGTCTTGCGACCGATGCCGGGCACGGCAATCAGTCGCTGCGCGTTGCCGGAGGCGACCGCCTCGGCCAGTTCTTCCACGCGGATCCCGGACAGCACGGCCAGCGCCATGCGCGGACCGATGCCGGAGACCGACTTGAGAAGCAGGAAGGCCGATTTTTCGGCCGCGGTCGCAAACCCGAAGAGCTCGAGCGCGTTCTCGCGCAGCACGGTGACGACTTCGAGGACCACGTCGCTGCCGACGGGAGGCAGCACGGAAAACGTCTGCAGCGAGACGAAGGCCTGATAGCCGACCCCGCCCACGTCGACGAGAACTTCGCCAACCTGGCGCGCTTCGAGGTTGCCGCGCAGACGGGCGATCATCGAAAGGGCCGCCTTCGGCTCCACGTTCGGCCCCAACTTGCGCTCCACGTTCGGCTCCGGGTGAAGCTCGGCGTTGTGCCCTGCGTGCTCCGGCGGATTCGCGCTGGCGGCCCGCCAGCGTGGGCCGAGATCGTGAACTTCGGTGGGATCATCCACCCGGATCCTGCGCTCATCCGCGCACGGCTCGCCAGCTGCGGCCGCGGACGCGCGTGACCCCACGCAGCGAGACGGCGTCGGCCACGCGCGCGTGGAACGCGCCGGCCAGGCCGTGACACAGAGCGGCTGCGAGCGCGTCGGCTGCATCGCTTTCAGGAAGGGCTTCCATGCCGAGCAGGCGCTGCACGGCAAGTTGAACCTGGGACTTCTCGGCGCGGCCGTAGCCGACTACCGCCTTCTTGATCATCATCGGCGTGTACTCGCTCACAGCGAGACCGGCCGAGGCCGCCGCAGCCATCGCTACGCCCCGGGCCTCGCCGAGCCGGAAAGCGCTCTGCACGTTGCGGGCGACGAAGTTGCGTTCGAGGCTGAACAGGGCCGGGCCGTGGCTGGTGATGACCGAGAGCAGGTCCCGGTGGACCAGCAGAAGGCGCTGGGCGATGTCTCCGCGGCCCGCGTCGATGATTCCGGAGGCCACGTGGGCCAGGCGCGGCCCGTCGAAGTCCACGACGCCCCATCCACATCGGATGGTACCGGGATCAACGCCGAGTACGCGCAAACGAACCTCCACGGGGAAACTTTCTGTTGGTTCGACGGGAACTTGCCGGTCCCGCGCCACCGCCTCGACCACCTGCGAACGAGCCATACACGCCCGGTCGCGCCGGCTGGTGCACACCCGAAAAGGCGTGCACCTTCGCTTCATTTTTGCATCGATACCACGGCTTTCCACAAGCTGTAAACGCACAGTGTGGTTGCACGACCGGTCGGTATGCGGTTACCTGTCGTCACCTTGATGGGAAGCCGGAACCGCGCTGGCGGCACGGCAAGCGGGAGTGCGAGGCACACCGCCAACCTTCGGAACTGCGAGAGCACGACCGCGGGACATGGAAGCGCAGGGCGCAACCATGACTGGCAGCGAGGGCGCTACCAGGAGGGATTCCAGTCAGGACCGAGCCCAGGGTCACCAGCCTTGGAATTGGAACCGGAAAGCGGCTTCGGCCGCCCCGGAACCGCCGCGGGTACGCACCCACGGCCGCAACGCTCGGGGCAGCCGGGACCGGGTTTGCCCGATACGGACAAAAAATAAAGATGCGTTTACACACAATTCTGCTTCCCATGCTGGTGCTCACGGCCGGTTGCGCCGCGTCCACTTACCCCCTCAACCCCCAGCTTGCCGCCCAGGTGGGGCTGCCTGACCAGTCCGTCTCCTTCACGGAGAGGGTCGGCCGGGATCCCGACGGGGCCGGCCCGATCGTGCAGCAGGGCAGCTGCTCGTGGTACGGCCCGGGCTTCCACGGACGCCGCACGGCCAACGGCGAGGTGTTCGACACCCATGCGCTGACCGCCGCGCACCCCACGCTTCCCTTCGGAAGCGAAGTCGAAGTCACCAACGTCAAGAGCGGCAAGAAAGTCCGCGTACGCGTCAACGACCGCGGGCCCTTCATTCACGGGCGCATCCTCGATCTCTCCCACGCTGCCGCCGCCTCCCTCGACATCGTTCGCACCGGCACTGCCCACGTCCAGCTTCGCCTCGTCGATGTCGACGACGCGAAGTGGTCGAATGATGCGTACGCACTCGAGGTTGCCAGCTTCCGTACCAAGATCGATGCCGAGAAGTTCCTCCAAGGCCTCAGCGCGAGCCAGCGCTCGGCCGGCCTTTACTACGTGAAGGCGCCGGACGGCGAGACTAAGGACTTCCGCGTGCGCTTCGGACCGTTCACGTGCGAGAAGAGCGCGAAATCGGTCGCGAACAAGCTCAAGCGCGTCGGCCTCGAGCCGTCGCTGACGCGGGAAGATCTCACGAGCAACAGCACCTCCTCCGGCTCGAGGAAGACGGCCGTCGTCAATTAGGCGACTATCCTGCGCGGCATCCGCTGCAATGCCGCTCCTTCTTCAGGCTGCCGATCGAACATTCGGTCGTGTCAGGCGTTCAGTCGGGAAGCCGGCGATAGAATTCGTTCACCTGCTGGTTGCCGCTGTCGCTGCTGATTTCCAACGTTTCAATTCCGTGCCTGCGATACATTTCGCAAACCGGCGGTCGGTCGTCGAGGGCGAGCACGACGCGCTCGACCGGTAACTCCAGCAACAGATCCTCCTTGGTCACGTAATCCTGGCGATGGTCGCCGGCGCGTCGCATCAGCACGCGCGAGAACGGCACGTCGTGCTTCGCGAGCCACGCGATCGTGCGCTTCTCGTAGTTGTCGGGGCGGCCGGTGAGGATCACGATGTCGTTCGTGCGCGCGAGCGCCCTCACCATGTCGACGATGTCCGCGATCGGTTCATCGTCGTCCATCGCCTCGAAGAAGCGCTTCCAGTTCTTTCTTCCCTGCCCTTCGATGTGATGGAGGCGGTGTCGAACGTCGGCGATCGTCCCGTCGACGTCGACGATGACGAGGCCGCGCCCGGGCTCGTCGCCCGGGTCCAGCCGCGGCGGCGGCTTCATTCGCAGGCGACCAGCAGCCACGCGAGGTACTTTTCGTCGACGTGTTCGGGCTCGATGCGAATCAGTTCCGGACAATCGTAGGGATGCAGGTCGAGCAGGCGGCTCTCGAGAGCGGCCGCGCGGGCGCGCGACGTCTTGATGACGAGTTGCACCTCGTTCTCCTCGCAGATGTTCATCCCGGAGAGCTTCTCGGAGAGCTTCTCGCGCCGGTCTGCTTGCGCGGTGGGAGCAGGCTCCCAGCGGAACACTGACTTCACCGCGGTGCGCGACACGCAGGCCGCGAGGCCCTCTTCGACCAGCTGGCGCGACAACGCGAGCGCCGAGTCGTCGTCGGCCGTGGTCGTCAGCACGAGCACGGCGCCCTTCGTGTTTTCATTCCTGCTCATGGACGACGGCGACCTCCTTGCGCGGACGGTAAGCCCACACCTGCACGAGCGAATCGTAGTCCGGGATCGGAGGCCTCTCGGCCGGCGGCGCAAGCGGCGCGTGGCCTCTCGACACGCGCCAGCGCGTGTGCGCGCGCCGCCAAAGCGAGCCCGCCTCCACCCGTGGCATCAGCCCGGCGTCGAGCAGCGCCTCGAAGGCCACGCCGACGATCTCGGGCTCCACATCGCTGGCGGCGGTGACTTCGACGACGCCGCGCGCATCGAGATCACCGAGCGCATGAAGGATCAGCGCGCATTCGAGGTAGCTGTCGAACCAGAACATCCGCGGTCCGAACGGTTCAAAATCGGCGCTCGTGCGCGGCCTTGCCCGCAGCACGCAGATGGCGCGCACGCGGCGACGCGGTCCGTCGCGCTCCACGCATTCGCGAATCGTGTGGAGGTACGCGGTTCCGCTGACTCCCGCCTTGTCCAACAATCCTTCGAGGCGAGTCCACGACAGCCGGCCCTCGATGACGTCGGCGTACATGGAATAGATCAGCGGATCGGATTCCCAGTCGTCGCCGAAAAGCAGCTCTTCACCGTCGCGGCGCCCTGCCCTCGCGCTTTGCAGCAATTCGGAGAGCTTGAATCCGATGTGCTCGCGCAGCGCATCGAGCTGGCCGCGCACGAGATGATGGATCTGGTTCTTGAAGCGGATCTCGTCGATCTCGATGCCGTCGAGGTGAAGTTTCTGGCGAATCGCGCGCCCGATCTGCGGCGGGGACGCGGTGACGAAGTTGACCGACGTCGTCGCGCCGCGCTCGGCCGAACTGCGCCGGAGTTGCTTGACGAGGGCGGCCACGCCGGGAAATGCCCTCTTGTCCTGCGCACGCTCGAACGGAATGCGCAGCAGGCTGCGCAGGGATTCGGTGTCGGTGACGAGATAGGTCTTGTCGAGGTCCCAACGCTGTACGGTGTGCTTGCTCAGAACCCGACTCCTTGCGTTCGCAGCGTCTCGAGGAGCCGCGCCGTGGCTGGAGCCGCGGCGGTCGCGTCGAGACGGGAAGCGAGTCTGCCCAGTGCAGCCGCATCGTCAACGTCGTCCCATGCATCGAGGGCCTCGAATGCGCAGCCCGCACGCCGAAGTGCTTCGCAGGTGGCAGCGAACACGCGCGCGCTGCTCCATGGTGCGTCGATGCGAAAGAGTTCCGCTACCGGACGCGCGGCACCGACGAGCACGTAGCCGCCGTCATGCGACGGCGCGATGACCACGTCCGCATGGCCGAGCGCGTCGAGGGCGGCAGGAATCGTGCTGCGCGGCAGGTCCGGGCAATCAGTCCCGACGAGGATGGTGGGAAGCCCATCAGCGAGCCCGCGCTCGAGCAGGAGGCGCATGCGGACACCGAGGTCGCCGTCGCCCTGGTCTTCGACGGACATGCCGAGATCCCGGGCCACCCGGCGCAGCGTCGACGACGGCGGCGCGGCGCTCTCACCGGCCGACCCCGCCCCGGGCTCAGCCCGCGCGTCGTCCAGCGCCAGCCTCACCTCGACTTCGTCCAGTGACGAGATCGTGGTCAGCGTATCGATGGCGAAAGCTTCGGCCACCCGGCACGCCTGCACGGGCGTCAGGGGCGGACAGAGGCGGGTCTTCACGAGGCCCGGACGCGGCTCCTTCGCCATGATGTAGACGAGCCCGCGGCGCATCGGGCGAGGACTGCCACGCCGCCGCCCGCCGGGCAACCCCAACCCCACGGCCGCGTCCGCAACGCGCGGCCTGTGCGCGAGCGGGCCTTTGGAGACCTCGCTTCGAGCCGTCCTTCGCACGCCCCCGTGCCGTGAATCTTGACATCCCCTCGCGCTCCGCTAAAAGTCGCGGGCTTTTGAGGGAAAAGACCATGTCTTATGCGGTGATTCGAACAGGCGGCAAACAATACCGGGTTAGCCCAGGCGCACGCCTGACGATCGAAAAGCTCGTCGGCGACCCCGGCCAACAGGTGGAATTCGCGGAGGTTCTCCTTCGCGGGGACGGCGAGCGCGTCGAGATCGGTGCCCCCCTCGTCGATGGGGCCGCTGTGCGCGCCGTCATCGTCGAGCAGGACCGCGGTCCCCGCATCCTCGTGTACAAGAAGAAGCGCCGCAAGAACTACCGGCGCCGGATGGGGCATCGGCAGTACGAGACCACCGTCCAGATCACCTCGGTCGACTGACCCCGAACTTTCAGGCGCGTCCAGCGCCGGTCCTCAAGTGGAGAATCCGCGATGGCGCACAAGAAAGGTCAAGGAAGCAGCAAGAACGGTCGCGACAGCCGCGGCCAGCGTCGTGGCGTGAAGAAGTTCGGCGGGCAGGTCGTGCTCGCCGGCAATATCATCGTTCGCCAGGTCGGCACCAAGATCCATCCGGGCAACGGCGTGGGTTGCGGCCGCGACTTCACGCTCTTCGCGCTCATCAACGGCGTCGTCAAGTACGAGACGTTCGGCAAGGGCGGCAAGACGCGCGCCTGCGTCTACTCGGCCTGAAGCCCACCCTGTGAATTTCGTCGACGAAGCGCGACTGCGCATCGTCGCCGGCGACGGGGGCGACGGCTGCGCCGCCTTCCTGCGCGAGAAATACCGACCGCACGGAGGCCCCTCCGGCGGCGACGGCGGCAACGGCGGATCAATCATCGCCATCGCCGATGAAAACGTCTCCACCCTTCTCGATTTCCGCTCCCGTCACACCGTCCGCGCGATGCGCGGCGAGAACGGCCGCGGCAAGTGCCAGC
The DNA here is from genome assembly GCA_046261745.1 of Binatia bacterium. Taxonomy (GTDB): domain Bacteria; phylum Desulfobacterota; class Binatia; order UBA1149; family CAITLU01; genus DATNBU01. The sequence continues at coordinate 13,337 of JBHEOD010000045.1, forward strand.
ACGGCAAGAACGGCAGCGACACCACGCTGAGGCTGCCGGTGGGCACCGTCATCTTCGACGAGGAGAGCGGCGAGATCCTGGCCGACCTCACGTTCCACGGGCAGGAGACGCTGATGGCGGGCGGCGGCCAGGGCGGTCGCGGCAACGCGCGCTTCGCGACGCCGACCCATCAGGCGCCGCGCCGCGCCGATCCCGGCACGCCCGGCGAAGCCTTCGACATTCGCCTCGAGCTCAGGCTGCTCGCGGACGCGGGCCTCATCGGACTTCCGAATGCCGGCAAATCGAGCCTGCTCGCGCGCGTGAGCGCCGCGCGGCCGAAGATTGCCGACTATCCCTTCACGACGCTGACGCCTGTGCTCGGCATGGTGGCGTGGGCAGACGACAAGAGCCTCGTGCTCGCCGACATTCCCGGCCTCATCGAGGGCGCGCACGAAGGTCACGGCCTTGGCGACCGCTTCCTGCGCCACGTCGAGCGGACGGCCGTGCTGGTGCACCTCCTCGATGCTTCGTACCGCAGCGCGGAGGAGGCGATCGCCGACTTCGACACGGTCAATCGCGAGTTGGCAGCGTACTCGCAGGAACTTGCGGAGCGGCCGCAGATCGTTGCACTCACCAAGGTGGATCTGCCGACCGCCAGCGAGAATCTCGAAGAGGTGGGGCGCTGCCTGCGCGAACGCGGCCACGACGTGTTCGCGATCTCGTCGGCCACCGGCCGGGGCTGCCGCGAGCTGATGTCGCGCGTCGGCCGTGCGGTCGAAGAGCATCGCAGGGATCGTGCGGCAGCCGTGCTTGCGGAGGACGCCGTCGAGGAACCTGCATGAAGTCGCGGCACATCGAAGCGAAACGCGAAATCCTCTCCAGGGCTCGCCGCATCGTCGTCAAGCTCGGCAGCTCGGTGCTGACCACCGCCTCGGGCGTCAGCAGCGAGCAGATCGGACGAATCAGCGCCGAGCTGAGCGCGCTGGCCAGGCAGGGACTGCAGGTGGTTGTGGTCACTTCGGGTGCGCGTGCCGCCGGACTCGCGCGCCTCGGCCTCGCACGCATTCCGAAGAAAATTCCCGAGCAGCAAGCGGCCGCCGCGATCGGACAGATCCGGCTGATGGCGCTTTACGAGCGCTCGTTCTCGGACTTCGATCTCCACGTCGGCCAGGTGCTGCTGACCGCCGACGACCTGCGCGACCGCACCCGCTACCTCAACGCGCAGCGAACGCTCGACCACCTGCTGCGCCACGACGTCGTTCCGATCGTCAACGAGAACGATTCCGTAGCCATCGACGAGCTCAAATTCGGCGACAACGACCGGCTTTCCGCGCTGGTGGCCGGCCTCGTCGGCGCGGACCTGCTGGTGATCCTCACCGACGTCGACGGCCTGTTCGCCGGTGATCCGCGCCTCGGCGACGTCCCGCTGGTCGACCTCGTCGATGACGTCGACGCACACATTGCGTCGGGCGTGGCCGGCGGCGCGACTTCGGCCGTCGGCACCGGCGGCATGGCGAGCAAGCTCGTGGCCGCGCGCAGCGCCGCGCATCGAGGCATCCCGACCATCGTCGCCAGCGGCATGACGGCCGGCACGCTTGCGCGCATCTTCGATCCCGGCGACTCAACCGGAACCCTTTTTCTTCCGCGCCAGGCACCGATGCGCAGCCGCAAGCACTGGATCGCATACGGCCTGCCGGTGCGCGGCATCATCGTGCTCGACGCCGGCGCGCTCGGCGCGGTCACGCGCAACGGCTCGAGCCTTCTGCCCGCCGGCATCGCCGACGTGCGTGGCGACTTCGCCCGCGGCGACTGCGTGAGCTGTGTGGATGCGACCGGGCGCGAGTGGGCCCGTGGGCTGGCGGCGTACGATGCCGACGAGTGCCGCGAGATTCGTGGGCATGCCAGTTCGCGAATCGACGCGATCCTGGGCTACCACGACGGTGACGAAGTGATCCACCGCGACGACCTCGCCGTGCTGGCCGATCTTGCTGGTCTCGCGGATTTTGTGAAGTCCGCCGAGGACGCCACGCCGCCGCGCACCACGGAGTCCGGAGAATCCTGATGAACGCATCCGACGCCACTGCCTCTGCACTCGACGACGGACGCGCGATCGAAGCCGAGGTGATCTCGATCTGCCGCCGCGCCAGGCAGGCCGCGCGCGCGCTCGCCAGGTGCGGCGACGACGCGCGCAGCGCCGCCCTCTCGAAGATCGCCGCGCTGCTGCGCGCCCAGGCCGCGCGCATCGCCGGCGAGAACGCCGCCGACCTGGCCGCCGGATCGGAAGCGGGGCTCACGGCCGCGATGCTCGACCGCCTCGCCCTGACTCCCGACCGCATCGAAGCCATGGCCCGCGGGGTCGAGGCCGTGGCCGCCCTGCCCGACCCGCTGGCCAAGCCGATCGACGCGTGGACCACCGCGCGCGGGCTGGAGATCGAACAGGTCCGCATCCCGATCGGCGTCGTCGGCGTGATCTACGAATCCAGGCCGAACGTGACGGCCGATGTCGCCGCGCTGTGCCTCAAATCGGGCAACGCGGTGATCCTCAAGGGCGGCAAGGAAGCGATCCGCTCGAACGCGGCCATTGCCGACGTGATCGCGCTCGGCGTCGCCGAGGCCGGCCTGCCGGCCGACTGCGTGCAACTCATCCGTTCCACCGACCGGCGCGCCACCGAGGCAATGCTGCGCCGCGACGACACCATCGACGTGATCGTGCCGCGCGGCGGCCCCGGACTCGTCCGCGCCATCGCCCAGCATTCGCGCGTGCCCGTGATCCGCCACTACGAGGGGATTTGTCACACCTACGTGGACGCCGATGCGGACCTCGCGATGGCCGGTGACATCGCCTTCAACGCGAAAGTCCAGCGGCCCGGCGTCTGCAACGCGATGGAGACGATGCTCGTGCACGAATCGGTCGCCCGCGAGTTCCTCAACCAGATTGCGCCGCGCCTGACGCAAGCGGGTGTCGAACTGCGCGGCTGCGAGCGAACCTGCGCGATCGTGGCAGGCGCCGTGGCGGCGACCGACGACGACTGGCGAACCGAGTACCTCGACCTCATCCTTTCCATCCGCATCGTCGATTCGGTGGATGAGGCCATCGACTTCATCAACGACCACGGCTCGGGTCACTCCGACTCGATCGTGACACGCTCGAAGGAGGCAGCCCGGCTCTTCCTCGCCGACGTCGACTCCGCCGCCGTGTATGAGAACGCGTCCACGCGATTCACCGACGGTTTCGAGTTCGGATTCGGCGCCGAAGTAGGCATCTCCACCAACCGGCTGCACGCTCGGGGCCCGATGGGATTGCGTGAGCTGACCACCTACAAGTACGTCGTGCGCGGTGAGGGGCATGTGCGCTGAGGCCACGCGCATCGGGGTGCTTGGCGGCACGTTCGACCCCGTGCACCTGGGCCACCTTGCAAGCGCGCGGGAGATTGCCGCCGCCTACTCTCTCGACCGGGTGCTGCTCGTGCTCGCCGCGCGTCCGCCGCACAAGCGCACCGACGACGCGGCGCCCGCCGAATTGCGCTGGCGGATGCTGACGCTGGCGGTCGAGCAAGCCGAAACAACGATCGAGGGGCCCTTGCTTGCGCACGCCGGCGTGCTCGAGGCCTGCGACATCGAGTTGCGCCGCAGCGGCCCTTCTTTCACGGTCGATACACTGCACGACCTGCAGCGCCTTCACCCGGATGCCGGACTTTTCCTCATCCTTGGCATCGACGCATACGAGGAGATCGACACGTGGAGCCGTCCGGGGGAAATCCTCAGCCTCGCCAGCATCATCGTCACCACGCGGCCCGGTCGGGAATTTCCCGGCGGTGCGCTGCTTCCGCCCGTTGCCGCACGCCGGGATGCCCGTTATGATCCCGCCATCGGCGCCCACGTCCATACGAGCGGCCATATCGTGTCGAGCCACCGCATCCGCGGTCTCGAAATCTCCGCGACCGACATCCGCAACCGCGTTCGCTCCGGACTGCCAGTTGCCCATCTCACCGGCGACGCCGTCGCCCGCTTCATCACCGAACACCGGCTCTACGGCTCCGGTGACGCCGCTTCGCGCGACCAGCCGGCCGCGGATCCTGCGCCGCCGCGCTCCAACGGAGAAACCAGGCATTGAAAGAACTGACGCCCGCATGAAAAAAGACACTTCCCGCGAACTCGCCATGTCGGCCGCGGACCTGGCCGCCGACACCAAGGCGCTCGAGATCACCATTCTCGAACTGCGCGAAATTTCCTCGGTCGCCGACTACTTCGTGGTCGCCAGCGGACGCTCGCATATCCAGGTGGAGGCAATCTGCGGTCGCATCGCCGAAGGCCTCCAGGAACGGCTCTCAGTCAGGCCTTTGTCGGTCGAGGGTCTCGAGAATGCGCAGTGGGCTGTCCTCGACTACGGCTCGGTGGTGATCCACGTGTTCCAGGAAGGAGTGCGCAAACTCTACGACCTCGAAAGGCTGTGGAGCCTCGCCCCGAGCTGGAAGCACGAAGACGGTCCCGGCGACGCGACGCCAGCGCGCAGGAAAGCCGCCGGTTCGGGCGCCCGCGCACGGGCAGCACGGGCCTGACATGCTCCGCCGCAGTCTCACGTTCCTGGCCGCCATCGCCATCATCGGCGGCGTCGCCTCCCTCGTCTACTTCAACTCGCAGCCGACCACCCTTCGCTGGGCGCCGGCCCGGGAGATCACACTTCCGCTCGCATGGCTGATCGTCGGCTCGACGATCGCGGGTGCTGCGCTGGTGTTCTTCGTGCTGCTCGCACGAGAGGGGCACTGGGCGCTGCGCCAGTGGAAAATGCTGCGCACGCTGCACGCGGCCGAGCGTGCGGCCGCGCGCCGCGCCGAGGCGCGCTCCTGCGTACTGGCCGGCCGCCACGCCCAGGCGCGTGCGTTGCTCGCGAAGACTGCGACCGGTGCCGGCGTCGTTCTCGACGATGCCGTCGACTACGCGGAGGCTTTTCTGGCGGAAGGCCGTCCGGCGGAAGCACGCACCCACCTCGAAGATATTCGCCGCGAGCTCGGCGACGATCCCCGCCTGCTCCACTCACTTGCGCGAGCGTGCCGAGCGCTCGGCGATCACGCCGGCGCGGTGGCAGTGCTCGAACGAGCCGTCGAAACGCTTCCGTCCAGCGTCGTGCTGCACTCGCTTCTGCGCGACAGCCTCGTCGCGCTCGAGTGGTGGCCTCGCGCCGAGGTTGCCCAGCAGCGCGTCGTGGACCTTCGCCCGGTCGATGAAGCCGAGAAGGAGCGCCTGATCGCCATCCGCATGCGCGCCGCCGAGCTCGGCGACAGCGCCGAGCGCGAGACGGCGCTGCGCGCGGTGCTCGCGATGGATCCTTCGTGGCCGGCGGCCGCCACCGCTCGCGCCGCGATGCTGGCCGAACAGGGGCACAACTGGACAGCGGTACGCGTGCTCTACAAGGCCGCCAAACGGCGCCCTGCCGCGGAAACCCTGCGCGCGCTGGATACGGCCCTCGAGACTTCCAATCCCCGCCGCCTGCTGCGCCTGCTCTCGCGGCTTCGTCGCTATCATCCGGGGGCGCATGAGCTCGTGCTTCACCAGGCTGCGCTGCTGGTGCGGCTCGGCCGCCATGCCGAGGCCGAAGCGGTTCTTGGCGAGCTCGACGGAGCCGGCGGCCGCGAAGGTGCGATCGTCGAGGGCTTGAGGGCAAAGATGCTCGAAGGCCACGACAACCCGGCGGGAGTGGCCGAGGCGCTGCGTCGCGCGCTCGACAAGTCGCTCGAGGCCTGAACTTCAGAGCGCCAGTGCGCGAGCCACCTCGGCCAGGCCGGCGAGGTCGTGAACGTCGCGCCGCTGCTCACCGACGGCCGCCACGCTCACGTCTTCCGGCAACGCCGCTTCGAACACTTCGCGGCGAACTTCCTGCGTGGCAGCCTGCAACAGGCGCGCTTCGAGCGTCTCCATCATCCATGACGAGACGTCGTGGTCGACGCCGGCCGCATCGAGCGCGCCGCGCAGGCGAACGAGCGCTCCACGGTCGTCGTCGCCGCCGCCTTCGCAGAGACTTGCGCCGCGCAGCAGCGCGCCCGGGTCGTCGATGTCGCCGGCGTCCTGCAGGCGGTTCATCACCACGCCGCGAAGCGCGACGCCGAGCTTGCTCATGCTGGCGGTCAGCCCCTCGGCATCCTCGAGCACCTGCTCGTCGGGCCCGGTGACGAGCACGAAGGAGGTCGTCGGGGCCTGCAACAGTTCCCTCACCTTGCGGCTGCGCGCCGTCACGCCGTCGACGAGTGTCTCGATCGCCGTGAAGAAGGCCGCGATCTCGCTCAGCGCCTGCACCCCGGTGGCGTCCTCGATGCGTTCGAACATGAAGCGTGCGCCGCGGCTGGCCGACTTCCACGCCGTCCAGCCGGCGGACGCCGGACGCGCCAGCCAGCCGAGCAGGCTGCGGTCGAAGAACTCCTCGAGACGGCGAGGCGCCTCGAGGAAATCGAGGGCGTGGCGCGACGGCGGCGTGTCGAGCACGATCAGGTCGTATTCGCCGGCTTCCTCGATGCGGGAGAGTTCCTCGATGGCCATGTACTCGGTCGAGCCTGCGAAGGTACGCGACAGGTTCAGGTAGAAAGGATTCGCCAGGATCGTGTCGCGAATTTCGACCGTCGGCGAGTGTCGCGCGATGAAGCCGTCCCACGCGCTCGGCTGATCGAGCATGCCGGCCGAAAGCTCCGCGCGCGGATGCAGGCCGGCGGCGGCGAAGCGCTCGGGCGCGATCTTTTCGCCGCCCGCCTTGAGGTCGGCAAGGCCCAGCGATTCGGCGAGGCGCCGCGCCGGGTCGATCGTGAGCACCATCGTGCGGCGGCCTCCGAGCGCCGCGTCGAGGGCCAGCGCGGCCGCGACTGTGGTCTTGCCGACTCCGCCGCTGCCCACGCACACGACGATGCGGCTGGCCCTGACCACGCCGGCGACGCTCACGAGGCGGCTCCCGGCCCGGCGTCCGCGCTGCGGGCGACCAGCGTCACCAGTTCCTTCATCTCGCGAAGCCCGAACTCCGCGCGCACGAGCAGCGGCAGGCGCTCCGCGTGAAGTCCCGTCATCGACTCCATGCGAGCGATGGCCGTCTCCTGCACGTTCTCCCACTCGAGCGCCGCCGAGGCCGCTTCGCGCGTGAGCGCGCGCAGCGGCTCGTCGGCGGCGTCGAGTTGCAGGCGGTCGAGCGCCGCAATGCCCTCGCGCGCACCCGCCGGCGAGGCGGGGCGGCAACGATTCATGTAGAGCGTGCCGAGCGGAAGCCCGAGCGGTCCGCGCAACCGCTCGACGATCGATGCAGCCTCGGTAACCGGCATCTCCTCGGGAATCGCGACCACGTGCACGCAGCTTTTTGCGGGGTCGGCGAGCAGGGATTGCACGCGCATGGCCTCGCGGTGCACGAGCCCGCTGCGAAACGTCGTCGCCGCCGCCGAAGGCATCTGCAGGTACTGCAGGCTGTGGCCGGACGCGCCGGCGTCGACGAAGATGCGCTGCCAGACCGGCTCTCCGTCGGCACGCGTCCGGTCGGCTTCGTACCAGACCTTGCCCACCGTCATCAGTTCCTTGAGGCCGGGCGCGCCCGCGACGAACACGGAGTAGAGGCGGCTCGACGTCACCGCCCCGAGCAGGCGTTTGATCGGGACGACCATCCGCAGGTATTCGGCCAGCGCTTCGTCGCCTTCGAGGGCGAGCAGCGTGACGCGGGGCGCGGCGATGCTCGGCACGCCGCATTTGGTGCCCTCAAGGCCGAAGAGCCGCGCAACGCCGCCATGACCGCCGAACTCGATGATGAGGGTTCTCAGGCCCCGCCCGGCGGCTTCGAGGGCGAGCGCGGCCGTCAGCGTGGACTTGCCGACACCGCCCTTTCCGACGACGAACTGAAGAGGGAGATCGACCAAGGCGGCCCAAGGTGCCCGCCGCCCGGCGCGTTGGCAATCCTGGCCCGGCGCGAGCGCGCAGGCACAGGTTTACCCTCCATGCGGAGGCCGCTACTGTCGCTGCAATGTCGCTTCCCCCCATGAATCTCCTCCCCGCCGCGTCGGCCCGTCGGGGCGGCCTTGGCGCCCTTGTGCGAATCGTCGCCGTGACTGCCGCGTTCGCCGCCTGCGGAGCACCCGCCATCCAGTCCGAGAACGTGCTCTTTCGCGAAGCCTCCCTCGCGCTGGAAGACGAGAGCTACACGACAGCGATCCAAAACTACAAGAAGCTGCTTGAGGAGTACCCGTTCTCCGACAGGGCAGAAGTCGCCAGCCTCAACATCGCGTACGCACATTACCTGAAGGAGGAGTACGGCGAGGCAATCGCCTCCTTCAACGATTTCGAGCGTCTCTATCCCGTCAGCCCGCTGCTGCCGTTCGTGAGCTACACCATCGGCATGTGCTGGCTCGACCAGGCGAAGGCCGGGGACCGCGATGCAACCGCATCCGACGAAGCGCTGCGCCAGTTCCGCAAGGTTGCCACCGAGTTCCCGAACACCATCTACGCCGACCTCGCGGTGTTTCGCCAGCAGCAGGCGCGTGAGAACCTCGCCGCCCACGAGATCGTCGTCGGGGACTACTACCGTCAGCGCGAGCAACTGGCGGCCGCCGCCGGCCGCTATCGCTACGTGATCAAGGAATACCCCACGACGGAGAACGCCGAGCGAGCGGCGCAGAAGTTGAAGGACGTAGAGTCCGGGGCCGTCATCCAGAGGCAGGCGGAGACCCAGGCGGCAGCTACCACCGAACCAGTGAGGCAAGGAGCGATCGCGGACGAGCCGGATCCGCCCGCGTCACCGCCACGGCCTGCCGGGCCCGTTCCGACTCCCGCCGACCCCACCGCGGTCGAGCAGGGAATCCCCGGTCCTCCCGCGCTCTGAGTTTCGTCCACGGAGCGCTCGCTTCGCGCCCTACGCGGATGACTCCTCAGGCAAGAAGCCGGCGCCTGAGTGCTGCGATCGTCCCCTCCCCCATCCCTGTCCATGCCAGGTAGCCTTCGACCGATCCCCAGCGCGCGTCCATGTCGACAAGCATCTTGCGCATGCGCTCGGCCGGGCTGCCGCACAGGTACAGCACGATCTGCGAATCGAAGCCTTCCCGCTCCATCGCCTCTCGCGACGCTTCGACAAATGACGCGAGGTACTTCTCCGAAACCGCATAGTCCTCGATGATGGTTTCGTCGTCGATGCCGAGTGTGCGCAGCAGCACTGCCGCCAGCACGCCGGTGCGATCCTTTCCGCCGGTGCAGTGAAAGACAGTAGCCGTCGCGTGCTCGGCGGCGATGTGTTCGAGCACTTCGCGAATCACCGCGGCGCCTTCGTCCAGCATCTCGAGGTAGCGGTTTTGCAGGTCGACCTTGGCCCAGTCGATGCGTGCATCCGTGATGCTCAGCGACACGCGCACCAGCGGAACGTGGCGATGCCGCCCGCCGGCGGCGGAGAAGGCTCCGGGCCCGTTCTGGGCCAGTTCGAGGTCACTGCGAAGGTCGAAGACGCGGCCGATGCCGAAGGACTCGAGCATCTCGTTGTCGGCCGCCGAAAGGCCGGTGAGGCGATCGGAGCGGAAAACGGTACGTTCCGGAATGCGTCCTCCCCGTCCCTTCAGCCCGCCGAGATCGCGGAAATTGTAGGCCCCTTCGAGGGGGATGTGCCTGCTCGCCGATCGCATCATTGGCCGGAGTGTTCCACGGCCTTGCATCACGGCAAACCGGGCGGTGCACACTCGGAGGGCTCGACGTTCTCCGGGATGGCCCGCCCGGTCCTCGCAGCGCGGCGCAGGGGTTGCACCGACATTCCGCTGGGGGATGCAGGTGCTCCCATTGGGGCGGAATTCTTCGTTTTGACGGGGCACACGCGGCGCCTCGGGGCCGAAATCACCTTTGGGTGCGTAGCGCGGCACCGAGGAGTCGGGCCATGATTCACCTGTCGCCGGTGGCGTCGGCCTCGCTGGTGCCGCTACGGACTTGTCGGCGACAAGGAGATGAAAGCGATGAAAATCACACGAAGCTGCAGCACGGTTCTTCTCGCCCTCGCTCTGGGTCTTGGCTTCTCCGCCTGCGACCGGCGCGACGGACCCGCCGAGAACGTCGGCGAGGAAATCGACGACGCGGCCGGGGACGTCCGGGCAGCCGGCCGGGAAGCCAACGAAGAAATGAAAGAGGCCGCTCGCGACGTCGAGAGAAAGGTCGACTAACCGTCGACGACGGGCCCCGCCATGGACTGGCGCGTTTGCGGCGGGCGTGCGGCCTACAGCACGCGCAGGAACGCGACCAGGTTGTTCTTCTCCTCGTCGGTGAGCTGAATGCCCAGGACGAGGTTGAAGAACTCCACGGTGTCCTCGAGCGTCAGCAGGCGGTCGTCGTGCAGGTAGGGCGGCGACTCGCGGATGCCGCGAAGAGGAAACGTCTTGATCGGCCCGTCGGCGGCCGCCACGCGTCCGTTGATCATCTGCACCTTGTAGAACCGCTCGGTCTGCAGGTTGTGCATGAGGTTGTCGGTGTAGTACGGCGGGATATGGCAGGTCGAGCACCTGCCCTTTCCGAAGAACACCTGCTGTCCGGCGATTTCCTGCTGCGTCGCGAGCGAATCGTCGAGCATCCCGAAGACGCTCAGCTTGGGCGCCGGGGGAAAATCGAGCAGCTCCTGGAACTCGGCCATGTTGTGCACCGAACTGCCGCGCTCGAGGATATTGAGGCCTTTCTTGGTGGCGATCACCGGATCCCCGTCGAAGTAAGCCGCCCGCTGCTCGAACTCGGTGAAGTCTTCCACCGTTTTCAGTGCGCGCTGCGAACCGAACAGCCGCTGCACGTTGACGCCCCGCAGTGACGGAGTGTCGATGCGATGACGGAAGTGCTGCGGCCGGATGTCGCCGACGAGATGCGTGCTGGCGTTGGTATGGCCGTTGGCGTGGCAGTCGAAGCAGGCCACGCCGAGATGCGGCTGGAG
>JBHEOD010000045.1:24225-24780 GCA_046261745.1 Binatia bacterium
CGGCTGGAGGGAGCGACGATCTGAAGTCAGGTTGAATTGCTGCTGCGCGAACGGCGAGGTCAGCAGCCTGACGCCGTCGAGCTGCTTGGGTGTCAGGACACCGCTGAACAGGCGGAAGAAATTCTGGTTGGTCACCAGCTCGCCCTGCGAGACGTCGCCGAGGTCGGGCCTGGTCGTAAGGAAGATGGCGGGCGGAAACTCGGGCAGCAAGTGGGTGGGCAGGTCGAAGTCGAGGTCGAAGCGCGTGAGGTCTCGCTTCTCCTGGCGGTTGATCTCGTCGATGTGGTGCTGCGGGAACAGCATGCCGCCTTCGTCGTGATTCGGATGCGGAAGCGGAAGAAAGCCGGCCGGGAACACGCCGTCCGCGCGGATCTGGTCCGGCGTCATCGATGCGAGCCTCTGCCAGTCCATGCCCGCGGGGAGCTTCGCGCGCACGCCGCCCTGGATAGGCTTTCCGCGCGTCATCGTGACCCCGGCAACCGGCTTGTCGCTGAGGTCGTAGCGCAGGTCGAGAAGCTGCTTGTGGCGCTGAAGCAGGGCGTTCTTCGCGCCGCT
>JBHEOD010000046.1:0-23895 GCA_046261745.1 Binatia bacterium
CGACGCGCTCCGACCTTTTCTTATACAGGTCGCCCGGTTGCGGATGGAACCAACCGAAGGGGTTGTGTGCGCCGTGATCGGCCGCAGCCGGCGGGTGCGCCGCGAACACCCGCAGCGGCCGCCGCTTGCGCGGCGAACACCCGCAGCGGCCGTCGCTTGCGCGGCGATCCGCAGCCTCAGCCGATTGGCTTGGCGCCGGCGCCCGCGCTATCGGGCCGCATGAGTACGATCCAACCGCCGTCGCGGCTGCTTCTCGGTCCCGGCCCCTCGATGGTCAACGCGCGCGTGTACGCCGCGATGGCGAGGCCGCTCGTCGGCCACCTCGATCCCTACTTTCTCGACGTGCTCGAGCAGGTGCAGCGCGATCTGAGAACCGTCTTCGCAACCGCCAACGCGGTCACGCTGCCGATTTCCGGCACCGGCTCGGCCGGCATGGAGACGTGCTTCGCGAACCTCGTCGAGGACGGCGACGAGGTGGTCGTCGTCCAGGCGGGCGTCTTCGGCACGCGCATGGCCGAGGTGGCTTCGCGCCTCGGCGCGCGCGTCGAGAAGGTGGACGTGGAATGGGGCCGGGTCGTGGAACCGGCCGACGTCGAGGCGGCCGTCGGCCGCTGCCGGAGGCCGCGTATCGTCGCGGTGGTGCACGCCGAGACGTCCACCGGCGCATGGCAGCCGCTTCGCGAGCTCAGCCGCATTGCGCACGAGGCCGACGCGCTCTTTCTCGTCGACTGCGTGACGTCACTCGGCGGCTGTCCCGTCGACGTCGACGAGCTGGCCATCGACGCCGCCTACAGCGGGACGCAGAAATGCCTGAGTTGCCCGCCGGGGCTCTCGCCGGTGACGATGAGCGAACGCGCGATGCAGGTGGTTCGCGATCGCAGGACGAAGCCGAAGAGCTGGTATCTCGACCTCGGCCTGATCGGCGCCTACTTCGGCAGCCAGCGCCTCTACCACCACACCGCGCCGATCTCGATGATCTACGCGCTCGCCGAAGCGCTGACGCTGGTGCTCGAAGAGGGGCTCGAAGACCGTTACCTGCGCCACGAGCGCAATCACCACGCGCTGATGGCGGGCCTGGCCGAGCTCGGCCTCGAGGCTGCTGCACAGGATGGCCACAGGCTGTGGATGCTCAACACGGTGAAGGTTCCGGAGGGCATCGATGAGGCCGCGCTGCGTCGCCGACTCCTGCTCGACCACGGCATCGAGATCGGCGCGGGTCTTGGGCCGATGGCCGGAAAGGTGTGGCGAATCGGCCTGATGGGCGAGTCGAGCCGTCCGGCCAACGTGCGCCGCGTGCTGCTGGCGCTCGAATCGGAGCTGCGGCGCGAAGGGCGCCGCCCGGCCTCCGGAGATGCCATCGCGGCCGCCGACCAGATCTACGCCGAGAGGGCCTGACGCCCGATGCGGGGCGCGCTTCGGGTTTGTCCGTACGCGTCGCCGCGCTGCGCGGCCGTCGTCGCGTTCGTTGCGGCGTCGATCGCTCTGGCGGGCTGTTCGACCTCCCGCTTCGGCGTGCCGGCCGGCAAGGCCCTCGGCGCAGACATCGATGACATGGACCCGGCGTCGCTGGCCGAGGCGGCCGAGCGGACCGAGGCTGCGCTCGAACGCGCGACGCGCAGCGTGACGATCGGCGGCCGTAAATACTCGTCGCGTGAACTGGCGGCCAGTGCGCGCCGCGTCGCCGCCATCGCGCGCAGCGAGTCCGATCCGGCTCGCCTGTCGAAGCGGCTCGCACGCGAGTGCCGCGCGTATCCGGCCGGCGAGAAGGCCAAGGTCACCGGTTACTTCGAACCCGTTCTGGACGCGCGGCGGCGCCCCGACAAGCGCTTCCGCTACCCCGTCTACGCGCCGCCTTCGGTGCCTCAGCTGGAGAAGCTTCGCCGCGAGCTCGGCCGCATCCCGACGCGAGCCGACATCGACAGCGGGAACGCGCTTGGAGGCCTCGGCCTCGAGCTGGCCTGGCTTGACGACCCCGTCGCACGCTTCTTCCTTCACGTGCAGGGCTCGGGCCGCCTCGTGTTCGAGGACGGCAGCCAGACCCGCATCGGATTCGCAGGCAGCAACGATCTCGCCTACCGCAGCGTCGGAACCGTGATGCTCGGGCAGGGCCTGCTCGAGCGCGGCAAGGCCAGCGCCACGGCGATGCGAAAGTGGCTGTCCGCGCATCCCGAGCGCCGCGATGCGCTGCTGTTCACGAACCCCCGCTACATCTACTTCCGTGACAACGGTCGCGACGGTCCGATCGGTGCGCTCGGCGCTACGCTGGTGGCCGGTCGCTCGATCGCAACCGACGACCGCTTCGTGCCGCGCGGCGTGCTGGCGTGGCTGCGCACCACGCGCCCGGTGGTCGATGCGGACGGCACCCTGGTCGCGAAACAGCCGCTCACGCGTTTCGTGTTCGCACAGGACGCCGGTGCCGCGATCGAGGGCGCCGCGCGTGTGGACCTGTTCGTGGGATCCGGCGAAGCCGCCGGCCTCGAGGCCGGTGGCATGAACGAAGCCGGTGAGCTTTACGTGCTGATGTGCCGCGGTTCCAGTCCGCCGGGCCCGCCCGTGCCGCCGCGCCCGATGTATAGGCAGATGCCGAGGCCGTGACCGCCTCAAGGAGACACGACGAACATGGGAGCCCTCGAGGCCAAGGGACATGCACGCGAGGAAGTCCTCGCCGAGCTTTCGCGCTTCACCGACCGGGACGTCGACTGGCGCACCGGCAAGGTGCTGACCGGACTTTACGACGCAGGTGAAGGCCCGCACGGCGTGGCGGTGGAAGCCTACACGCGTTTCCTCGCGCAGAACGCGCTGTACATCAACATGTATCCGAGCCTCGGCCGCCTCGAGCGCGAGGTTGTTTCCTCCATCGCGGAGTTGCTGCGCGCCGACGGGGACGTCGTCGGCAGCATCACCAGCGGCGGCACCGAAAGCATCATGATGGCGGTCAAGACCGCGCGAGACTGGTCGCGCGAGCACCGGCCTCACATCACCGCGCCCGAGATGGTCCTGCCCGTGACCGCGCATCCGGCGTTCCTCAAGGCCGCGCACTATCTTGGCCTGGGTGTCATCCAGACGTCGGTCGATACGACCGGCTTTCGCGCCGACGTCGCCGAGTTCCGCGCGGCACTCGGGCCCAACGTGATCCTGGGCGTCGCGTCGGCGCCGAACTTCTCGCACGGCACCATCGACCCGATTGCGGAGATGGCGGCCATCGCGAAGAAGCGCGGCGTGCTGTTCCACGTAGACGGCTGCGTCGGCGGCATCTACCTGTCGGTGATGCGCCGCATGGGCACGAAAGTGCGCGACTTCGACTTCTCGGTGCCGGGTGTCACCAGCATTTCGGCCGACCTGCACAAGTACGGCTACGCACCCAAGAACGCTTCGGTTGTGCTGTACCGCAACCGCGAGCTGCGCAAGCACGCGTGGTTCGTGTGCTCGTCCACGACCGAGTATGCGGTCATCAACCCTACCGCGCAGAGCAGCCGCACCGGTGGACCGATCGCAGCCGCATGGGCGATCCTGCGTTTCCTCGGCGAGGAGGGCTACCAGCGGATCGTGCGCGACTCGCAGCAGGCCACGCGGCAGATGCTCGAGGGCATCGCGGCCATCCCGGGCATTCGCGTCCTCGGCGATCCGGAGATGTGCATGTACACCATCGTCTCCGAGGAAATTTCCGTCTTTGAGCTCGACGACGAAATGCGCGCGCGCGGCTGGCTGCTGCTGCCGCAGTTCGCGTGCGGCGGCGGCCCGGCCAATCTCCACGTCGCCGTGACCCACGGCAACGTGCCGCACGTGGACACGTTCGTGACGGACCTTCGCGAAGTCGTCGAGGAGCTGCGCCGGCGCGGGCCTTCGGTAGATCGCGCCGCGTTTGCGGCGGTGGCTGCCGAGGTTGCCGGCAAGCCGTTCGAGGAGGTGCTGATGGCAGTGGCGCCGCTGATCGGCATCACCGGCACCGACGTACCCGAGAAGATGGCGCCGCTCAACACGATGCTCGACCTGCTGCCCGCCGCGACGCGCGACGAGTTGCTGACGATGTTCGTGAACATGACGGGGTGAGATCGGCTGGCAGGGGGCCTGGCGGCGAGCCCGGAATGGCGTACGCAGGGAGCGCCTCGTCAATGCCCGTCGCGGTTCATCGGCACCACGACTTCGGAACATCCGGTCGGCGCTCTTCCAGAATAATGGGGTCAGACCCCATTATTGCGTAAATGGGGTCTGACCCCATTTATGGGATCGGCGTCAGTCCGCGTTCCTGCCCGCGGCCACCCGTTCGCGCGTTGCGGCGAACACGATGTTCGGCCACTGCTTCTCGGCGTAGCGCAGCTCCCAGTTGTTGCGCGCGAGGAAGATCGGCGCGCCGTCGCGATCCTCGGCCATCGCCGCGTGGTTGGCCTCCTCGAAGCGCTTGAGCTCGGCCGCGTCCGCCGCGCCCACCCAGCGCGCGGTCTCGTACGGCGCCGCCTCGAAGCCCACCTTGATGCCGTACTCGCTGTCGATGCGCGACGCGAGAACCTCGAGCTGCAGGCGTCCCACCACGCCGACGATCCAGTTGGCCCCGAGGCGCGGCTTGAATACCTGCGTGACGCCTTCCTCCGCGAAGCTTTCGAGCGCGCGGCGAAGCTGCTTCGACTTCATCGGATCGTCGAGGCGCACGCGCTGCAGGATTTCCGGCGCGAAGTTCGGGATCCCGGTGAAGCGCAGGTCCTCGCCTTCGGTGAGCGTGTCCCCGACGCGAATGGTTCCGTGGTTCGGGATGCCGATGATATCGCCCGGCCACGCCTCGTCGACGATCTCGCGGTTCTGCGCGAAGAAGAGGATCGGATTGTGCACGCCGATGGACTTCCCCGTGCTCGACAGGCGCAGCCTCATGCCGCGCTCGAAGCGGCCCGAGCAGAGGCGCATGAACGACACGCGGTCACGGTGGTTCGCGTCCATGTTGGCCTGCACCTTGAACACGAAACCGGTCACCTTCGGTTCGGTCGGCTCGATGACACGCGTGGCCGTAGGCTGGGGTCGCGGCGACGGGGCGTATCGTACGACCGCCTCGAGCAACTCGCGCACGCCGAGCGCGCGCAGCGCGCTGCCGAAGTAAACCGGCGTCATATGGCCCTCGAGGTACTGCGCGTTGTCGAACTCCGGATAGCCGGCGCGCGCGAGTTCCATTTCTTCGTGGAAGACGGCCAGCTCGGCCGGTTCGACGTGGCGCGCGATCTCCTCGCCGGCAAGCGGGATGGGGTCGAGCACCGCGCCGTAGCGGTCGAACGGCAGGAAGCAGTCGCGCTCGGCGTCGAGCACGCCGCGCAGCAGGCCGCCCATGCCGGCCGGCCACATCATCGGCGCGACGTCGAGGGCAAGTTGCGCGGCGATCTGGTCGAGCAGCTCGAAGGGGCTGAGCCCCTCGCGGTCAATCTTGTTGATGAACGTGATGATCGGGATATTGCGCAGCCGGCAGACCTCGAAAAGCTTGAGCGTCTGCGGCTCGATGCCCTTGGCTGCGTCGAGCACCATGATGGCGCTGTCGGCCGCCGTGAGCGTGCGGTACGTGTCCTCGCTGAAATCCTCGTGACCGGGCGTGTCGAGCAGGTTGCAGGTGATGCCCTCGAACTCGAACGTCATCACCGCCGACGACACCGAGATGCCGCGGTCCTGCTCGATCTTCATCCAGTCCGATCGCGCGCGCCGGTTCTCGCCGCGCGACTTGACCTGCCCGGCCAGGCGGATCGCGCCGCCCATCAGAAGCAGATTCTCGGTGAGCGTGGTCTTGCCCGCGTCCGGATGCGCGATGATCGCGAAGGTGCGGCGGCTGCGAACTTCCGCGCCGGCCACGCCAGTCCCGGATTGGGCGGCTGCCTGTGTCGTACTCAAACCTGACCTCTGGGGGCCGGATGCGCGTGTGCTCCAGCGTGGTGATAACGGCGCAACAAGCCTCCGGCGTGCGGGAGAGTCAAAGAGCGGCGCCGGCCCTGCGACACGCCTGCGGACCGCCGAAAGCGTGCGTCGCCCGCCTCGCGTCAGTCTCCGGGTGCATGTTATAAGCGCGCCATTGCTGGCCGCGGGGGCCACTGGACGTGTTGCCATGATGAACAGATCGAACGCATCGAAGGTTTTCACGCTGGCCGCTGCCATCACGAGCGCGGCGCTGATCGCCCTGGGTGGCGCCGCGGGCGCTGCCGACATCGCGCCCGAGCGCGTCGGCAACGTCTTCGAGCTTCCGGCCAAGCCGGGCCCGCACTGGTTCTGGGCCAGCGACATCCTGCTGCATCGCACCGCCCTCTTCGATGCCGCCGACGGCCGCATGCTCGGCACCATCAGCTCGGGCTCGGCCGGCAGCGGCTTCGTGATCTCTCCGCTGTTCTCGCCGGCGCACGACGAGATCTACATCGCCGAGACGTACTGGTCGCGCGGCATTCGCGGGGAGCGCACCGACGTCGTCACCGTTTACGATTCGCGCACGCTCAAGCCGAAAGCCGAGATCCCCATTCCGCCCAAGCGCGGCGAGTACTTCCCCGGCAACGCCGCCAACGCACTCACCGACGACGGCCGCTTCATGGCTGTTTTCAACATCACTCCCGCCACCTCGCTCAGCATCGTCGACGTGAAGGAGCGCCGCTTTGCCGGCGAAGTCGAGACGCCGGGTTGCAGCCTCGTCTACGGCGGCGGCCCGCGCCGCTTTTTCATGCTTTGCGGAAACGGCAGCGCGCTGGTGGTGAACCTGGACGATCGCGGAGCGGTGTCGTCGGCCGAGAGGACCGAGCCTTTCTTCGACGCCGTCAAGGATCCGATTACAGAGAAGGCCGTGCGACGCGACGACGAATGGATCTTCACTTCCTACGACGGCGTCATCCACACGGTGGACGTGCACGGCCCGGTGCTGGCGTTCGGGCCGACCTGGTCGCTGCTCGAGGCCGCCGATCGCGACGAGGAGTGGCGCATTGGCGGGCTCCAGCACCTTGCCGTTCATGCCGCCAGCGGCCGCCTGTTCGCGCTGATGCACCAGGGGCCGCGCGACACGCACAAGGATCCGGGAACCGAGATCTGGGTCTACGCACTCGAGGAAAGAAAGCGGGTGCAGCGCATCGAGGTTCCGAGCCCGCTGATCAGCTTCATCGCCGACCAGGCCAAACTCGGGCCGGCAAACGCCACCGATATGAGTTCGCGCGTGGCGCGGGCGCTGCTCGGTGCGACGCTGCCGAATCCCGGCGTCGAACGAATCATCGTCACGCAGGGGAGCGAGCCGCTGCTGGTCACGTCGTCGGGATTTCCGCCGACCATCACCGTGCACGATGCGGAAAGCGGCGCGGTGCGCACGGAAGTGAGCGAGCCGGGTCTCGGCTTCAGCCTCTTCTTCACTCCCTGAGACGCCAGGCATGGATCCGGCCCTGCAACTTTCCCTGCGCCTGGCGTTCTCGCTGCTGCTGGCGACGTCGGCTTCGCACAAGGCGCGCGACCTGCCGCGCTTTCGCGAGACGCTGGCCGCGTACGAACTGCTTCCGCGTACGCTCGTGGCCGCCGCCGCACCGGCGGTTGTCGTGATGGAGGCCCTCCTCGCGGCGATGCTGCTTTCGGGAAGCGGCGTGGCGGTGGCGGGCGCGGCTGTTTCCGCGCTGATGCTCGGCTACGCGGCCGCCATCCAGGTGAACCTGAGCCGCGGCCGTGTGGACATCGACTGCGGCTGCATGGGGCCCGCGTCGCGCGTTCCCCTCGGGCCGGGGCTCGTCGTGCGCAATCTGATGCTGTCGGCGGCGGCGGGACTGCTCGTCGTGCCCGAACGTGCGCGCGCGCTCGTGTGGCTGGACGCTGTCGGCGTCGTGGCGGCGTTGATCGGACTGGCCGCTTGCTGGCTGGCGCTCGAGCGCATGCTCGCGCTCGCGCCGCGCATTGCGGTGCTGCGCAGGAAGGTCTCGTGACCGCCGCGCTCGTCGCGTCCGTCGTGCTGCTGTGGATCGTAGTGGTCGTGCTGGCCGGCGTCGTGTTCGCGCTGACGCGCCAGATCGGCGTGCTCTACGAACGCGTCGCGCCGGCGGGTGCGCTGATGATCGGCCGCGGCGTGGTCGTCGGCGAGGACGCTCCGGTGGTGCGGGCCGCGCGCCTCACCGGAGAAACCGAAATGGTCGGGGCCCCGGCCGCCGACGGTCGCTCGACGCTGGTATTCTTCCTGTCGGCCAGCTGCCCGGTATGCAAGACGCTGCTGCCCGCGCTGCGATCAATGGCCCACGCCGAGGCCGCGCACCTTCGCATTCTTCTGGCCGGCGACGGTGCGGCCGCCGAGCACGAAGATCTCATGCGTCGCGAGAAACTCGACGACTTCGCTTACGTGGTGTCCACGCAACTCGGCATGACCTGGCAGGTGGCCAAGCTACCTTACGCCGTCCTCGTGGATGCGGCCGGCATCGTGCGCGGCCACGGCATCGTCAACTCGCGCGAACATCTCGAGAGTCTCGTCGAGGCGCGCGATCGCGGCCTCGCTTCCATCCAGGAGTTTGCGCGCCAGCAAGGCTCGCACGCCCACGACCCTCACGTTCACCAAACCGGCGCGCCCGACGCCGAAGCACGCGATCGCGCGAAGGTGGCTTGACCATGGCAGACAACCGAAGCTGGAAGATCCTCGACGCGTGGCTGGAGAACGGATCGCGGCAGATGGCGCGCCGCACGTCTCGTCGCGGTTTCCTCGCGCGGCTCGGCACCGTGCTCGTCGGCGGCGCGGCGTTGCCGCTGCTGCCGGTGGCACGAATCGCCGCGGCCGAGGAATCCCGCGCGCCCGCGCCGGACGAGACCGGCGACCAGAGCGACTGCCAGTACTGGCGGCACTGCGCGATCCACGGCTATCTGTGCGCGTGCTGCGGCGGCAGTACCAACACCTGCCCGCCCGGCACGGAGATGTCGCCGATCACGTGGCTCGGCACCTGCCGCAACCCCGTCGACCAGAAGGAATACGTGATCGCGTACAACGATTGCTGCGGCCAGTCGTTGTGCGGACGCTGCCTCTGCAGCCGCACCGAAGGCGAACAGCCGGTCTACAACACCTTCCGCAACAACGACCTGCTGTGGTGTTTCGGCACCGAGAGCCGCGCGGTGCATTGCAGCGTGTCGGTGGTGGTGGGGCTTGCAACGACCAAGTCCTGAAGGGCCGTCGCGCGCGCGCGCGCGGCAGGCCCCATGGAGGTCGGCACGATCGGCCGCGTGGTTGCCGTCGCGTGCATGCGCGCGGCAGGCAGCCGGGGTCCAGGCGAAATTCCTCGCGTCACTGCTTGCCGCCGGTGTTGCGCTTGGCGCGGCGTCCGCGTCGCACGCGCAGGGCGTCAGCTTCGGCGCACCGGGGCGCGTACCGCGCGAGCACGACACCGACATCGGATCGAAGACCACCGGCGACCCGGCACTCGACTACGTGCTGCATTGCCAGGGATGTCACCAGGCCGGCGGAGTCGGCCTGGCCGGCGCGGTGCCCCAGCTAAGGGATTCAGTGGCGGCTCTCGCCGTGCTTCCCGGCGGACGCGAGTACCTCACGCGCGTTCCTGGTGTCGCGCAGTCCCAGCTCGACGATCAGTCGGTCGCGTCGTTGCTGAACTGGCTTCTCGCGTACTTCGACCCGGCCCACCTTCCGGCAGACTTCGCGCCGTTCACCGCTGCGGAGATCGCGGCGTCACGGGGCCGTCCGCTGGTGAATGCGTCGCAAGTTCGCGCGTCGGTCGTCGCGGGACGGCCTCCGCCCCGCTGAAATGAAATGCGACGGCGGTGTTTCCCGCCTTGCCGTCGCGCCCAACGCGCCACAGTCGGGAGTTGTTCCGTAACTTGCCGATCAGTCCACGTAGCCGGTGTCGATCTCCTTCGATCCGGCCGGCAGCGTGATGAGCAGCCCGTCGCGAGCCACCACGACGCCGCTCGCACGGATGTCGGAGACGCCACGGACGAAGATGCGCTCGACGACGGGGTTCGGCGGCGGCGGAGTGAGGTGGTAGAGCACCAGCAACTCCACGCCGGCTTCGTTGGCAATCCTCGCGGCGTCCTCCGGGGACGTGTGGTAGGTGGGGATATCGCCGAGGATCCTCGAGTACTGGTTCGAGCCCGCTTTGGCGGCCTCTTCCTGGAGGATGTTCACGAGGAAGTTGGCCTGCGCCTCGTGGAACAGCACGTCGACGCCCTTGCTGGCGGCGATCAGCGAAGTCGAGCGCACCGTGTCGCCGCTGACGGCAACCGAGCGTCCCTTGTAGTCGAAACGATAGCCGACCGCCGGCGCGATCGGCGCGTGATCGACCAGAAACGCGCGAATCACCAGTCCGTTCTCCTCGAGGATCACGAGGCCGGCGGGATCCTTCGCGTCCACCTCGAACGGCTTGGCTTCCATCGCACCCTTGGCCGGGTTCATCACGACGTCTCCGTGATGGGCGGTGCGGTACGTGTTGTCCAGCGCGTACGCTTCGCTGTAACCGGCGACGAGTTTCTCGACGCCGCGCGGGCCGAACACGCGCAGCGGCCCCGGCCGGCCGGCGCCCCAGGTCTGCAGGTTGAACTCGCCGAGTTCGGTGATGTGGTCCGAGTGAAAGTGCGTGTAGAAGACGGCGCCGATGTGTTGGCCCGGAATCCGCCACAGCGCGAAGTTTTTCCACGCGCCGGAGCCCGTATCGACCACGTAGAACTTTCCGCCGGCGAACACTGCCACGCAGGCTCCGGCCCGGTGCGGATCGGCAACGGGTGACGCGGTGCCGCACGCGACGATTCTCAACGCGTCTTCGGCGAACAATTCCGCGCGCGTCTGCTGGAAGACGGAGGCTGCCATGCGGCGCACGATGGCATCCTGCAGCGGGGCCACCCGCGTGACGGCCACGAAAAGACCGAATCCAACGAAGACGATCGCTACGAGAATCTGGACCAGGCGTCGCATGTCTCTTTCTCTCCCTCCGCGTCAGCGACGCCGGGTACTGGGTGGCCGGCGCGCATGACGGGCCGGGGCCGGGCCGCGCGCCCGGTGCGGCCCGGCTGCCTCACTCCCGAGGCGGATCTCAATGCAGAAAATGTCGGCTACCAAGCCGTGTAGCCGCCGTCCACGGGCACGACGGCGCCGGTTATATAGCTGCTCGCGGGCGACGCGAGGAACAGGCACGCGGTTCGCAACTCGCCCTCGGCGCCGATGCGGCCCATCGGGTTTCCTGATGCCATGCGCTCCTCGATGCTGCCGCGCACGAGGCTTTCGTGGGTCATCTCGCTCGGAAACCAGGAAGGCGCGATGGCGTTGACGGTGATTCCGTCGCGGGCCCATTCCACGGCGAGCTGGCGAGTGAGGTTCTCGGCGCCGCCCTTGCTGGCGGCATAGCTGGCCACCCGGAACAGCGAGCTTCCGAGCCGGCCGAAGATCGACGTCACGTTGAGGATGCGTCCGCCCGCGCCCGCCTCTTTCATCTGTGCGGCGGCGAGCAGGCAGCAGTGGAATACTGCCGTCATGTTCAGAGAAACGGTTCGATCCCAATCCTCGGGCCACTGCTTCTCGGCGCGACCGGTGGGCGCCAGCCCGGCGTTGTTGACGAGGATCCATGCCGGGCCGAGGTCGGACCGCACACGCGCAAATGCCGCCGCGGTGGCCTCGCGGTCGGTGATGTCGACTTCGATGGGCAGGACCCGGACGCCGTAGCGTGCGCGAAGCCCGGCAGCCACCGTCGCGAGGCGGTCGCCGCGGCGGGCGAGCAACGCGAGATCGGCGCCGGCGCAAGCCAGCGCGTCGGCAAACTCGATCCCGAGGCCGGAGGAGGCACCGGTGACGATGCCGACCTTGCCACGCAGACCGAATAGCTCTTCGATGGAAGTTGGCACCAGTGTCATCGCGGCGGACCCTACCGAGCATGCACGAGCGGAGCAACGGCACGCGCGTGCCCGCCGTGATGCTCGCTCCGGCTTTCACGCACGCACCTGCCGATTGCCGGATCCGGCCGGTACGGCCAGCGGACCGAGAGCGGAGGTGCGCGCGCGGGCGACGCGGCGCTTGCACCGGAAACGAGAGGTGCGACAACCGTCGCCTGCCCATGACAGCCGACGTTCCCGCTTTTCCGGGCCGGCGCGACGAACGAATCCGCGTCGGCAAGCTCTCGTTCCACGTCACGCACTGGGACGACGCGACCAGCGACGACTGCATCTTCCTTTCCCATCCCACCGGTTTTCTCGGTGCGGTCTGGAAGCCGCTGCTCGTTCGCCTGCGAAAGCTCGGCATCACCTCGCGCCTGATTACGTATGACCAGCGCGGACATGGGCTCTCGTCCAAGCCGGACGACGACTACTCGTGGGAGGCTTTTGTCACCGACACCATCGACTTGATGAAGGCGCTCGGCGTCCGCGATGCCGTCGGCATCGGGCATTCGGCCGGCGCGACGACGCTGGCGGGCGTCGCGGCCGCGGAACCTTCGCTCGTCGGCCGCCTCGTGATGATCGATCCTGTGCTGTTCCACCCTGAGCTTGCGCGCCTGATCGAGGAAGCCGGGCAGAACCCGATGGCGGCCCGCACGCGTACGCGCCGCGTCGTATGGTCGTCGCGGGAAGAGCTTTTCCGCTCGTTCCGCCGCCGTGAGCCCTACGCCACATGGACCGACGAAGCACTCCATGCGTATGTCGACGAGGGCACGTTCGAGAGGCCCGACGGCGAGATCGAGCTGCTGTGTCCGGCGCGCGTGGAGGCCCAGGTGTATTCGGCCGCGGCCGAGTACGATGCGTTCGCCAGGCTGCGGTACGTGAAAGCGCCCATCCTGATGATGCGGGGGGAACACAGTACGACCCTCGACGAAGGGCGCGCGCGGCGCGCGCTCGAGGCGGCGCCGCACGCGCGCCTCGTCACGGTTTCCGGCACCAGCCATTTCATCCCGATGGAGCGACCCGACGAAGTGGCCCGCCTGATCGTTGCCGATCACGGCGCTGCAGCGTAGGAAGATGCCGGTGGACAGAGGCGAATCACCGGTTCCCCTGGGTCGACTGCTCTTCGCGCTGGCCGTTCACGGGTATACCGCGTTCGGTGCGGTGCTCGGGTTTCTCGCTCTCGCGGCCGCGTTTCGCGGCGATTACGCAACCACCTTCATGATGCTGGCGGCGGCGTTCGCCGTGGACGCCTCCGACGGGACACTCGCCCGCAAGGCCAGGGTGAAGCAGGTAGCGCCGTGGATCGACGGCGGCCTGCTCGACAACATCATCGACTATCTCACCTACGTGGTGGTGCCGGTGGCCGTGCTCGTCCAGCCGGGCATTCTGCCGCCCGGGCTACAGTGGTGCGCGCTCTCGGTGCTGCTGGCCAGCGCGTACGGCTTCTCGCGCACCGATGCGAAAGGCTTCGTCGAACACTATTTCCAGGGTTTCCCGTCGTACTGGAACGTTCTCGTGTTCTACTACGTGGTGCTCGGCACGAGCCCGTGGGTGAACCTGGCCTTCCTGCTCGGCTTCGTCGCGATGGTGTTCGTGCCGATGCGATGGCTCTACCCGAGCAGGATGGAAAGCGGTCGCGGCGCGGCGGTGTGGCTCGGCGTGCTGTGGGCCGTGATGGGCGCGGTGCTGGTTTACCAGCTCC
The DNA here is from genome assembly GCA_046261745.1 of Binatia bacterium. Lineage (GTDB taxonomy): Bacteria > Desulfobacterota > Binatia > UBA1149 > CAITLU01 > DATNBU01. Next base: position 13,529 of record JBHEOD010000046.1, read on the forward strand.
CCGAGCCTTCCCCGTTGCTGGCGTGGACCTCGCTCTTCTATCCCGCCTGGTACACGGCGGCATCGTTCCTGTACGACCAGCGCAGCCGCAAGGCGGATTACCCGTAGCGCGAGGCGGGTTCGCTCAGGGCTGGTCGAGTCCGAAGAAGTGACCGATCCGCCGCCGCAGCGCCGAGGTTTGCTGCTGGGTCTTGCTCTCGCCGGGAGATGCCGACGCTTCAGCGACGTGCTGGGCCGTGTGCCGGGATCTGTCCTCCAGCACGGCGGAAAGACCAGCAAGCATGCCGGTGTCGGCCGTCAGCACCGGCGCGAAGTCGTTCTTGCGGACCACGACCACCTCCGTTTCGTCCTCGGCGACGATCGAGGCGGTGCGCGGCTCGCCCGTGAGCAGGCTCATCTCGCCGAAGAAGTTGCCGGGGCCCATCGTGGCCATCGTGGTCGCGGGGCCACCGTCCTGGGACCGTTCGACGCGCACCGAGCCGGAGCGGATCACGAACAGGGATTCGCCGCGGTCCCCCTGGCGCACCAGCGCCTCTCCTTTCATGAACACCTGCAGCTCGGCGCCGCCGACCAGCGTGGCGATCTGCTCGTCGCTTAGCGGCGTGAACACCGGCAGCGGCCTCAGCACCGAGAAGATCTCGCGCCGGCGCTGCTCGGCCTTGCGCTTCTCCTCTTCGTCGGAGGACGTGCGGACCGTCACGTCGCGCTGCGGGAACGGGATCGACATGTGGCAGCGATTGAGCTCGTACCACGCGCGCGAATAGACGTCGTCGGTGATCTGCAGCAGCCGGCCGAAATCGTTGATCCAGAAACGTATGTCGTACTCGATCGCGGAGTCTTGGAACGAGCGTACCAGCACCTCTACCGGCGGATTCACGGCAACTTCCGGAACAGACGAAGCCGCCCGCGTCAGCGCGGCCTTGACCATTCCCGGCGGGTGCCTGTAGGCCACGCCCACGAAGGCGTGCGCCCGCTGCAGCGTACTCGGACGGCAGAAGTTGACCACTTCGGTCTTCGCAACCGTCGCGTTCGGCACGAGGACCTCGTGGCGGTCGCGAGTCAGCAGCGTGAGCGTTCGCCAGTTGAGCTGCGTGACCACGCCTTCGTGGCTGCCGATCTGCAGCCAGTCGCCGACGTTGAACGGCCGTTCGAGCTGGACGCCGAGGCCGGCCGCCACGTTGGCGAGCATGTCCTGGATGGCCAGGCCGATCACGGCCGAGACCACGGTGGACGTCACCAGCAGGCCGGTGAGTTCCATGCCGTACACGTACTTGAGGACGCTGATGGCGACGCCGACGAGGGCCAGCAGCTTGAAAAGATCGACCGCCAGGCGCGGGACCGCCACGTGGCGTCGCCTGCTGAGAAACCAGTCCCAGAAAAACAGGTCCACCAGTCGCAGCAGCGTCGCCGTTGCCGCAAGGATGATGGCCGCCGACAGCGCCTGCACGATGGCGCCTTCGAACTGGAGCCCCGAGCCTCTTACGGCAAGGTAGGCGCCGGCCGCGAGACCGGTCAGCACGGCCCATACGCGAAGCCTTCTCAGCGAGCCGAACCCGCGCAGCACGCCGACCAGCGCGGCCGCGACGAGGCCGAGCAACGGAACAAGAAGCAGTCGTTCGTAAAACTGGAGATCCACGAAATGCTCTGGAGTTGCCTTGCGAAGTGCGGCCTCGCGTCAGCGCGGGGAACCGGCGGCGCATTCTTGCTTGCGCGCCGCCGTCGGTCTACCCCTCGCCCCCTGCCGGCCGCCCGAAGCGCTTGCGGTCGCGGCGGCTGCGCGCCGGAACCACTGCCCACTGCGACCGGGACCGAGGAGTCTTCGTATGTGTCGTCTTGAAGGAAAAATCGCTCTCATCACCGGCGGGGCCTCGGGCATCGGACTGGCCACGGCCCGCGAGTTTCACGCTGCCGGCGCCCGGCTCGCCATTGCCGATATCAACGATGCTTCGCCCGTCGCACGTGAGTTCGGCGCCATTGCGATCCGCGTCGATGTGACCGACGCCGATCAGGTGGAGGCGATGGTGCAGGAAACCGTCGCCCACTATGGCCGCATCGACGTGTTCTTCAATAACGCCGGCATCGAGAGGCACGGCCCGCTGGCGGCCATGGATCTCGCCGAGCACCGGCGAGTGATCGACGTGGACCTCAACGGCGTTTACTACTGCCTTCAATCGGTGATTCGCGCGATGGCCAACAACGACGGTCCGTCTCGCGGATCGATTGTGAACACGGCCTCGGTGGCGGGGCTCATGGGTGCTCCCGGGCTTTCGAGCTACAACGCAGCCAAGGGCGGCGTGGTGCTGCTCACCAAGGTCGGGGCGCTCGAAGCCGCGCCTCTCGGAATCCGCGTGAACGCCGTTTGTCCAGGTGTGATCCGCACCCCAATGGCCAATGCGTTCGGGGACGGCAGCATGGGTTCTCTCACCGTCGAGCAGTTCGCGAAGCGCGTTCACCCGCTCGGCCGGATAGGAGAGGCGGCAGAGGTGGCGAAGCTGGTCACTTTCCTCTCGAGCGACGACGCATCGTTCATTACCGGAGCGGCGATTCCGATCGACGGCGGGATGACGGCGGGGGCGCCGTTGCCGGCAGGAATGTAAGGTCTGCCCCCTCGGTGGCTCGGCGTTTGAGTGAACACGTTCGGGTGGGCGAGCGGCGACCGATCACCGAAAAGCGAACGACTCCGGCACGTGTGGCGCGTTCGGGGCGCGCGGCGCACCTGCTACTTTTGTACTCGACAGATAGGGGGTTTTCGGGCATAGCCCTAAGAGTTCTCGCCAACTTAGTCCGCCTCGAATGGCACCGCGCGGGTCGAATCTTCGAGGGGATGGAATGGACAGAAAAGGCGCCGCGGGGGTTGCGGTGCACGCGGGGGGTGACCCTGCGTCGAGGGAAAACCATGTCTCACCACGACTTCTTCGGGCGGGTTCGGCTTCTGCGGGGCGCGTTTGCCTCGGGATCGGCCGTCACCGTGCTCGCGCTCGGCCTGTTGCACGCGGCGCCGGCCGCTGCCCTGCTCCCCGCCACGGCCGACTGTCGCTCCGACCTGGGCGGCGCCAACGACCGGACCGGGGAAACCGATCTTACCCGTTTGTGCGCTGTAGTTGGAGATGGGGCCCCCTTCGAACTCGACACCACCATCAGCCTCGACCTTGCGAGGATCGAGGGCGCGGCCACCATTCGCGCGTGTTCGCTGTATTCCACCGATGGGGATGCCTTCGCCGACCTTGCGATCTGCAGTGCGATCAAGGGCGCGACGGGCAACAACGGCAACCACCTCCTCCTCAGGGAATTCCTGTTGTACACGTGCAACGACGAGAAGGCCGATCGTTGCAGCGGAGCGACATTGGTCGCGGGCCCTTACAGCACCCTGTGCGAGGCGTCTCAGGCGAAAGAAGATCCGTTCCCGGGCCCTGGTCCCGGTCCCGGCACCCACTACCCTGAAGACACGCTGCTTCGCTGCCAGGTAGACACGGCCGATTTCGGGGCGGCCGGCACCGGTGCGAGGCCGCTCGACGCGTGTTCTTATTCCTCGGCCGGCCCTGACTCCGACCCCTCGGATTGTCTCGTATTCTCCACCTGCGAACGCGCCGCCGACTGCGACGACGGCAGCAACTGTACGGCGGACACGTGCCAGTCGGGCGTCTGCCGGCATACGGCGAGAGCCGGCTTTCCGTGCAGCAACGGCGTTCACTGCGACGGCGACGAGACCTGCACGAGTCTCGGCTTTTGCGGTCATGCCGCGGCGCCGCGCGATTGCGACGACGGCGTCGACTGCACGCTCGACACCTGCGATGAGATCACGGATTCCTGCGCAAACGATCCGCGCAATTCCGTATGCAGCGACGGCCTGTACTGTACGGGAGTCGAGGCCTGCGACGCGACGAAAGGATGCCAGGCGGGCACCCCGCCCAACTGCACCGACGGTGTCAGCTGCACCGTCGATACCTGCAACGAATCGACGGATGGTTGTGATCACGGCGTTTCGGGTGACGCCTGCAGCGCCGTCCTCGCCGAACTGCGCGGGCAGGCGCGATGATGCGCTTCGGGTCGGGTACGCGCAGGGAATCTCCAGGAACTGCGCAGGGGGTCGTACGAGACATGATTGGCAGCAACGCTCGAATGATCGCAGCCGTCTCCGTCGCGATGGCGACGCTTGTCGGCGCATCCGACTCTCGCGCAAACTCCTGCTCAGCGGGCACTTCGGCCACCGTCTCGCGGTCCACCGGTGGAACCTGCGAGGCGGCGATGTCGCTGAATCAGGAACTCACGCTCCAGTATCGGGTCCGCAATGCCAGCATCGTCGACAGCGGGCCCGACGACGGGACGTTCGTCCAGTCCACCATTTTCGACGGATCCGAGATCATTGGCACCTTGGCCCAGGAAGATTCCGAAATTGACGCGACCCCCTTGCCGGGCGTGCTGACCTTCATTCCCGTTTGCCCGATCGGCAGCGTGGGCGGATCTCTCAATCCCGGGGACGAGTGCAACCCGATGCTCGCCCAGTGCGGAAGCGAGGTTTGCGGCTGCGAGAGCGCAGTTCCCGGCGTGACGTGCACGCAGCATGCCGACCCGAACAAGGTGAGGCTCCGAATGACGCAGGACGTGGTCTTCGCCGGCAACGAGCAGAAGAACATGGCGACGATCCGCGTGAGGGTTACCGATCTTGTCGGAGCCCCGGCGGTCTGCGGACTCTTCTACACGCGCAGTTCGTCGGACGGCGACATCCTGGTGATTACCGACCCGCTTTGCGAATCCCAGCTGACCGCCGGCGCGCAGGCCAGCGCGGACCTGCACACCTCCGAGTGCGTGACGGACTCCGACTGCGGCGATCCGGCTTGCAATGTCTGCATCGAGAACGACTCGGGCAACCAGTGCGAGCCCGCCAACCTCGGCAGCGCGTGCGGCAATGACGGGAACGTCACCGATTGCCGGACGCCGGCGTGCGTGGACGACGACGGCACCGGCGTGTGCGAGCAGGGACAGAACTCCAGCGGGGAGGGCCTGCCCTGCGACAACAACAATGGAGTGCCCGTCGTCGCGGCGAACTGCCAGGACCCGATCTGCGTCGAGGGCGTTTGCGAGCTTGGTCCGCCTCTCGACTGCGACGACGGCGTGGACTGCACGACGGATGCCTGCAACATGGCCGGGGACGGTTGCGATCACTTCCCCGACGATTCCTTTTGCGAAAACGATCTTTTCTGCGACGGCGATGAGATCTGCGACGTGGTGAACGACTGCCAGCCCGGTACCCCGCCGGTCTGCGACGACGACGTGATATGCACGACCGACGTCTGCGACGACACGATCGACGACTGCGTTTCCACGCCGGACGACTCGGTCTGCGACAACGACACGTTCTGTGACGGCGACGAGATCTGCGACGTCACCGAGGATTGCCAGCCCGGCACTCCCCCGAACTGCGACGACGGAATCGTCTGCACCGGCGACTCGTGCAACGAGGCTACGGACACCTGCAACCACGTCGCCGACAACAGCCTGTGCGCCAATGGCCAGTTCTGCGACGGCAACGAGATCTGCAACCCGCTCTCCGGGTGCGTGCCCGGCATCCCGGTACCGTGCGGCGACGGTGTCATCTGCAGCGCCGACGTCTGCAACGAGACAACGGACGCGTGCGTCCACGACTTCTCACCGTGCGTATGCGGCGACAACGAGGTGACCGGCGACGAGATCTGCGATCCCCCGCTGACGGCCGGCACGTTCGAAGACTGCAACAACGGTGTGGACGACGACGGCGACGGCGCCGTGGACTGCCGCGACACCGGCTGCAAGCCGAATGCCCGCGGACCCGTCTGCGACGAGAACTGCGAACTCGACCAGCCGTGCGTGGTGTTCATCCGCGATCCCGCCCGCATCCTCTTCAATTCGCGCGGCGGTCCGGACGAGATCTACATTCACGGCCGCATCCCGATGTCCGGCGAGTTCCGGGACGTGGGGCGAAGCATGTCGTTCGAGCTGTCGAACCCGTTCGGTGCGATCTATCGCACCTCGCTGGGCCCCGGCGACATGCGTGGCGCCGTCGGCGGCCGCTACTTCCGCTTCCGCGACAAGTCGGCGGAGTTCCTCGGGGATGCGAGCAACCGCGTCGGGCTCTCCCTGGTCAAGCTGAGGACGCGGAGGTTCTCCGGCGTTCCGCACATGGTCTTCACGATCCGTGGCTACGGGGACTTCTCGGCGGCCAATCACTACCTGATGACGACGAAGCTCTCTGCCGGCGCCGAAGTGGGGTACCTGACGGTCGAGTGGACGGCGACGCCGAGGGGATGGCTGCTGCATCAGGTGGACTTCGGGGTCGAATAGGCACACCGGCCGCAGGATTTCGGCGCACGGCGAAAGGCACGCCGCTGCGGGCGAGCGATAGGCGGCGGCGGGCGTGGCCTTTATCCGTGCAGGCCAAGCCGGTCGCCACGCCAGGCGTGCCGGAAAGCATCGCGACTTCGCTCTCGAACTTTCGCGTCTCAAGTATGACGCGCAGCTGGTCCTCGTCGATGGCACCGGGCCGTCGCCGCCCGCTTTGTGCTGCGCCTGTGTCGACCATCCGCAAGTCGCGCTTCACTTAATCGCTGCGCTCACAAGCATAGAGCTTCCAACGGGCTCCCGAGAAGGCACCCCCGATGGAGAACCTCCGCCGCTGGGGATCCGAAACCCGCCGCGCGACGCTCGACAGGGCGTTGTCCATGGAGCATATGGGTTTCTTGGGGTTACAAAACTTGGAGCCGCGCAGGCGCGAAGGTTCCAACCAAAGCTTGTCCACAAGGGGTCGGGGGAGTACTCGCGAACGCACGGTTCCTTCGCAATCGAAGTGTAAGGAGGGGGTTCATGTTGCCATTCATTCGTAGCGGCCTGCTTCGGCAGGTTCGCGTATTCGCTGCCATGCGTTCGCTTGGCCTGCTGTTTTCCGTCGCCATCGGCACGGGTTCCCCGGCTTGGGCCCTGACGGTTCCAACCAACTGCCTGCCCGATTCCGACGGCGCCAATGACGTGACCGGAATACGCGACGTCACCCTGTACTGCGGCGACACGGGCGACGCGCTTCCGTACGAGCTGAATGTCATCACCAACCTGGACGTGACGACGATCACCGGAGGAAGCACGGTCGTCACCTGCGTGCTCTTCAACACGGACGGCGATGCGTTCGCGAACCTGGCTGTCTGCGTGACAACGGACGGAGACGGCGTCGGCGATGCCGTCGCCCTCGAAGAAATCCGGCTCTTCACGTGCAACGACACCAGGGCCGACCGCTGCGCGGGGCCTAGCCAGATCGCCGGTCCGTTCACGACCGAGTGTGAGGTCACGCAGGAGAACACCGATCCGTTCCCCGGCCCCGCGCCTGGACCCGGCCAGGACTATCCGGCGGATACGCAGATTCTCTGCGGCATCGATCTCGACGATTTCAGCGCGCTCAGCGCGGTTCCCATCGATGTCTGCTCCTATGCGTCGAGCAACCCCAACTCCAATCCGATCGACTGCCTCGCCTTCTCGGAGTGTGACGACGACTCGGACTGCAACGACGGGAACTCTTGCACGATCGATACGTGCGACACGTCCGGAACGGTGGACGTATGCGCGTTCACGCCGGACGTCGGTGCTGTCTGTGACGACGGCCAGTTCTGCAACGGTGAGGAGGAGTGCACCGATCTCGGCCTGTGCGGCGCGGGATCCGGCGGCCCTGTCGATTGCGACGACGGTGTGTCCTGCACCCTCGACACCTGTGACGAACTCGGTGACGTCTGCCAGAACGACCCCATGAACTCGCTCTGCAGCGACGACCTGTTCTGCACCGGAGTGGAAACCTGCGACGCGGTGAACGACTGCCAGGCCGGCTCTTCGCCGGACTGCTCCGACGGCGTCAATTGCACGACAGACACCTGCAACGAGGCGAACGACAACTGCGAGCATGAAGGCAACGACGGCTCTTGCGACAACGGCCTGTTCTGCGACGGCAGCGAGACCTGCGACGAACTGACAGGTTGCGAGGCGGGCACGCCGCCCGATTGCGGCGACGGCATCGATTGCACGACGGACTCCTGCGACGAGACGGCCGACGAGTGCGCTCACGCTCCCGACGACGCGGACTGCAGCGACGGTCAGTTCTGCACTGGGGAGGAAACCTGCGTCGTCGGCGTCGGCTGTGCGATCGGGCCCGTTCCCGATTGCGACGACGGCATCGAATGCACGGACGACGCGTGCAACGAGGGGACCGACAGCTGCGACCACGGCCCGGATGACGACGCCTGTGCCGACGGCGAGTACTGCAACGGCGACGAGACCTGCAATCCGTCGACCGGATGCACAGCGGGCGTCGAACCTGACTGCGGCGACGGGGTCCTGTGCACCATCGATTCGTGCAACGAAGCGACGGACGAATGCGATCACGCGACGTCCGACGCCGCCTGCACCGACGGCGCCTTCTGCAACGGCGAGGAAACCTGCGACGCGACGCTGGACTGCCAGCCCGGAACCGCGCCTGACTGCGACGACAGCGTCGGCTGCACGATCGATTCCTGCAACGAGGCGAGCGACGTTTGCGACCACGACACCAACGACGCCTCCTGCAGCGACGGCCAGTTCTGCAACGGCGACGAGACCTGCGACGCCACGCAAGACTGCCAGCCCGGCACGGCGCCCTTGTGCGATGACGGCGTGGGCTGCACGGTCGACGACTGCAACGAATCCACTGACGAGTGCGACTACACGCCCGACAACGCCTCGTGCAGTGACGGGGAGTTCTGCACCGGTGTCGAGATCTGCGATCCCGTCGAGGATTGCGACGACGGCACGAATCCCTGCCCGAACCTGTTCTGTGACGAGGGCGGCGACGTATGCGTCGACTGCCTGACCGACGGCGACTGTGACAACAGCGTGTTCTGCGATGGTGTTGAGACCTGCGTCGAGGGCGTCTGCACCGCCGGTCCGGCCGTGGACTGCGACGACAGCGTCGGCTGCACCGTGGACGAGTGCAACGAGACGAACGACGTGTGCGACAACACGCCGAGCAATGCGATCTGCGACGACGGCCTCCACTGCAACGGCGACGAATTCTGCGATGAGACCTCCGATTGCCAGAACGGCATCGCGCCCGACTGCGACGACGCCGTCGGCTGCACGATCGACACCTGCAACGAGACGAGCGACCTGTGCGACCACGAGGCCAGCGACGCCCTCTGCGACAACGACGAGTTCTGCGATGGCTCCGAGACCTGCGACGCCGTCCTCGACTGCCAGGACGGCACGTCGCCGAACTGCGACGACGGCGTGGGCTGCACCGACGATTCCTGCAACGAAGACAACGACGAGTGCGACCACGTGCCCGACGACGCGCCGTGCGCGGACGGTGTGATCTGCAACGGCGTCGAAACGTGTGATGTCGCGGCCGGATGCCTGCCGGCTGCCGGCCCGCTCGATTGCGACGACGGGATCGAGTGTACGGCCGACGGCTGCAACGAGTCGGTCGGCTGCACCAACTCGCCGAACGACGTGGCCTGCGATGACGGCCTCCACTGCGATGGTGTCGAGGTGTGCAACGCCTCGACTGGTTGCGAAGAGGGTACGCCGGTGGACTGCAGCGACGGCGTCGGGTGCACGGTGGACACCTGCGACGAAGCCACGGACTCTTGCGGCAGCGTGGCCAGCGACGCGCTCTGCGATGACGGACAGTACTGCAACGGCGTCGAGACCTGCCACCCGGTGACCGACTGCCTGAGCGGGAACCCGGTCATTTGCGCAGACCAGATCATCTGCACCACGGACTCCTGCAACGAAGCCACCGACAGCTGCGCGAGCGACTTCTCCACGTGCGTGTGCGGCGACAGCGAGGTGACCGGAGCCGAGCAATGCGATCCGCCCGCGGCGGCGGGCACCTTCGAGGACTGCAACGACGGCATCGACAACGACAGCGACGGAAGGATCGACTGTCGCGACCAGGACTGCCGGCCGGCGGCGCGCACGCCGGTCTGCGACGAGGCCTGCACGCTCGACCAGGTCTGTCTCAGGTTCATCCGGGATCCGGCGCGCATCTATTACAACACGACGCACGGCCCCGACGAGCTTTACATCCATGGCCGCATCCCGATGAGGGGCGAGAAACTCCGCTCCGTGGTTCACGCGGTGACGGTCGAGGTCTCGAACGTACGCGGGCCAATCTACCGGTCCTTCCTCGACGAGGGCGACATGCGCGGCGGCATCGCCGGCCGGCGTTTCCGCTTCCGTGACACCCAGGCCCGTTACCTGGGCGGCGACAGCGCTCGCGACGGCCTCGAGAAGCTGGCGGTTCGCACTCGCCGGTTCGGCGGCTCCAGGTTCCTCGTCTTCACGATCCGTGCCTACGGCGACTTCTCCAAGGCCACGCAT
>JBHEOD010000046.1:23905-24454 GCA_046261745.1 Binatia bacterium
ATGACGACGAAGCTGTCGGTGGGAACCGAAGTGGGCTACCTAACCGCCGCATGGAAAGCCACGCCGAAGGGCTGGGTGCTGCACCAGAAGGACTTTGTCGCCGGGCTCGAGACCACCATCGACGAACTGGAAGCCCTGGAAGACCTGGAAGAGTGAGGCACACGGCCTGTTCCCGCTCAGGCGGGAACAGGCCGTCCTCTCAGCAGGGAGCGGAGGCGCGGCCGCGAAGAATCAGCGCGGCAGGCGAACGAGGGCTTCCTGGGCAAGCGTCGCCACGTGGACGCCGTCCTCGGAGAACACGTGCCCGAACGCGAGTCCGCGCCCACCCACGAATCCGTGGCACGACATATCGTGCAGGTGCCAGCGGTCGGCGCGCATCGGTCGATGAAACCAGATTGCGTGGTCAAGGCTGGCGTTGAACGGGAAGGTGCCGCCTTCCACGAAACGCTTTGCGGCGGGCCAGGAACGAATGACCGCATCGGTGGGCAGGTCGTCCGACAGGTACGCGAGCGCGCATCGTTGCAACAACTGGTCGTCGCCGAGTTCGCT
>JBHEOD010000047.1:0-11400 GCA_046261745.1 Binatia bacterium
AGATAGCGTCGCGTCGCGAAACCGTGCAGCCGGATGCCGTCGCAAAGGCGTCCGGCAAGCCCGATCATGGCGGGTTTCACGGCGGCAATCGTCACCGGCACCGGGCCGAGACCGGTCGGCGGGGGCGAGAACTCGGGCGTCATCAAGGTGAAGCTGTAGTGCTTGCCCTCGTACGCCAGCTTCTCGCCGGTCTCCCAGCAGCGCCAGATCGCGCGCAGCGCTTCGATGTATTCGCGCAGACGCGGCAGCGGAGGCGTCCACGGCACCGAGAAGCGGCGCTCGTTGTGACCCTTCACCTGCGTACCGAGGCCGAGCGTGAAGCGGCCGCCGCTCTCCGCGAAGAGGTCGCGCGCGATGTTGGCCATCACCATCGGGCTGCGCGGGAAGCACACGGCGATGGCGGTTCCGAGGCGCACTCGCTCGGTGGCGGTGGCCGCAAGGATCAGCGGTGCGAACGGATCGTGGCCGATCTCGTAGCTGAGCAGGCCGTCGAAGCCGGCAGCTTCCGCGCGGCGCGCAGCGTCCGGCACCGCGCGCCAATTGCCGAGGGGAAGACCGGTCTCTACACGCATCGCCAGGCTCCTTTGCGCGGCGCGAGGGCCGCGAAGTCGTCTTCAGGTGGACTGTCCGTCGGGAGTTTCGCGCTGGTGGCCGTGCAGGAGGTCTTCCATGCCGAGGCCGGTCAGCGCGTGGATCCCGGCGAGCAGGCGCCACAGGATCATCGCCGTGATTGTCATCATCGGCAGCGCGATCACCGGCCACGACAGCCACGTCATGTGGCCGAGCTCGGCGGTGAACTCCGGCGTTCCGGCCGGGCTCTTGAGCAGCACGCGCGCCAGGCCGAAGTTGAGCAGCGCACTCAGCGCGAAGCTCGCGGACATCCACAGCGTGGCCGACCGCAGCAGCAGGTCGAATTCGGCGCGATTGCCGCGTGACTCGAGCTCGGTCTCGAGACGTTCCACGTCCACCACCGACTCGTTGAGGATGATCTGTCGCACCAGCGGCTTTCCGGTGCCGAGCGTCGCGAGCACGGCGACGCCGAACAACGCCGGAATCGAGGCTTCCTTGACGGCGAACCAGAAGCCGTCCACTTCCATCAGCGCGAAGGTTCCCGTCACGCTGACGCTGAGAAGACCGACGATGGAGAAGAAGTTCCACTTGCGGCGCCGGATCAGGTCGTAGAGGCCGTAGCCGAGTGGAAACGAGATGCCGACCATCAATGCCACGACGGGGCCGAGGCTGTCCGGTCCGCTCAGCCGCGAAAGAATGAATCCGGGCAACACGATGTTGCAGACCAGGTTGACGAGCATGTTCTCGCGCCCGGGTCGGGCGCCTGGAGCCCGAGATGTCGATGGCGGCGGCATGAAGGGTTTGTGGACCGGGCGCGCGCGTTTCGCCAGCGCCGCTTTACTCGGGGAGCCTGGCGCCGGCGGCGCGGGCCTGCGCGACGACGCGGTTCTCGTAGTCGGGCGCGAGCGACTTGAGTGGATGACTGGCTGTCATCTGCCCGATGAAGGGCGGGTGAATGGAATAGCCGAGCAGTGACAGCAGTCGCTCCGGCATCTGCATCGCAACTTCGCGAGGAACGCCGAGGAAAAAGTTTTCCTGCGGGCGCGCCCACGGCTGGCAGTACTGGTTCGAGAACGCGGTGCGCGCCGCCCCGCTCGTGTTGCGGCCGCCGCCGTGAAGCAGGGTTCCTGCGAAGACCACGCACGCCCCCGCCGGCATCACGGCGGGAATGGCCTGGCACTCGAGCTCGCGCTGGCCCTCCTCGGCAACCGGCGCGAACGAGAACTGGCCGCTCACTTTCGCTTCGTCCCACAGGTGGCTGCCCGGGATGATCGTGGTGGCGCCGTTGTCGGCCGTGAACGCATCGACAGCCACGATGGTTGACAGCGAGATCATCGGGCGAGGGCGCGGCAACAGGTGGAACGCGTCGTCACTGTGGATGGGCTGCGGGGTTTCACCCGGACCGATGCGAATGGCCTGCGACGCGGTGAGCAGGAAGTTCGGCAGCAGGAACCTCTCGCACAGCCGCATCACGCGTTGGTCGAGCACGATGTCCCAGAAGACCCGCGCGCGTGCGACGAGGGTGTAGACGCGCTCGGTCCTGGTGCCCTCGAAATCGTTGCGTCCCGCATTGGTGTCGAGGTACAGCGCAAGCACACGCCGAACTTCGGCGAGCACGTCGGGAACCAGGAAGTCCTCGAGAATCGTGTAGCCGTCGCGTTCGATGGCGCGAATGTGGTGCGTGACGTCGAAGTGCTTCATTGGTTCTCGATGTCCTCGCGGTGGCGCCCGTCCGACATCGAGACGGCGGCTCCGGCCGGCACCCGCTCGTGTCATCGCTGCGCCGCCTTCGCCGCGTTGCGGCGCTGGAAGCTAGCAGCGCCGCCCGCGGTCTCAATCGACCGGCGGGCCGACTGCGATCAAGGATCGACGCGCGTTGTGCGCGTGTTGGGGACGCACGGGAGCTTCACGGGCCATCGGGCGGCGTGAGCAGCCCCGGTTGCGGCGCCGCGCATGCTTCCCGCTCCTGACAAGGACCCCCGCAGGCCTTCTCAGCAGCGCGAATCGCCGGGCATTCGCGAGCGCGCTGCTCGCTCGACGGCGCGCCTTTTTTGCGACGAATCGCCATCGGCGCCGTGGCATGCTTCCTGCTCACCCCGTCGCCAATGTACCTGAAGGAAGCACTGTTGCGTTGCTCGCGGCTCGAGGACGAGGTGGCGTCGATCTACGACGCCGTCGCCTGCTCTGCGACCGCGACGCCGGAGCTGGCCGCGTCCTGGTCCGAGCGCTCCCGCAGGGAAAGGCGGCGCGCGAGGTTGCTGCATGCGCTCGCCGAGATCTCGACTGCCCTCGAGGACGACGGTCCGTTCCTGGTGGAAGCTCCGGTTCAGCTGGCCGGACTGGGTCGCGTGCTCGAGAACGCCAGGCGGCAGCTCGCGTCGATGACCGACGGCGCCGACGGGCAACGCTGCCTCGACACGATCGAAACCGCTCCACTGCGGGAGCTGCACGCGGCATTGCTTGAGGCGGCTGAACCCGAGATCAAGCGCGCGTCACGCCTGGTCGACTCGGAAATCCGCAATCTGCGCCGCATCTCCGTCGGTGCGCGGTCACGCCGCAAGACCAGGCCGCGAGAGGCCGGCGCGGAGCTGCCGGCGATTTGATGCAGCGTCACGCTCCCATTCGCCCGCGCGGCGCGCGTTCGCAGCCGGACGGCGCGCGTCCGCGTCGTCGCGCTTGCGATCTAGAGAGGAAGAAGAACGACGAAGCGGGTGCCGCGCCCGGCCGACGGCTCGAGTTCGAGGCTGCCGCCCATGCGGTCGCAAGCCATGCGGCAAAACGGCAGGCCGAGGCCGCTGTCGACGAAGGCGCCGCCGTCGGCCTTGGGCTTGAGATCGGCGATGGCAAACGCTTCGCGAATGGCCGAGGAAATGCCCGGGCCGTCGTCGGCCACCACGATTCGGCAGTATTCGCCGTCCGGACGACATTCCACCTCGATCACGCAGCCTGCCGGCGTATGACGGCACGCATTGACCAGCAGGTTGGAAACGACGCGACGGACGAGCACCTTGTCGAGGCGCGTGCTCGGCGCCGGCAGCAGCGTCACGACGCTCAGCGCGTGGGCGGTCTGTTGCGCGAACGGCCTGAGCTGGGCCACGCACGCGCTGACCACTTCCGACACGTCGAAGGGCTCGCACGCCAGCGGCAGTTCTCCGCCCGGTGCACGCGCGTGAGAGACCATGTTGTCGATGATCTGCAGCACGTTCGCGCCGGTGGCCTCGACGAGCGCGAACTGCTTGCCGGGAGGCTCGCCGAGGTCGCGATAACGCCGCATGGATGCACGCGCGGTGGCCATCATTGCGGCCACGGGGCTGCGAATGTCGTGCATGATCATGCGCAGGAGCTCCTCCCTCTTTTCTTCCTCGCGCAGCTTGGTCTCGAGGGCCTCCTGCGCGAGAGCCGCCTCGTACGCGCGCGTGTCGGCGGTCGTGCGTTCGACGAATCCGCCGTAGATGTACGCGTCGGTCGCCAGCGCAATGTCGAGCATGATGATCTTGATGATGGAGTCGGTGCAGGCCTGGGCCGCCGCAGGGTCGTCGCGGAACTTCTCCTCGAACCTGGCGCGCACGTAGTTGATCTGGATCAGGTAGCCGCCGAGGTAGAGGTGGGGATCGAGCCGGATTCGCGCGTGCGCGACGCCGACGCGAAGCCGGCTCTCGAAGTAGGCCTCGCCGTACGGGCCCGTGCACAGCTCGATGAAATGCCGCCGCTGGGAGGCCTTGAGCCGCGTGACGAGGACGGGGTCCTCGAGGAAACGCGCGGTCTGCGGGAAAGACAGCAGGTGGTCGTAGAAGACCTCGGCCATGCCGTCGGCGATGGATTCGAAGAAGGTGGCTTCCCGGGCGAGACGCTCGCGGTCGGCCTCGCCGAAGCCGATGAATTGCATGCGTCGTTCGCGTTCGTCGGCGTCGAGGCCTGTCAGTTCGAGCAGGGTCGGCATGCCAGCTGATTCGCACCGCAAACGATTCGAGTCAACGCCGGCGCCGTTGCACGGGCCGTGCTCATCCGGCGCCGTTGCACGGGCCGTGCTGATGGAAGAGAGTAAGCTCATGGTAGTTGCGAAAGGTTCCATTCTGGTCGTCGATGACGAGGTCGCGAGCCGCGAAAGCCTCAAGGACGTGTTGACGGAGGAAGGCTACGACGTCGCGATGGCCGCCAACGGCCGGGATGCTGCCGACCTCCTCGACGGCGCCGAGTTCGACGTCGTGATCACCGACCTCAGAATGCCGGGCCTCGACGGCGTAGGCCTGCTTCGTGAAGTACGTCGCCTGTGCCCGCAGACCCTTGTCATCCTGATGACGGCCCATGCCAGCGTCGAAACCGCCGTCGAAGCGCTTCGCCAGGGTGCCCACGACTACATGATCAAGCCGCTGGTCTTCGACGAGGTGCTGACCAAGGTGGCGCGCCTGCTCGAACGCCGGGAACTCGCGTGGCAGATCCAGTACCTGCGTCGCGAGGTGGAGTCGCGCTTCGACATCGACAACATGATCGGCGAGAGCGCCGCCATGCGCCACATCATGGCGATGATCCACAAGGTGGCGCCTACCAATTCCACCGTGCTCGTCACGGGCGAGAGCGGCGTCGGCAAGGAGGTGGTTGCGCGCGCGATCCATCGCGAGAGCGAGCGTCGCGACAGTATCTTCCTGCCCGTCAATTGCGGGGCGATCCCCGAAGCCCTGCTGGAGAGCCAGCTTTTCGGCCATCTCAAGGGATCGTTCACCGGCGCGGTCACCGCCCAGGAAGGGCTGTTCCAGCGCGCGCGCGGAGGCACCATTTTCCTCGACGAAGTCGGGGAACTGCCGCTCGCGCTCCAGGTGAAGCTGCTGCGCGCTATCGAAGAGAAGGAGATCATGCCGGTCGGCGGCAACACCGCTTCACGCGTGGACCTTCGCATCATCGCAGCCACCAACCGCGATCTCGCCAGATGCTGTCAGGAAGGCACGTTCCGCGAGGACCTGTATTACCGGCTCAATGTCTTTGGCATCGAGATTCCGCCCCTGCGCGACCGGCGCGAGGACATTCCGGCGCTGGTCGAGTTCCTCGTCCGTCGGCACAACACCGAGATGAACCGCCGCTTCCGCGGAGTGGACAATGCGGCGATGAAGGCCCTGCTGCGCATGCCGTGGAAGGGGAACATCCGCGAACTCGACAACGTCATCGAGCACGCAATGATCGTCGGCGACGGCGAATGGATCACCATCGCGGATCTTCCGAACAGGGTATCGGCGAATTTCGCCGACGACGGCGCGTCGGTCGGCGACGAACTCAAGAGCGCGATCCAGTTCTACGAGCGAGGGCACATCTCCAACGTGCTGCAGCGCTCCGATGGCGACAAGCGCCGGGCAGCCGAACTCCTCGGCATCAGCCTTTCGTCGCTGTACCGCAAGATCGAGGAGCTCAGCCTCTAGCCGACGAGGGGCCCCGAGGCCACGTCCCGCGATGCCGGGATCACCGTGTCACGGATTACGCTGACGACGGCCGTGAGGCCGCTCAACGCGGCAAGAAGCGTCATCCACCACGGACGGGAGGCGTCAGGAGGAGAATCGTGTACGGAGTTCACGGCGGCCATTCATGACTGGCGCTCTCGCGCAGGACAAATGGGAAGGCCAACGGCGTTGACAGCCCCGCTGCAGCCCGAATAAGGTGCTGGCATTGCACTCAACACAAACGACCCGGCCCGGCATCGTCAAGGCGAGCCGCGTCGGCGGGAGGGATCATGCGTTCAGGGTTGATTCGAGGTCTTGCGGTATCGATTTCGCTTTCGATGTTGTCCGGCTGCATGTTCACGCAGTGGACGGATCACGCCTTCATCGGCAGCCCCCAGGATCCCCCCACCCACTACGATCGGCAGTGGGCCGGCGCGGTGATCCTGCCGGCGGCCATCGCCGGTGACATTCTCACGGCGCCCTTCCAGCTTGTGGCCCTGCTGATCGTCGGCGACTACGGCATCTACGCCAGGCCGAACCCGCGCAGGGTCATCTACCAGAGCGATGCGGGCAGCGACCCGGCGATGCGGATCGCCGGCGTCGACGCCGCGGGCAACGTCACCGAGCTTTCGCTGACGCCCGAGCAGAAGACGAGGCTTGCAACGCGGCTCCAGGACGGCACTTTCGACGTCGAGGGCGCCGCCCGGCTCGCTTCGAACTAACCGGTCCATCGACGGGGCCTCGCGGCTTTCCTGCCGCGAGGCCCCGTCTCGTTCCGGCGGCGCGCCGCCACCGTCGTCGCGTCTCCCATTTCTGCAACCACCTCCCCGCCTGTTCTCATTTGTGAGAACTCTCGTCCCGGCTCCGTGTCCAGGACTACCGCAACGACGCCAGTATCGCGGTTTCTTCTTCTCTCGAGAGCTTGGCCGGCTCTTTGCTAATTCGTCTCCGGGTGCCACTGCGCCCGGAGGTAATCGATGTCCGTCCGCAAGATTTTCCACGCCGTCGCCGCAGCTGCAGCCGCCGGTCTCCTGATTCCGGCCTCTGCCTTCGCGCTCGACTTCGACCTCAAGGGGTCGCTCGGCGAGGCAGGCTTCACGCACTACGTCTCGCCGGTCTCGAATCCGCTCTTCAACGAGACTCCGCTGATCACCACCGAGATCCGTCCGATGTGGATCCACCAGGAGATCCCGGACGCTTTCGCGTCCAGCGGCGGGGACATCGACGTGCTCGCCGTGCAGATCCGAGTCGCGATCACCGACCGTCTCGGTTTCATCGCCACCAAGGACGGCTGGGCCGATGTCGACTTCGACGACTTGCTCGAGAGTGAGGGCGGCGCGGTCAACCTCGCGTTCGGCTTCAAGTACGCGGTGCTTGCCGACGCGGCGACCAACTCCATCCTGACCGTCGGCATCAAGTACGAGGCGCCGACCGGCGGCATCAAGACGCAGATCAACGGTGTACCCAGCAGCGGGCTGCGGCTGCAGGGCCAGGGCGACGGACTCCTGGACATCTTCGTCGCCGGCGCGCGCAGCTTCGGACCTCTCGGCCTCGAGGCCAACCTCGGCACGCAGGTCGCGATGGACATGGGCGCCGACATGTCTTTCCTGCACTACGCCTTCCACGTCGACTACGACGTGATGGGGCGCGTCTTCCCGCTCCTCGAGCTCAACGGCTACACGCCGATCAACGACGGCGGCCGTTCGGCGCTCGGCGCCAATGGCATGGACCTCGTGAATATGGGCGCGAGCAACGCCGACACGGTCGTCACATTCGCGCCCGGCGTGCGTGCTCGCGTGATCAACAACGTGGATTTCGGCTTCTCGTACGAACTGCCGCTGACCGACGAGAAGGATCTGATGGATTGGCGGGTCACCACCGACTTCGTGATCCACATGTAGACCGGCGCCTCCACGGCGCGGTCACGACCACAGTCGCACGCTCACCGATCGATCGAGAACAAACAGCCCGGATCAACCCGGGGAGGAGAATCGAGTCATGATGGAATTTGCCGTACCCCGGGCGGCCGACCGCTTCGGTCTGGCCGTTGCCATGCTGGCCGCCGTTTTCAGCCTCATCGCGACGTTCGCTTCGGCGCAGGACATTCCGGCTGCGGCCACGCAGGAGGCCGAAACCGTCTGGCAGCAGCGCTGCACGACGTGTCACGGAGCCGCCGGCAAGGGTGACGGAGCCGCCGCGGTGGCCCTCAACCCCAAGCCGCGCGATCTCTCGTCGGCCGAATGGCAGGCGTCCGTCACGGACGAGCACGTCGAGAAAGTGATCCTCGACGGCGGCCAGGCGGTGGGCCTCAGCATGCTGATGGTCGCCAACCCCGACCTTGCTTCCAAGCCCGACGTGATCAAGGCGCTGCGCGCGCACGTTCGCGCCCTCGCCGCGAAGTAAAGGGCAGCACGGCGATGGCATACGCGGCAACGGCCGACCAGCACGAGCCAGAGGAACAGTACGAGTACGGCGTCGTCCGCCAGTTCGCGGTGATGTCTCTCGTGTGGGGCATCGTCGGCATGCTGGTGGGCCTCATCCTGGCGTGCCAGCTCGCGTGGCCGGAGCTCAATCCGGACATCGCGTTCCTGTCGTACGGCCGCCTTCGCCCGCTGCACACGAACGCGGTGATCTTCGCGTTCGGCGGCTGCGCGCTGTTCGCCTCCGCCTACCACGTGGTGCAACGAACCTGCGGCGCGCGCCTGTTCCTGCCCGGCCTCGCGCGGTTCACGTTCTGGGGCTGGCAACTGGTGATCCTGCTGGCTGCGATCACGCTGCCGCTCGGCTACACGACCGGCAAGGAATACGCCGAGCTCGAGTGGCCCATCGACATCCTGATCGCCGTTGTGTGGATCTGCGTGGGCGTCGTGTTCTTCGGAACCATTGCGCGGCGCAAGGTGCCGCACATCTACGTGGCCAACTGGTTCTTCGGTGCGTTCATCATCACGGTGGCGCTGCTGCACGTCGTCAACAGCCTCGCCGTGCCGGTGGGCATGTTCAAGTCGTATCCGATCTACGCGGGCACCGTCGATGCGATGGTGCAGTGGTGGTACGGCCACAATGCCGTCGGCTTCTTCCTGACCGCCGGCTTCCTCGGGATGATGTACTACTACGTGCCCAAGCAGGCCGGCAGGCCAGTCTATTCGTACCGCCTTTCGGTGGTGCACTTCTGGGCGCTGATCGGCATCTACATGTGGGCCGGCCCCCACCACCTGCACTACAGCGCGCTGCCCGACTGGGCCCAGAGCCTGGGCATGGTTTTCTCGATCATCCTTTGGGCGCCGAGCTGGGGCGGCATGATCAACGGCATCATGACGCTGTCCGGAGCCTGGGAGAAGCTTCGCACCGATCCCATCCTTCGCTTCATGATCGTCGCGCTTTCGTTCTACGGCATGTCCACCTTCGAAGGGCCGATGATGTCGATCAAGAGCGTCAACGCGCTCACGCACAACACCGACTGGACCATCGCGCACGTGCACGCCGGTGCGCTCGGCTGGGTGGCGATGATCACCATCGGATGCCTGTACTCGATGCTGCCCAAGCTCTGGAACAAGGAAGAAATGTACAGCAAGTCGCTTATCAACGTGCACTTCTGGCTATCGACCATCGGTATCGTGCTCTACATCTCCGCGATGTGGATCGCGGGCCTGATGCAGGGCCTGATGTGGCGCGCGTTCAACGAGGACGGCACGCTCACCTACACGTTCGTGGAGGCGCTGCAGGCCACGCACCCGTACTACGTGGTGCGTGCGTTCGGCGGCTTGGTGTTCCTCGTCGGCATGCTGGTGATGGCGTGGAACGTCTGGCGCACGCTGGCGACGGTCACCGTCGTCGAGCCCGAGGCGCTGCCCGAGCCGGCGCAGGCCTGAGCGCAGGCCTGAGTGTAGAGGGAAAAGAGCATGTCCTCGCAGACACCCTTCGAGAAGAACATCGGCCTGATGGGCGTGTTCATCGTGATCGTCGTCAGTTTCGGCGGCCTGGCGGAGATCGTTCCACTGATGTTCCAGGGCGAACTGTCCACGCCTATCGAGGGCGTCAAGCCGCTCGATGCCCTCGCGCTCGAAGGCCGCGACATTTACATCCGCGACGGCTGCAACGTCTGCCACACGCAGATGGTGCGGCCGCTGCGCGCCGAGACCGAGCGCTATGGCCACTACTCCGTCGCCGGCGAGTCGGTCTACGAGCATCCGTTCCTGTGGGGTTCCAAGCGCACCGGTCCCGACCTTGCGCGCGTCGGCGGCCGCTACAGTGACGAGTGGCACCGCGTTCACCTGCTCAACCCCCGCGACGTCGTTCCCGAATCGAACATGCCGTCTTTCGCATGGCTGAAGGACACGATCCTCGACGGCGACTCCACCGCCACGAAGATGAAGGGCCTGCGCATGGTGGGCGTTCCGTACACGGACGAGCAGATCGCCGGTGCGAAGGCGGCGGTGGAAGGAAAGTCGGAGCTCGACGCGATGGTCACCTACCTGCAGCAGCTCGGCCTAGCGATGAAGGGAAAGAGGTAGTCGCATGTTGCCCATGTGGATGGATCCCGGAGTCATTCGCGGAATCGGAACGCTGATCCTGTTCCTGTCGTTCGTCGCGCTGTGCGTGTGGGCGTGGGCTCCGGCCCAGCGGCGGCGATTCGACGATGCCGCACGGCTTCCGCTTCTCGACGACGGCGTTTCGCCGGAACTCAAAGTGGGAAGGAAACCGCAATGAGCGTGCCGGGCGAAGCGGGCGGTCTCACGTCGGCCTGGGGCCTGTACGTCGCGCTGATCGTCGTGGTCAACGTCGTGGGGTCGGCGTGGCTGCTGTTCTGGGCGCGCACAAGACGCGTCGACGAGTCCACCCAGTACGACACGATGGGACACGCATTCGACGGCATCGAGGAGTACGACCTTCCGCTGCCGCGCTGGTGGCTCTGGCTGTTCATCGGCTCGATCGCGTTCTTCGTCGTCTACTGCGTGCTCTTTCCGGGCCTCGGCACGTTCGCCGGAGTTCTCGGCTGGACGTCCACCGGCCAGCACGCCGAGGAGATGCGCGACGCCGAAGCCAAGTACGGGCCGATCTACGCGGCCTACGCGGCCACACCCATCCCGGAACTTGCCGGCGATCCGCGCGCGGTCGGCATCGGCCAGCGCCTCTTCGCCAACAACTGCGCCGCCTGCCACGGCGCCGACGCGCGCGGCGGCATCGGCTTTCCGAATCTCGCCGACGAAGACTGGCTGTTCGGCGGCGAGCCGGAGACGATCAAGGCGAGTATTCTCGGTGGACGCATGGGCTTCATGCCGCCCTTCGCCCCGGCCCTCGGCGGCGACGAGGGTGTGAAGGAAGTGGTTGCTTACGTGATGAGCCTGTCGGGCCAGCAAGCGGACGCGGCGCTCGCCGAAGCCGGCAAGGCGCGCTTCAACACAAT
>JBHEOD010000047.1:11410-24172 GCA_046261745.1 Binatia bacterium
GAGCTGGCCGAGGTCTGTGACGGGCTGGGCATTCCCATGGTACACGGCGCCATCGCCGGCTGGTACGGGCAGGTCTTCACCCAGTTTCCCGGCGAGAAGCACCTGCAGCGCATTTACGCCCACGGCGTCGACGGCAAGGGCAACAAAGCCCTTGGTTCGCCGAACCTGACCGACGACATCTGGCTGTTCGGCGGCAGCGCCGAAGACATCGAGTTCGGACTTCGCCACGGCCGTCAGGCGCAGATGCCCGCGCACGGCGACATCCTCGGCGAACAGAAAGCCCACCTCGTCGCGACGTACGTCTACGGCCTTTCGCACGGGGCGGCGGGCAAGGAGTAGCGCGTGGACGCCGCGCGCCGAGCAGGCATGGCCGGCAACTCGGGCGCACCGCGCGCCGCGTCTTCTTCCGTCAAGACGGTGTCGCTCTACGCCGCGCGCGAGACGATCTACCAGAAGGAGGTGCAGGGCCCGTGGCAGAATCGCCGCGCGGTGCTGCTCTTCGTGCTCGCCGGCTTCTACATCTGGCTGCCGTGGGTCACGTGGGAGGGGCGCCAGGCGGTCTGGTTCGACGTGCCGGGGCGCAAATTCTACCTGCTTGGGCTCACCTTCTGGCCGCAGGACTTCATCTACCTGTCGGGCCTGCTGATCCTCGGTGCGCTCAGCCTGTTCTTCTTCACCAACCTCGCCGGCCGCCTGTGGTGCGGCTACGCATGCCCGCAAACGGTGTGGACGAAGTTCTTCATGTGGATCGAGTGGCTCACCGAGGGCGACCGCAACCAGCGCATCCGTCTCGACCGCGGACCGTGGACCCGCACAAGGATCGCGCGCAAGACCGCCAAGCACGCCTCATGGCTGGCCTTCTCGGCCGTGGTGGGCATCACCTTCGTCGGATACTTCGTGCCGATCCGCGAACTACTGCCGCGAATTGCGACCGGTTCGGTCACCGGTGGCGAAACGGTGTTCCTCCTGATCGCCTCGCTGCTGCTCTACGCTGACGCCGGCTTCATGCGTGAGCAGATCTGCAAGTACGCGTGTCCGTACGCGCGCTTCCAGGGCGCGATGTTCGACCGCGCGACGCTGACGATCTTCTACGACAAGGCGCGCGGCGAACCGCGCGGCCACCGCAGCCGCCGCGCCGACCTCGCCGCGGAGAACCTCGGCCACTGCGTGGACTGCAAACTGTGCGTGCACGTGTGCCCGACCGGCATCGATATCCGCAATGGTACCCAGTACGAGTGCATCGGCTGCGCCGCGTGCATCGACGCCTGTGACAGCGTGATGGAGGAAGTCGGCTATCCCAAGGGACTGGTGCGCTACAGCAGCGAGAGCGCACTGGCCGGCAAGCCGAAGCCGCTGCTGCGTGCGCGCGTGATCGGCTACGGCGTTGTGCTGGCGTCGGTGGCCACTGTTCTCGGCATCGGCCTCGCGCGGCGCGTGCCGCTCGACGTGGACGTGATTCGCGACCGCGCGCGTCTGTACCGCGAGGTTTCGCACGACCAGATCGAGAACGTCTACACGCTCAAGCTGATGAACAAGTCGCAGGATGCCGCAACCTACCGCGTCTCCACCGCCGCCGGTTTCACGCTTTTCGCCCCGGCCGAAATCACGGTCGCGCCCGGCGAGCTCAAGGATGTGCCGGTGCAGGTTCGGGCCACGCGCGGCTGGCTGTCGGCCACGTCCACGCCGCTGGAATTCGTCGTCGAGTCGGTCGGCGATTCCGGCGTGAAGGTGACGGAGGTCGGCCGCTTCCTCGCGCCCTCGGCGGTCGTGAAGTCGGGTCCTGCAACAGGAGACGGGAATTAGGATGGAAACGACGAACCACACGCGCCGGAATCCGAAACGGAGCCGCGCATGAACTCCTCTTCGACCGGCGTGGTGGCGCCGCCGCTCGCACGGGCACTCAAGCGGACCGATTCGAAGCCGTGGTTCCGCCAGTTCTGGCCGTGGTTCCTTATTGCGCTGCCTGCCACGAGCGTCGTCTTCAGTTTCGCGACGCTCTATATCGCGGTGCGCGAGGCCGATGAGGTCCTGCCGCACCAGGGCGACTCCACGTCGTACTCCGCGCCGAAAGGCCCGGCCGCAGGAGCAGGTATCGCCCCCGCGGCGGAAGCCGACATCGCCCGCACGGAAGCCGACATCGCTCGCGCAGAACCCGGCATCGCCGCGACGGCAGAGGCCGACATCGCTGTGGGGGCGGAAGCCGGGATCGCTGCGCGCGCTGCCGTGGAGCGCGACCCTCCCGTGGTCCCCGTGCACGCTGCCGTGGAGCGCGACGTTCCGTGATCCCTGCGGCCGACAGCGGCTGCTACCACTGCGGTCTGCCGATCCCGCCCGGCGTCGTCTTGCGCATGGAGATCGACGGCCGGGCGCGCGCGATGTGCTGCGCCGGCTGCATCGCCGTCGCCGAACTGATCGGCGAGAGCGGCCTCAATGCGTACTACCGTTACCGCGACGCCCCCGGCGCCAATCCCGAGGCCGCCGCCGCCCAGCTCGACGAACTGCTGCGCTACGACGCGCCCGCCCTGCAGAAGAGTTTTGTTCGCGACGGCGACGGCGATGCGCGGTCGGTCACGCTGTCCATCGAAGGCATGCGCTGCGCCGCGTGCGTGTGGCTGCTCGAGCGCCACCTGCGCGCGCAGCCCGGCGTTCTCGAAGCGCGCGTGAACCTCGGCGCCGGACGCGCCGAAGTGAGCTGGAATGACGCCGAGACGCGCCTGTCGGCGCTGCTCACCGAGGTCGCCAGGCTCGGCTACGCCGCGCGCCCCTACCGCCCCGACTGGCAGGAAGCGGCACGCCGCGACGAGTACCGCTCGGCGCTGAGGCGGCTCGTCGTCGCCGGGCTCGGCGCGATGCAGGTGATGATGTACGGCGTCGGCCTCTACGCCGGCGCGCTCGAAGGCATGGGCGAGGAGCATCGCGTGCTGCTGCGCGTGGTCAGCGGCCTCGTGGCCACGCCGATCCTGTTTTATTCCGCGCGCCCGTTCTTCTCCGGCGCGTGGCGCGACCTTCACAACCGCCGGCTCGGCATGGACGTGCCTGTGGCGCTGGCGCTCGCGATCGCCTACGCCGCCAGCGTCTACGCCACCGTCATGCGCAGCGGTGAGGTCTACTTCGACTCAGTCGCGATGTTCGTCTTCTTCCTGTCGGTGGGCCGCTTCGTCGAGA
Organism: Binatia bacterium; assembly: GCA_046261745.1. GTDB lineage: Bacteria > Desulfobacterota > Binatia > UBA1149 > CAITLU01 > DATNBU01. The sequence goes on from JBHEOD010000047.1 coordinate 14,576, forward strand.
TGCGCGCGCGCCAGCGTGCGGCCGACGCCGTCGACGCGGCACTTCGCCGTCCGCCCGAGACCGCCACGCGGCTGGCCGGCGACGGAGCCGCGGAAGTGGTGTCGATCTACGAGCTGGCGCCGAACGATCGCGTGCTGGTTCGCCCCGGCGAAACCTTCCCGGTGGACGGCCGCATCGTGGCCGGCAGCGGCTGGGTCAACGAGTCCATGCTGACGGGAGAACACTGGCCGCGCGCGCGGCAGGCAGGCGACGAAGTGGCCGGCGGAACCCAGAACGGCGAAAGCCCGCTCACCGTGGTGGCGCTGCGAACCGGAGCCGACACCGCGTGGTCGGCGATCGTGCGCCTGGTGGATCTTGCCGGGCAGGCGCGTCCGGGCATCGCACGGCTGGCCGACCGCGTCGCGCACGTGTTCGTGCCGGCGGTGCTCACCGTCTCGCTCGCAACCTGGCTGGCGTGGTGGCAGATCGATCCGTCGCGCGCGTTCTGGGTGGCGCTGTCGGTGCTGGTGGTCACGTGTCCGTGCGCGCTGTCGCTGGCGACGCCTGCTGCGCTGACAGCAGCGGCCGGCGGTGCGCTCCGTCGCGGACTGCTGCTGCGCAGCGGCAACGCGCTCGAGGTGCTGCAGCGCACGACGCACGTGGTCTTCGACAAGACGGGGACGCTGACGCTCGGCCGCTTCCGGCGCCGAGGCACGCAGCCGCTGGCCGAGCTGGACGACGCGCGCTGCGTTGCGCTGGCGGCGGCGCTCGAGCGCTACTCGGAGCATCCGATCGCGCGCGCGTTCGACGACGTGGACGCCTCATTGCTGACGGCCCGCGACGTCACGGCCTCTGCCGGAGCAGGCGTCGAAGGCGTGATCGACGGACGCCGCCTTCGCATCGGTGCGCCGTCGTGGGTGCGTGCGCTTTCGAGCGGCGCTGCGGCGCCTTCAGATTCTGCCGACGTGCTGCTCGGCGACGACCTCGGCCCGCTGTGCCGTTTCGAACTGGAAGACACGCCGCGGCCGGGCGCGCGCGAGACCGTCGCCCGCCTGCGTGCGGCGGGCCTCGGGGTGAGCGTCGTCAGCGGCGATGCCCCCGGCGCCGTCGCGGCGCTGGCGGCTTCGCTCGGCATCGCCGACGCGCGCGCGGCTGCAAGCCCGGCCGACAAGCTGCGCATCGTGCAGGATCTGCAGCGCGCAGGGGCCGTGGTGCTGATGGTGGGCGACGGCGTCAACGATGCGCCGGTGCTCGGCGCGGCGCAGGTTTCCATCGCGATGGGAGGCGGCACCGACCTTGCGCGCAGCCGAGCCGACGGCGTGCTGCTGAAGGAAGATCTCGCGGCCATCGCCGATGTCGTCGATCTCGCGCGGGCGACGCGGCGGGTGATGCGCCAGAACCTCGCGTGGTCGATCTCCTACAACCTCCTTGCGCTGCCGCTGGCAGCCATGGGCCACATCACGCCGTGGTGGGCCGCGCTCGGGATGTCGCTGAGCTCGCTCGTCGTGGTGCTGAACGCGGTGCGACTCGGGCGGCCGCCGCGCGACGGTCGCGGCGCAGTCCCCATCGCGCGCGCGACGTCGGTGACGACCGCCGCGCAAGCGCCCAACGGATCCTCGGCGATGACAGCCGCGCCAGCCTCCAGCGTGCGTGCGTCGTCTGCTCCAGCCGCCGCGGGCGCGCCGGTGCGCCTCGCCCGGGAGTTGGCGGCATGAGCATTCTCTTCGTGATGATCCCGCTCGCGCTCGTGCTGCTCGCCGCCGCCGTCGCCGCCTTCTTCTGGGCCGTGCGCAGCGGCCAGTTCGACGACCTCGACGCGCAGGGCACTCTCGTGCTGTTCGACGAAGAAGCACCGACACGAATCGCGAGTCGTGCGACTTCCGCTTCGTCGCAGGCCGGCCGGTCGATGCCCGCGTCGTCGCAAGTCGGCGGGACGCAGCCGCGATGAGCATCGCGCTGGCAGGCCTCGCGATGGGCTTCCTCGGAAGCTCGCACTGCGTCGGCATGTGCGGCGGCATCGCCGGCGCATTGTCGGCAACTCCTGCAGGCCCCGGCTCGCGCGGCCGCGCCAACATGCAGCGTTCGATCTCGTACAACGTCGGCCGCATCGCCAGCTACACACTGATGGGCGTGCTGGCGGGAACGTTCGGCGCCGCGCTCGCGGGCCTCGGCGGGTCAGAGGGAATGCTGGCGCTGCGCGTGCTCGCTGCGCTGCTAATCATCGCAACTGGTCTTTACGTGGCCGGCTGGTCGGGCGTCGTGACCGGCATCGAGAGGCTCGGTGGCGGGCTTTGGCGAAGGCTCGCGCCGGCCGCCCGGCGCGCACGCGAGTCCACTTCGCCCGTGGCTGCGCTGTGTTTCGGGGCGCTTTGGGGCTGGCTGCCGTGTGGACTCGTCTACAGCGCGCTAGCCGTGGCGGCGGCGTCGGGTTCGGCAATCGACGGAGCGCTGACGATGGCGGCATTTGGGCTCGGCACGCTCCCGGCGCTGTTGTCGATTGGGTTGTTCGCGGGCCGCGGGGCATCCTTGCTGCGCTCGCACACGGCACGGCGCGCCGCCGGCATGATGGTGGTGGTGTTCGGAGCGTGGACGCTGGCGGCAGCCGCGTCCACGTACGCGACTGCCGCGGCGAGCGGAAAGCCAGCTTGTCACGAGGCGGCTGGAGTGAACCCGATCCCTGCGCTTCGTTCCGAGAGGTAGTCGGCTTCGATCAGGATGTGGCACAGGTAATCACGCGGGTCGAAGGACATCTTGAGCTTCCGCGAGGATCCGTGGCCCCAAGTAGGGCGAGAGCGCTTCCATCGTGACGAGTTCGACTCGGTGGCGCAGGACAGTTTCCAGCAGGTCCGCCAGTTCGAGAAACCGGCCGTAGGACTTGGACCCGGGAGCGAACTGCACGAGGAAGTCGACGTCGCTGTCGGCACGGGCCTCGTCCCGTCCGACAGAGCCGAACAGGGCAAGGCGATCCACCCCCAAGGCGCGAATCTCCGACTGGATTTCGGCCAGCAGTTCCACGGCCCGACTGCGAGTGAGAGGTTTGTTCTCCACGGCGCCACCCTAGCCCTGCGTCCGTTCTCCGGCAACGTCGCAGGCGAAGGCGTCAAACGGGGTCTGACCCCTTTGTTCCGCGGAGCTCCCACAGCGAAGCTGCCCGGGCCGGAGACGATCTTTTCGCGTAGCGTGCCTGCGGCGCCGCTCGTGAAGCGCTGCGATCCGCGAGCAACGTCTTTCAGCACTGCGAGCAGACGTAGCTTCGTTCGAACGTGTCCATGTCGCGATCGAGACGGAAGATTTTGTCTTTCAGCCACAGACTGGCGTCGAACTTCTTCGCAAGGTGACGGTAGAGGGCGAGGGCTCGCTCGTGCGCTTTGCCGGCGCCGGGCTTCGCGACCGATCCCGTTGCCCCCGCCGAAAGACGCGCCGAGAGGAGCGAGGTCCGGGTATTCGTTGTTGAGCGCCTCCGCACGGCGTTCCGCTTTGACGTTTGCGTAGTCGTTGCTCTCGGCCTCGTAACGTTCGTCGTGCGCAAGGTTTCGGCCGAGCTTGTCGGTCCAGTAGAGCCGCGCAGGATACGACGGGTCGTCGGGTCGGAGGGCGGCGAGCCGCGACAGGTTGCGGCGAAAGGCCGCTTCCGGCGGCACCTTGGGAGACCAGTACCGGTAGACCTCGTCCGCGAGCATCGCGCAGCCGTCGTCTCCCGCCTGCTGGCAGGCTTCGAACAGAAGTTTTCGTTCCGGCACGGAACTCCAGACGCTGGAGTCGTCGAGGATCGCGGTCAGACGGTCCTGGCGCCAGAGAAAGACGAGGGAAGACGTTTCCTGGTCGCGGTACATCCACGCGCGGCTGCCTGCGAGCCGCCAGCGGTGCGGCATTCCCACCGACTTGGCCAGTCCCATGTGGTCCTTGTCGACGAAGGGAATCTGCCGGGGAGTCTGGCTCCAGGCGGCGCTAAGCTGCCGGCTGAGAGAATCGAGGAGCGTTCTGTCGTCGAGAACGAACCTGGTCTGCTGGAGCGTGCACGCACCGCGGTCCGGATCGGGGAAGAAACGGTAGCTCACCTCCCAGCCCGGTCCTGATTCGCGGCACTCGTGGCACCAGAAGTCCTCGTAGAAGGTACGCTGGTTGTCCGAGAACGGCGCGCAGGTTTCGAAGATCTCCGGCTTGAGCACCGGGAAGTCGGCGGCGACCTTGAGGATACGGTCGAGTTGGGCGGACGCTTCGAGCGGAGGCTGGCCGGCTTCGCCACGGCCGGAGCAGAGCATGGCGACGAGTGCGGCTGCGGCTTGCAGCGACCAGTTGGGAAACGTCATCGGAGTGCGCGCGAGAGTAGCACCGCTTCCCGCGGGTTGAACAGATGGAATCGCGACGATCCCGTGACGCACGTGAAAGTCGTCACCCGCTACTGCGGCTTCAGCGGCGGTCGGGATTCGACCGCTACGGCGCACGGGTCTGTCCGCAATCACGTTCGAGACAGTCGCGAACCTTGTTTTGGCCCGGTCAGGTCGGCAAGTAAGGGTGAGTTGAGAGGTTCCGCAGCCTGAGTTTGTGGCCAAGTTGAGCGCGACGACGTCGCGCGCGCCTCGATGCAATCAACAGCGTCAGCCCCGCCAAGGCTGTGCTGGACCATTCTCCCCCATAAGCGAGGTACGCAAGCTCCAGAGTTTCCGCATTGGGGGGCACTTTGACCTGCATCATCAGGTCATCGGTACTCTCGATGGGCACATCGTGGCCGTCGATTCTCGCCGACCATGGCGCCGTGTTGGCCATCGGCAGCCGCAGTACAAGTTCCTCGGGTTTGTCCGCGAGGCTCCACTTCAGCTCGGTCCAGGTGGAGTTGTGGGCGAAGCCGATGACTCCCTGAGGATGGGAGTTCCATGTTTTCCCCGTCGCGATGATCCACCAGTCGCCCTGCACAAAGACGGTCGAAAGATCCAGACAGTCCTCGAAGTGCTCGCGCTGGTCGGAAGTCGCGCCGACGATGTAGCCCACCACGTATCGATCGACGGCTTGCCGCACCTTGTTACAGGAAGGCGGGTGGTTGCGGTTCACGATCTCCACGTTCCTGGCGGCCGTGAGCTCCACGCCGTGACCGCCGAGAAGAGGAAGGCCGGTCACTTTGACCGCCGCGAGGAGCAGAGGTGCCATGGATGTTCGCGGCTTGCAGATCGCGAGGGTCGTTGTCCAGCCTGCGGCGTCGTTCTCGATCCACTCCAGCGCGCGCTCGTAGTCCTGCAGCAAGTCCGACCGGGCGGCTTCCCGCAGCCGCGAACGAAGGCGCGATCCCGTGTGCTCCAGCACCGACCAGCCGTCGGCGACGCCCCAGAGGCTGAGAAGCACCGCAATTAGCCGCACGGCCTTCGGAAACTGCTTCCAGGAGCTGACCGCGAGGATGCTCGTCCACACGAACGCGAACGAGAACGTGCGCAGGTAAAGCATCGAATTCTGGATGCGATCCCACAGCGCCAGTCCGGATTCGGCTCTTCCGAACGCGCCGGCGAAGAACACCACTGCGATCGCTGTCCACACGGCAAAACGCGCGCGTTCCCCTTCTACTCTCACGCCCACGACAGCCGTCGCTGCGAAGCAGACGCAGATCGCCGCCAGCGTCGGCAATGGTGCGAGCAGTTTTCCGCGCATGAGCATGGAATACAGGTCTGCTCCTTGTCCGAAGCCGGTGCTGCCTCCCACCTGATCCCATCCCTGGATGAGTGCAATGCTCGTCGGGGAGGAGATCAGGGCCGCGACCACGCTGCCCGCGAGCCACGCCCTCATGGATGCCGATCGCTCGCGACCGGATGCCGCCGCAACCAGTCCTGCGCCCAGCCAGACCACGCCTGCAATCAGCGAAGCGTGGACGTGAACCAGAGGAATGAGGCCGAGCCATATCGCCGCCCGGTCCACCCTGCGCGTCACGAGAAGGTCGTGAGCCAGCAGCACGAACAGCAGCAGTCCGGCCTGCTGCGACAGCAGTCCAACGTGGAACACGGCACCCGCTCCCGCGCCAAAAGCGGTAACGACCGAGTACCAGGCCGCGACGACAACCGCTGCCAGCCATCCGCTGCGACGGAAAACGGCAAGAGCAGCCGTGAGCGGAAGAGCGAAGTAGAGGATGATCGTGTAGGCGTTGAAGATGCGGCCGGGATCGATCGGAACGGCGAGGCTCACGAGGGCGAGCAGAACGTAGGTCAGGTGCGGATAGAGCAGGAAGGGAACGTATCCCTGGTACCAGTACGGCTCCCAGCCGAGGCGATGACCCGAGGGAAGGTAGAGGTTTCGAGCCTCCAGCATCCGGAAATAGTGGGTTGGCCCGTCGCTGCTGGTGGCAGCGAAATGGCGCTGGCGCAGCAAACCGTCGAATCCATCCAGTAGCGGAGCATTCAGCGCGACGACGATCGCGACGATTCCAAGTGCGGACAAGCACCCGACGAGCCTGGTCCTGATCATTGAGGTTGTGCTCGAAAAGGCTGTGACCGCGAACACAACGGAACCTATGAGAGCGACGGAGGCTCGTCAAGACTCCTGCTACTCGGGAAAGACCGTCCGTCTCCCCGCCTTGCGGTCGCGCGACTGCGCGAACTCATGTTCGTCGTGCGCGCGAGAGTAGCACCGCTTCCCGCGGGTTGAACAGATGGAATCGCGACGATCCCGTGACGCACGTAGCGCCCGGGGAGTGGCTGTGTCCACACCCCTTTTGGCTTCAGACCGATCGCCCGCGCCTCCGTGGCTCAGAGCATCCCGTCGCAGCCGGCGAATCCCGAAAGGGTCGCGCAATCCTCGCTCTGACCGAGCGCCGAGTTGGCGCTGTGGCAGGCCAGGCACTTCGCCAGTCCGGTGAAGCAGTCGGTCAGGCTCGCGGCGTCGGTGGCCGCGCCGCCGCACAGGTTCACCAGCGCGCCGGGAGCCTTGCCCTGGTCGATGCCGCAGGCGGCGACGGCGCGCGCGAACTTCGCCAGCGCGGCGCCGAAGCGGCTCTCGCTCGTCACGTCGACCGCGCAGGCGAACGGCTTCACGTTGCCCCGGGCGCAGGCAGCCGCGTCGAGGATCGACTTTCGTACCGTCGTCGAGACGAGCCGCGCGATGCGGCGCGTGCAGCGGCGTTCGTCGGCGTCGGCGGGAGCGGGCCGCGGCATGCCGAGCTCGGCCCGGATCGCGAAGTCGAAGCCGCGCTCGTGGCAGATCAGGCAGTTGGCCAGGTCATCGAGTGTGCTGATCGACGGCACTTCCGCTGCGCAGCCGGCCCACAGGTCGGCGCAGGAGGTCGGACCGAAGTCGGCCACCGCGGCTCCGCTGTCGAGGGCCTGCCGGCAGCTCGACGCGGCGCCGGTTACGTGGTTGCGCAACTCGTTCTCGTGGATCGCGGTGTGGGAATCCGTCTCGATGCACGCGTCGTAGTTGAGCGACTTGAGGCAGCGGCCCACCTGCGCGATGCGTCCGCGCGCCACGCCCTGCATCCCGCGCGAGATCGCGCGGTGGCAATCGTCGATCGCGTAGGCGCCTGCCCGCTCAGGAGCAGCAAGAAGGGCAACCGACAACATCAGGATCGATGCGACGTTTCTCAAGAGACTTCCCCCGCTCGGCCTTCGAGGCCGCAACGAACGTAACATCGCCGAGCAGGCTCGATCAACGGCTGCGCGGCGCCGGCCTCGCGCGTCGCGGCGCCCACGCGCCTTCCGGAGCGTGGGCTGACGGTTGCGCAGCGCCGGCACGCTCGACTTGCTGGAGCGAGGTCATGCTCTCTCTCCGGGCTGTGCGTCGTCGCGCGCTCCGGGCTGTCACGCTCTCCATGTGGGACCGTTGGACTGACCGCTCACGCCGCGCCGGACCGCCGCGCATGGTCGCGCGGCGAAACCCCGGTCCATCGCCGAAAAGCTCGCGAGAACGCGCTGGTGTCGGCAAAGCCGAGCACGAACGCGATCTCGGTGATGGGCAGGCGACCTTCCTCCAGGTAGCTGCGCGCGAGCGTCAGGCGCGCTTCGCCGAGCAGATCCTTGAACGACGTGCCTTCGCCCGCGAGCAGGCGCTGCAGGCTGCGTGGACTCATGCCGAGCCGCCGCGCGATCTGCGGCTTGGTGGGCGCGCCGCTCGGCAGGCTTTCGAGCAGCGCCTGGCGCGTCTTCACGAGCACGCCGCCTTGCTCGAGTCGCGCAAGGTAGCGCACGACGACCTCGTCGTTCTGCCGCGCAAGCTCCGCATTGGCAGCCGGCAGGCGCCGGTCGAGATCCGCGCGCGAGTACTCGAGGAAGCTCTCGCTCTGCGCGAACGCGACCGGCGCGCCGAGCGCGCGCTGGTACGGCGACGCGTCCGCCGGAGCCGGACGCTCGAGTGACACCGACACGGGGACGATGCCCCCGCTGCCGCCGAGATGCCGGGCCTGCCGGACCATCACGGCAACGAACGCGTCGACGGCTTCCCACGGAACCGCGCCGCGTCCCGCCGACACGTCGATCACGAAGCGTGAGCGCTCGCCGTGGTCCTCGAGGCGAAGCTGGATCACGTCGCCGATCAGCCGACGGTAGCGGATGATGCGCTCGACCGCTTCGCGAAGGGTGCTGCTGGCGAGCACCGCGTAGCCGAGCGCGTGGAACGTGGTCTGCAGCGTGTGGCGCGCGGCTTCGAGCCCGAAGGCCGGATTGCCGCTGTGCTCGACGGCGAGATGCCACAGCCGCGTGAGGGCGTCGCGCGGGACGCGGGCATTGGGGTCGGCAAGGGTTGCCGCATCGATGCCGGCGCGGGCCGCGATCGCGGCGCCGTCGAGCCCCTGCGCGTCGAGCGCGCGGGCGATGGTCGCGCTCCAGGTCGCCAGCGTCGATTGGGGTTGGCCGGTCCGGATCGACATGGTTCCTCGCGACTCGCCGCAATACCCGGGACAGGGACGGATGGCCCCGGTTCGGCGCGGGCGGTTGGCTCGCTTGGCCAAGAGAACGGCTCGTGGGGCCAAGCGGGCGCGGCCGGGGCTGCGCATACTACGGCCCATGAGTACCACCAAGCCCGAGCCCATCATCCGTGTTGCCGACGTCGCCTTCCCGCGCTTCCGGGCGCCGGATCTGGATCGCATGGAGGCCTTCCTCGAAGCCTTCGGGATGCGGCGCGCCGCCCGGACAGCCGATGCGTTGTACATGCGCGGCGTCGGCAGCGATCACCACGTGCACGTCACGCATCTCGGCGAGACGGCCTTCCTCGGCCTTGCGTTCGCGGCGGCCTCGCGAGCCGACCTCACGGCGCTGGCGGCCGCCACCGGAACGGCTGTCGAAGCGCTCGACGAGCCGGGCGGCGGCGAGGTGGTGCATCTTCGCGATCCCGACGGCCGCATCGTCGACGTCGTGTTCGGCATCGCACCCTGCGAGGCGCTGCCGCCGCGCACGCATCCTCCGCTCAACAACGCGACCGACCGCCCGCGCGTCGTCACGCTGCAGCGCGTGGAGCCGGGCCCCGCGCAGGTAAAGCGCTTCGGCCACGCGGCCATCAAGACCACGTCGCTGGCGACGCTGTCGGACTGGTACCGGCGCGGGGAGGAGCTCGAGCGAGACGTCCTCGTCGGGCGCGGTGGCGTGGACCACGTCGCACGTGAGGTCGAGGGATTGGACGAACGACGCCGTCGAACCGATCGCGGTCTCGGCC
>JBHEOD010000048.1:0-307 GCA_046261745.1 Binatia bacterium
GGCTCTGGACGCTGGCCAGCGCGTGATGTGCCAACTCGTCGCCCGCCTTGCCCGGCCGGCGGTGCCTCACTAATATCCGCCGCCGTTCGAAGACGCGCCACGCGTCCGGATCGCATCCAGGAGGGACCCATGCGCCGACTACGCCTCGCGCCGCTTCTCGTACTCGCCGGCTTCGTTCCGCTGCTTGCCGCCGGCGCGGCGTTCGCGCAGGAGATCCCGGCCGCCGCGGCGCGCCCCGACGGCTCACTGACCGAGCCGACCGCCCCTGCGCCGGCAGCGCCCGGCCACGCCGCGGCGCCCGCCGACG
>JBHEOD010000048.1:317-23495 GCA_046261745.1 Binatia bacterium
CATCGACCCGGGTCAGCTACGGGCTGTTCAACCTGACGCATCGCGACAGCCACGAACACCCCGAGGCGCTGGAACCGGGGCGCAGCTACACCGTCGAGGTGCCGATGAAGCATGTCGCGCAGACCTTCCGCGCCGGGCACCGCATCTCCCGCCGCCGCCGCTTCGGTGACCGCGCCGGCAGCTTCTCCGGCCGCGGTCGCGGCTTCCGGTGCCACTCCCGCTGCCGCCGCGTTCGCCGCGTCCGGCGTCCTCGGTCCCGTCTCCACTCCCTCCACCGCCGCACTGGCGGCGTTCGCGCAGACCGCCGCCATCGACGACGCCAGGCTCGTCGCCGCGGACGCCGACGTCGCCAACTGGATCACGCACGGCCGCACGTACTCCGAGCAGCGCTACAGCCCACTCGACGAGATCAACGAGAGCAACGTCTCGCAGCTGAAGCCCGTCTGGACCTTCTTCACCGGCCAGACTCGCGGTCACGAGGCCACGCCGATCGCGGTCAACGGCGTGCTGTTCTTCACGAGCTCCTGGTCGGTGGTTTACGCCGTCGACGCGCGCAATGGCGCGCTGCAGTGGCGCTATGACCCCAAGGTGCGGGGCGAGACCGCCCCGAAGGCCTGCTGCGACGTGGTCAACCGCGGCGTGGCCGTCTACGACGGCAAGGTGTTCTCCGGCGCACTCGACGGTCGCCTGTTCGCCCTCGATGCGAAGACCGGAAAGCTGCTGTGGGAGAAGGTGACGGTCGACCAGTCGAGGCCGTATACGATCACCGGCGCGCCACGCATCGTGAAGGGCAAGGTCATCATCGGCAACGGCGGCGCCGAGCTCGGCGTGCGCGGTTACGTCTCGGCCTACGACCCGAACAACGGCGAGATGCTGTGGCGCACGTACACGGTGCCCGGCAATCCCGCCGACGGCTTCGAGTCGAAGGCTCTCGAGGAAGCGGCCTCCACGTGGAAGGGCGGCAACTGGTGGGAGATCGGCGGAGGCGGAACGATCTGGGACTCGATGGCCTTCGATCCCGAGCTCGACTCGCTCTATGTAGGTACCGGCAACGGCTCGCCGTGGGTGCGCCACATTCGCAGTCCCGGCGGCGGCGACAACCTCTACCTGTCGTCCATCCTCGCGCTCGATCCCGAGACCGGCGAGATCAAGTGGCACTACCAGACGACGCCCGGCGACACCTGGGACTTCACCGCCACGCAGCACATGATCCTGGCCGACCTCAAGATCGACGGCCAGGTTCGCAAGGTGCTGATGCAGGCACCGAAGAACGGTTTCTTCTACGTGGTGGACCGCACCAACGGGAAGTTGATCTCGGCCGACAAGTACGTGGAGGTGACGTGGGCTGAAAAGGTGGACCTCGCCACCGGCAGGCCGGTCGAGGTGAAGGGCCAGGACTTCAAGGACGAGCTGGCGCTTGTGAAGCCGACGCCGTTCGGCGGCCACAACTGGCAACCGATGTCGTACAGCCCGAAGACGGGGCTCGTCTACCTTCCTGCGCAGGAAGTGCTCGGCGTGTACCGCCGCAACAAAAACTTCGAATACCGGCCGGGTAACTGGAATACCGGCACCGACTTCAACGCGTTCTCGCTGCTTACTCCGGACCTGACGACCGGCTCGCTGGTGGCCTGGGATCCCGTGCGCCGCAAGCAGGCCTGGCACCATCCTTACGCGATGGCGTGGAACGGCGGCACGTTGGCCACCGCAGGCAACCTCGTATTTCAGGGCTCGGCCGACGGCCGCTTCATCGCGTTCAACGCGACGAGCGGACGCGAGCTGTGGGAGTATCGCATCGGCACCGGCATCGGCGCCGGTCCGATCACCTATCAGGTGGACGGCAAGCAGTACGTGACGATCGTGGCCGGCTGGGGCGGCGCGTTCGCGCTCGGCGGCGGTCCGGCCGCGCAGCAGGGCAACAGCGACGCGCGCGGCAGAGTCGTCACTTACGCCATTCCGTCGGACGCGCCGGTGACGGCCGCGGCCATCCGCGACATTCTCGACAAGGAAGGCGAACTCGCGGAAGGCGGGCGCCTCTACCACAACAACTGCGCCGAGTGCCACGGCGGCGGCGGCGTGTCCGGCACGAAGGGAATCCCCGATCTTCGGCATTCGCTGCTGCCGTACGAAGGCTTCGATGCGGTCGTTCGGCAGGGCCTCAAGGTATCGAACGGAATGCCGAACCTGGGGCGCTGGGTGACGGCAAGCGACACGGCGCTGATCAAGAAGTGGCTCGAGTCGGTTCGCGACGCTCCCAAGTGACCTGCTGATGCGCTGGTCGCGCGCGTGGCTCGGCGGCGCGGTCGCCGCATGGCTGCTCGCCGCTTGTTCGGCGACGGCGCTCGGCGACGAGTCCGCGCCGGCAGCCGTGCCCGGTGCCGCGATGCCGGCGGCCGGCGAACCCGCGACCACTTTGGTTCCACCCGGTGCGGCGGAATCCGAAGCCGCCAACCCTGTTCAGCTCGCGCCGATCAGCGTGACCGCCACGCGATCGGCCCCGGCCCTTGCCGATCCGACCGCCGCGGTCAGCGAAATCGCCGAAGGCGAAGTGAAGCGCTCGGCCGCGCGATCTCTCGACGACCTGTTGCGCCGCATCCCCGGCTTCAGCCTGTTCCGTCGTCTCGGCAGCGGCGCCGCGCATCCCACCACGCAGGGCGTTTCTCTTCGCGGCATCGGTGCCAGCGGCACCAGCCGCGCGCTGGTGCTGGTGGACGGTGTTCCGATCAACGATCCGTTCGGCGGGTGGATCTACTGGAGCCGCATCCCGTCGGAAACCATCGAGCGCGTCGAAGTGCTGCGCGGCTCGGGCGCAAGCCTGTGGGGCAACTATGCGATGGGAGGCGTCGTCGGCGTGGTGACACGCGCCCCCGATCGCAACGCCGGCGGTTTCGTGGCCGAGGGCGGGGAGCGCGGCAGCGCGCGCACGGAAGCGTGGCTGTCGCGCCGCTTCGGCAGCACCTCCGCGATCGTTGACGGCCGCTGGACGCGCAGCGGCGACTATCCGCTCGTCAGCGACGGCACGCGCGGACCTGTCGACGTGCCCGGCGGCAGCGAGCACGAGAGCGGCGGCTTCTCGATTGAGCACCAGCTCAATTCCGCCACGCGTCTGCGTCTCGGCGCGCGCGGCTTTCACGAGTACCGCGACAACGGCACCCCATACGCGCACAACGAGACAACGTCCGGCTTCCTGCGCACCGGCATCGAGGTGGACACCGCCTCGGCCGGTACGTTTACGGCCGACATCTTCGGCACCCTGCAGTCGTTCTGGAGCACGTTCTCGGCGGTGGCGCCCGATCGCGCGAGCGAACTGCCGGCGGCCGACCAGTACTCGGTTCCGTCCCAGAGCGCCGGCGGCTCGCTGGTGTGGTCACACAAGGTGATGCAGAGGCACCAACTCGTCGGCGGCATCGACGCGCTGTGGGTGGACGGCCAGTCCCAGGAGCTTGCGAGATTCCTCGACGGCTCGTTCACGCGCCGCCGCGACGGCGGCGCTTCGCAGGTGATGACGGGCATCTTCCTGTCAGATCTCGTGGAACTGACGCCGCGCCTCGACATGACCGGCGCGCTGCGCGTGGACTACTGGGAGAGCTACGACGCCTTTCGCCGCGAGGACGCCCTCGACACCGGCGCGGCGCTGGTCGACCGTTCGCTGGGCGGCCGAAGCGAGACGTTCTTGAGCCCGCGCGTCGGGCTCGCGTTCGCTGCGACCGCAGGGCTTACGCTGCGTTCGGCCGTTTACCGCGGTTTCCGCGCTCCGACGATCAACGAGCAGGTGCGGCCCTTTCGCGTGCGCAACGACATCACCGAGGCCAACGAGGCGCTCAGCGCGGAGAAGCTTTTCGGTGTGGAAGCCGGATTCGACCACCGCTCGTCGCGCTGGCGCTCGTCGGCCACGCTGTTCTGGAACGAGGTCGAGGATCCCGTTGTCAATGTGACGGTGGGCGAGGGCGGCGGCGTGGTGGAGCCGTGCGGCTTCGTGCCCGAGGGCGGCGTCTGCCGTCAGCGTCGCAACCTCGGCAGCACGCACATTCTCGGCATCGAGACGGCGCTTGGCGTCGACCTCGGCGGCGGATTCTCGACCACACTCGGTTACCTTTTCAGCGATGGGTCGATTCATTCGGCGCGGGAAGATCCGTCGCTGGTGGGCAACCGCATCCCGCAGGTCCCGCTTCACCAGGGAACCATCGCATTCGACTACGATGAAGGCGGGCCGTGGCGAGCTTCGCTGCAGATGCGCGTGGTCGGCGAACAGTATGACGACGATGCCAACTCGCGCCGCCTGGACCGCTTCGTGGCGGTGGATGCGTTCGTGGCGCGAACGATCGGCGCGGGCTTTGAGGTGTTCGTCGCCGCCGAGAACCTCTTCGATGAAACCATCGAGTCGGGGCGCAGCGCGGACGGCGTGGTTTCGATCGCGGCGCCCCGCCTTGTTCGCGCAGGGCTGCGTTACACGTTCGATGCGACGCCGGAGTTGGAGGAGGCTGAGTAGCGGGTGACTTTGCGCGAGGGTTGCTGCTACTACGTTACCCGGGGCAGCGCCGTGCCCTCGCTCGAGTATCGTAACGTTCCCGCAAGCGGGTCGGCGCCGCGCCCGCAAGCCACGGAGAGAGAGCAGCGATGAAAGCACCTTCCACGAACACGATTATCCCGTATCTCTCGCGCCGCGCCGCCGGCCCGCGTCGCAGAGCGGCCGCGATGGTCGCCGCGATTCTCGTAATGACGCTCGCGGCGGGCTGCACGCAGGAATCGCAGAACCAGATCGGCCGGTCGATTCAGAACTGGACCGGCACCAACGGCGTGCTGGACGTGCTGGCCGGCGAGAAAATCCAGATGCGCTTCATCCAGATCGACAAGCTCAGCACGGCGCTGAACACGAGCGGCAGGCGCGAGAAGGCAAGGCCGTACCGCTTCGGTTACGGCATCCACGACCGTAACCTCAACTACCGGGCCGATCCGGGCGAGAAGAAGGTTTACTTCGAGGTCAGCGACTACTCGACGCCGTACGTGTTCTACGAGAACGACGGGCAGTAGGAACCCGGCCCCGGACTCAGCGCGGACGAGGAGGCTGGGTGTGGATCGAGTTGCCTTGGAGCGTGCCGAGCCCGCCGGGGCCGCGCTCGCCGAGGCTGCCGGCGCCGTAGTTGCCGAGCGAGCCGCCGCGCATCTGGCCGTGGCCGCCCTCGTTCAGGGACCCGGTGCGGTCGAGCCCGCCGCCACCGGCCGGCGGATTGCGCTGGATCGGCTCGTCCGTGAGTCCGCCCTCCATGCCGTGAAGTCCGCGACGGAACTCGCTCTGGTTGGCGCTGCCGAGCCGGCGGTCGTCGTGGCAGCAATGGGCCGCGGCGGTGTTGGCCGAAATGACAGCCAGTACGGAACAGGCGATCAGGGCGGACAGGATTCGGGAACTGCGCACCATCAACCACCTCCGAAGCAGATGAATGGAGTCTGACGCAAAGGCGGCGGGGATGCACGCATCAATCGACTGTCCCCCTCGTGGGGCTGGCGACGAACGATCCCCGGCGTCACCCATTGGCGTGCATGCTTACCACTTCGCGTAATGGCGCTCGGCGTAGCCGAGTTGCCCCTGTATTTCGATCGTCTCGCCATCTTCGGTGCGAAGGGTGCCGCCGTAGCGCCCGAACATCTGCTGGAAGTTGGTGGCGATCACGAGCGCGTTCACCTTCTCGGCGTGGGAGCCTTCGGGTGTGAACTCGAGGTCGAGGCGACCGTTGCTGTCGGTGAGGTGCCACTGCTTCATCAGGTTGCGACGATCGTACTCGAAGGACACGCACCCGAGGCGGTGAAGCGCCCCGTCGATCCAGAAGCAGTTCTCCGAGTGGCCGGTCTCGTTCACGCCGCAGGAAACGTTGAGGCCGACGATCCGGCTGTCGGCAAGTCGGCCCGCCAGGCAGCCCCAGTTCCAGAACGTTTCACGACGCATGTAGCCCGCCGACCAGTCGTTGTGCCCGAGCACGCCGATTTCGGCGAGGTCGATGGTACGGCCTTCCCAGCGCACGATGCCGCTGACCGGCGCACCGGCGGTCTTGCGTGCGAACACGAAGCCGCTCGCGCCGGCCGGCGTCGAGATCCACATTGGATCGATTCGCGGTTGCTCCTCGTCGAAGACCGCGTCCACTTCGACGCCGCCCGCGAGCCTCACCCAGAGCTGTCGCTGGCGAGGTTCGGAAGTGGCCGTCATCGCGAAGCGGTTCTCGCCGCTGCGAAAGATTGCGCTTCCATCTTCCGGTCGCTGGTCGAAATGCGTACCGAAAGCCAGAGGCATCCGGAAACTGAACTCTGCGAAGCGCCGGGTGAGCGGCTCATAGAAGTACAGGAAGGCCTGGCCGACGTAGCCTATGTCGACGATCGCACAGCCGAAGACGAGCGATTCGGAAAGTCCGCCGAGGAACTGGAACTGGTTGAAGCCGAAGTGACGGGAGATCGGGTTCGCGCGCCGGTCCATCGACGTCCGCAGGTCGTAGTCGCGGAAGTTCACTTCGGAAACCGGCTCCGGGAAGACGCCGAATCGCGCGTCGCCCTGCCGGTTGATCAGCCTGCCGCTCGTTCTCACTCGTACCTCCGTCGTGGCGATTGCCGTCGCGCCGCTCCAGTGCCACGGTCGCGCGCAGCTCGCCGGGCCCTGCGCTGGACTATCCGAGGGCTCGCGCTTGATCCAGAGACGAACTTTCGCGCGCCGACCGGCCGCCCCTTTTGCCGGGAACCACGCAGCGGACTGGACGGAGACCAAGGTGATGAGAACCATTTTCGCGGCTGGCGCCGCACTATCCTTGCTCCTGGCTCCGGCCGTCGTCGCGTTCGCGTCCGAAGACGCGCCCACGGTCGACGATCTGGCACAGGCGCGACGCTGCGCCGCCGAAACACGCGTCGCCGGCCATGCCTTCCGCGAGGTACGCGACAGCGTTCGCGCGGGCGGAACGACGCGTGCCGAGTCCCTTCTTTCGGTGGCAGAAGACGCTCTCCTCGACGCGAGATCGGCCTGCCGTGACAACACGGAGATCTCCGCGCAGCTCGAGTTGCTCGCCGGGGAAGCTGAAGCACTGCGCCGCGTTCTCAGGTAGTTGCACGCGCGGGGGGCGGGACGTGCATAAGGGTCCATCTGCTTCGTCGGCCGCCCGGTCGTTCGCTCCGCTTGCGAGGGATGGAAAGTTGGATCGCGAGCAACGGGGGTTCTTGTACGGGGTTGGGGCTTACGCTTCGTGGGGCGTGTTCCCGCTGTACTGGAAGCTCGTGGCCGATGTGCCGGTGCTACAGGTCATCAGTCATCGCATTGTCTGGTCGGCGCTCATGCTGGCGGTATTCGTGGCGGCTTCGGGGCAGGCAGGGGAGCTGAGGGCGGCGCTGCTTCGGCCGGGCGTGCTCGCGACTTATGCGACGGCGTCCCTTCTTATTGCGGTCAACTGGTTCGGTTTTATCTGGGCGGTCGGCGCCGGATTCATCGTTGAGACCAGCCTGGGGTACTTCATCAACCCTCTGCTGAGCGTGCTGCTGGCGGTGTTCGTGCTGGGAGAAAGTCTGCGTGCGCTGCAGTGGGTGGCGGTGGCGCTGGCAGGGGCGGGCGTGCTCTACGTTGCCCTCTCGCACGGGCAGGTACCGTGGATCTCGCTGCTGCTGGCCGGAACCTTCGCGCTGTACGGTCTCGTGAAGAAGCGGGCGCCGCTCGGTTCGGTTCAGGGCCTGACGATCGAAACCGGCCTGCTGGCATTTCCGGCCGCGGCACTTCTCCTCTGGAGTGAACAGGCCGGTCATGCGGCCTTCCTGCACCGCGCGGGCCTGACCGACGCTTTGCTGCTCGGAGCTGGAGCCGTCACCGTGGTGCCGCTGCTGATGTTCGCGTCGGCGGCGCAGAGAATTCCGCTGCTGTGGGTGGGGCTCCTGCAGTACATCGCACCTACGCTTCAACTGGCCATCGGCGTGCTCATCTATGGAGAGCCGTTCGGTCACGATCGTTGGATTGGATTCTCGCTCGTATGGGCGGCACTGCTGCTGCTTGCCGTCGAAGGTGTCGCGGCTCACCGCGCGAGCATGGTGATCCCGCTGCCGGAATAGCCCTGCGGCATGCGGGGCCCCCTCCGGCCGCCGCCGCCCGTGCCACGGCAAGGCGGTCGGCGCGCCGAGAACGATGGCCTCGGCCTGCTACCTCCCCTTGCGACAGCCCATGCCCAAGCTGCGCCTGAAGCACGACGTTCTGGCGCCAGGGGGTAGTCCTTGCCGGTCGCGCCTCAGCGCGGAAAATCCCGGCATGCGGTGCCGGTTGGGGGAACACCCCCAAGGCGATGGTGCGCAAATCCACACCCGAGCCGCACCGGCCGGGGACCTTTCGTGCCGGTCGTGAGGCGCATTTTGGGTCGACGTGCGCGAAATCACGCCGGATCCGGCCCCCGCAGCCAAGAGGCCCGAAGCCGACTCGCCGGGCAGCGGTCGGCCTGCCGAGAAAGCGGAAAAGATACCGGTTTTCGGCCTGTTTTGCCTGCCATCACAGTTGCCGGGAGGCGCCCTCGTTGCTCCGCGGAGGCCTCGTGTCCGGGTCCATCCGACGCGATTGTGACCGGCGACGCCCCCGTCTCGGCGTTTTTGTGCATGGTCTGGGCGTGACTCGCAGCCGTTCTAAGGTAAACTCTCGATCCTGTAGGCGTTGGATGCGACAGGGCGTTACCCAAGGGGTGACCCCGCGGGAGTATGCCCACCGGCATGCAGCGTACGCCGGGCGATTCGAATCGAGACAAGGTCAAAGGAGAGACTTCCCATGAAGATGAAGAGTGTGAGTTCGTTGTTCTGCGCCGTGGCGATCTTCGGCACGGCGTCGGTGGCCATGGCCGGCGCATACGGAGAGCCCGAGCAGGCCGAAGAGATTCCGCGCTCGGCGCCGCCCGTTGCCGAGACAGTCGTCGAGGTGGATGACTTCTCTCCGTACCCGTACATCGCCGCAGGTGGCGTGTACGCCAAAGAGTTCTTCGAAGGCGACGTACACCAGGTCAACACGACGTACGGCTGGGGCTGGAACGCCCGCGTCGGTTACCGCTTCCACGAGATGGTGGCAGTCGAGTTGTTCGCCGAGCACATCGTCGAGTTCGACTCCGACGCTGGCGGCCGCAACCAGAGCACCGATCGTAAGGCGTGGTCGCTCATGCCGATGGTGAAGTTCTATCCGATCCAGGGTTTCTGCGAGCCGTACCTGTCGGTCGGCGGCGGTCTCATCCGCGGGGATCACGGAAACAACTGGCAGCTCAGCCGCTTCAACGGATCCCCGACCCAGTTCGACCCGGTCGGCGGCAAGAACTCCGGCAACGGCGTCGACCAAGGCTACGGCTTCGGGATGCGCTTCGGTATCGGCGCGGACTTCTACGCGACCGAGCAGGTCTTTATTGCGCCGGAAGTGGCCTACGTGCTTCCGCTCACGTCCGACGTCAACAACTACGACTACATGTCGGTGTCGCTCTCCGTGGGTTACGCGTTCAACTAAGCCTCCGACTGTCTGGAGGAATGACGAGGCCGGTCCGTGGAAACACGGGCCGGCTTTTTTTTGCGCCCCAGCCCGCAAATCCGTGACAGGTACGGATTCCCCGCCAGCGGCCCGTGCTCACGTGCGATCGGTGGCGGAAGGTTCGCGGCTGGGACCGGAGGATGGATCGGCGGCAGCCGTCGGACTCGCAGAACCCTGCGCGCGCGTTCGTCGGCGCGCGTGTCGAAGGAGCGCGGCGGCGGCGGCGGCGATGACGACGGCCGCGAACGGAAGCAGCGCGGCCGCGGGTAGCCGCCTCGCAGGATTTGCGAGCGCGGTCCACGCCAGCGGGAGGGCCTGGCACACCGCCGCGCACGCGATCACGATTCCCGCCGTGTCGCGCAGGGCGAGCAAGACCAGCACAGCAGCCAGCAACGCTGCCGTCGTGACGATCCCGAACTTGTCGCGCGGCGTTTCCAGGAATACCCGCTGCATGCCCCACGCCATGCGCCGGGCGGCGTCCGCCGCGCTGTGCTCGGCCGCGTAAATAGAGAAGGAGAATTGCGGCGGACCGGGCACGTGGGCGCGCTCGTAATCGTCCACCCACAGATAGTTGGACAGGTAGCCGTGGTAGAGGGGGTTTCCCGTGTAGATGGTCCGCGGCAGCCAACTCGGCGTCGTGACGATCGCAAACAGGGCGAGCGCAGCGGCGTACGCAGCAATCGGAAGGTGCAGTGTGACGTCGGCCGCTGCCAGGTCCGGGTCGGCACGACGCGCGCGCAGCACATCCACGAAGACCATCCCGACGGCGAGTGTCACCGCCAGGAACAGGCCGTTGACCCGCACGTCGTAGGCAAGACCGGCAAGCGCCGCCGCGAGCAGCAACGAGACGGCGCCGGGCCGCCGCGCATATGTCATGCAGGCCGCGACCGCGCCGATGGCAACGGCCACGTAGAGAGGTTCGGTCAGTAACCGCTCGGTGGCGATGTCAAAAAGGAAACGCGCGTCGTAAAGGACCGCTGCCGCGAGCAGGCCCGCAAGAGAGGAACCCGTGGCCAGCCGCACGCCGAAGAACGCGATCCACAGCGAAACAATCACCACCGCCACGTTCACGCGGGCAAGCGCCGGCGCGCCTTGAATTCCGAGGCTGCCGGCCAGCGCAAGCAGCGCCGAGTAGCCGGGCTGGCGGTGCGCGCGATCCGCCGCGCCGGTGGGTTCGACGTGGCGCATGCGCCAGTCCCCTTCGCGAAGAGAGTCGGCAATCGCGAGGTAGTGTTCGCTGTCTCCGGAGACGAGTTGGCGAATGCCCATCAGCGTGGAGGAAACATCCTCGATGTGCGTGCTGCCGTTGTGCCAGGTGGAGGCCGACAGCAGCGCCACGCATGCGCACGCGGCAACCACGGGCGTGCACACGAACGTGACCATTCGTCGCGGCGCTCGGCGGGCAGCGAGATCCGCGCGCCGGCGGAGGTCGGTGGTGTCGATCACGCGACGGCTCCGGGCGCCGGCCCGTCCGGCAACGTGATCCCCAGTTTCGCGAGCGCCTTCTCGGCGGCTGCGTTCCAGCCGCGGTTGGCAGCCGGGCTGGCCGGGCTCGGATGCGGAATGACCCCGCCGATGATGCCGCGCGATGCGGCCAGCGGTGCGATGCGCGCGGCGGCGAATGCGCCGACTCCGACGAGCCAATCCGGTTCGAGTGCGTCGACGCATTCGGCCAGCGAAACGTCGCACACCTCGAACAATGCGGCGCGCTCGGCTGCTGCCAGCTTGTCGGGAGTGAGGTTGCGACCGCTCTGTTCCACGAACGCCAGCGGGCAGAAGTTGAGGACGAAGAAATCCTTGAAGAACTTTTGCGGCCTTCCGAAGCGCGACTGGGCCCAGCCCCACAGCCGCGCACCGCTCACCTCGGATCGCGTGCACGCGAAGCCTGTCACCGGACGTTTGGGATGCTCGCGCCCCGGCTTGCCGATCGCGACGTCGATGTTCATCCAGTCGCGCACCAAGCCGACGTGGCCGAAAGGCACGCCCGTCTGCACCATGCCGAAGGGCCCGGGGTTCATGCCCACGAGGACCACTCGCTTCGGCGCGGCGGCGAAACGTTCCACATAGGCGGCAAAGCCGGCGCGGGCATACGAAAGCGGATTGTAGACGAACGCGGCGCCGCCGCCGAAGGTCATGCGGTCGCAGTTGCGCGCGAGCAGATCTGCCGCGGCCAGGATTCTTGCCTCGGCACTGACCGACGGCATAGCGTCAGATCCTCCCACGGGGGCCTGCGTCTCCCATCCACTCTCCCCGGCGGCGGAGTATGACCGCGGGGCGGGGCGTGGCAACACGCCGGCGTGCGTCGACAGCCTTTGGCCGCGACGCGCGGCCAAAGGCGCGGCCAACTTCGCGCATCACGGTTCTCGCCACGCCGTCGCGGGCCGGCGTGGCGGCGAGGTTGCCGGAGGGCAGTCCCTCGGATAGCAGCGCGGGTGCTGCGCGATCCGGGCCGTGAACCGTACGGCCTGACGATCAAGGGGCCGAGTCAGCTGGAGAGAAAATGGACCTCAGTTACAGCGCCGAATACGAAACCTGGCGCGCCGGCGTGCGCGCCTTCCTCGATGCCGAGTGGAGCGCCGCGGATCGCGCCGCTCACGGCGGCGGCGACGCGCTCATCGGGCGCATCGCCAGGCCCGACGCGCGGGTGACGGCGTTCCGCACCCGTGCCATCGAGGCCGGGTATCTGTACCGCAACGTGCCGCGGGAATGGGGCGGCGGCGAGCAGGCCTTCGATCCCCTCAAGTCGGCCATCATCCGCGAGGAGTTCAAACGCGCGAAGGCGCCGCGCGAGATGGTGGGGCAGGGACCCTCGATGCTGGTGTTCACATTGCTCGAGCACGGCACCGAGCAGCAGAAGCGCGATTTCATCCGCCGCACCCTTCTCGGCGAGGTGCTCTGGTGCCAGGGCTACTCCGAACCCGGTGCCGGCAGCGACCTCGCTTCCCTGCGCACGCGTGCGGAGCTCGACGGCGATGAATGGGTCATCAACGGGCAGAAGATATGGACGTCGAATGCCGTCGAGGCCGACTGGATGTTCGCGCTGGTGCGCAGCGAACCCGACGCCGGTAAGCACGACGGCATCAGCTACCTCCTGATCGACATGAAGACGCCCGGCATCACCGTGCGCCCGCTGCGGCAGATCACCGGGGAGGCCGACTTCAACGAAGTCTTCTTCGACAACGTTCGCGTGCCGCGCGCGAGCATCGTCGGCGAACGCGGCAAGGGATGGATCGTCAGTCGCTCGACGCTCAAATACGAGCGCGCGTTGATCGGGGATACCGACATCAACCGCCGCACGCTCGACGGGCTGGTGATGCTGGCAGGCGCGATCGACCGCCGCGGCAAACCCGCCATCGAGGATCCGGTGATTCGCGGACGCCTCGTCGAGGTGGAGACCAAACTAATCGCCGCGGAACTGCACGCGATGCGCCTGCTGACCATGCAGGCCAGGGGCGAGGAGCCGGGGCTTCCCGGCATGGTGCCGAAACTCTACGGCACCCAGCTCACCTACGAGATGGCACGCCTTGCGATGGACGTGACCGGCGACGGCGCCGCGCTGGCCCCCGGCGAGGCCGAAGCCCCGGCCATGGGCATGTTCGTGCACGCGTACCTGTGGTCGCTCGGCATCCTGATCGCCGGCGGCACTGCCAACGTGCAACGCAATATCATCGCCGAGCGCGGCCTCGGCATGCCGCGCGACCCGTCGCAGAAACGCTGAAACTCGCGCCCGTCCCGGCGACAACGCTCCAGGAATACAGACGATGGATTTCGGACTCTCCGAGGAACAAAAGGCACTGGCCGTCACCGTGAGGCGCTACCTGACCGAGCGCTGTCCGAGCACGCGCGTGCGGGCGGTGATGGAAAGCGACAGCGGGCACGACGCCGAGCTTTGGCAGGGACTCATGGATCTCGGCGTTGGCGCGCTCGGCGTGCCCGAGTCGCACGGAGGCATGGGAGCGGAGTTCCTCGCCCTTGCGCTCGTTTCGCAGGAAATGGGCCATGCTTGCGCGCCCGGTCCCTTCCTGGGCACGGCGATGGCGACGGTGGCACTGGCCGCCGGCGACGACGACGACGCGGCCGCGAAGTGGCTGCCGCGCATCGCGTCGGGCGAAATCCTCGCAACGGCTGCGGTCGGCGAAGCCGGGGGCCGATGGGACGAGCGCGAGATCGCGGCTGTCGTGGCAGACGGAAAGCTTCGCGCGAGCAAGTTTCTCGTGCCGTACGCTGGCATTTGCGACGCACACCTGGTGGCGGCCACCGACAGCGACGGCGTCGGTGTCTGGCTGGTCGAGCGCGATGCCGCGACGGTGGTGACGACGCCGCTGTCCGGCAACGACCTGACGCGCCGCCTCTGCGCCGTCGAGTATCGAGGAGCCGAGGCGCGGCGCATCGGCGGCCGCAAGGCGTTCGAGAAGATGCGCGACGCCGCGCTGGTGCTCGTGGCCGCCGACGCCTACGGCGGCGCGAAGCGCTGCCTCGAGATGGCGCGCGACTACGCGCTCACCCGCGAGCAGTTCGGCCAGCCGATCGGCGCGTTCCAGGCCGTCAAGCACCAGCTCGCCAACCTGGCCGTCGAACTCGAACCGTCCCTGTCGCTGTGGTGGTACGCTGCGCATGCGCTCGATCGAATTCCCGCCGAATCGGCTCGCCACGCTGCACTTGCCAAGTCGTTCTCGACCGATCTCTTCGACCGGGCGGCGCGCGACTCCACCGAACTGCACGGCGGCATCGGCTTCACGTGGGAGTTCGACCTTCACCTGTGGCTGCGTCGCTCGATCTTTGACAGGGCGTTCTTCGGGGATGCGCACTACCACCGCGCGCGCGCGGCGAACCTGGCGCGCTGGTAGTGACGGCGCGCGGCAGTCGGCTGGCCACGCCGCTTTCGATCAGCCTGCTCCTGTGCACGGCGCTCGCGATATGGGTGGTGTGGCCGGCGTTCTCTGCGGGCCGCATCGTGAACCTCGACGCCCCGAGACACCTGCTTCGCAGCGTGGTGATGGCCGGGCAGTTTCTCCCTTCGGGGCACGTCGACGGATGGTCGCCGTGGTGGTACCTCGGCGCCCAGCTCTTTCTGTTCCAGTCGTACGGATACTTCTTCCTGATCGGCGCGTCGGCGCTGCTGCTCTCGCACGTGGCGACGATCGAGCAGGTCTTCAAGGCCTGGTACGTGCTGCCGGTCGTCGCGCTTCCGGCGGCGACGGCGCTGATGGCGCTTCGTCTCGGCGTGACGAGGCGCGGCGCGGCGGTGGCCGCGCTCGCGAGCATCACGTTCGGCTCGTCGCTCGGGTACGGCATCCAGGGAGCGTTCGGCGTCGGACTGCTGCTGCAAAGCGCGGGGGTTCTGGGTTTCGCGATCGCGTGGCCCGAGATCCTCGGAGTGCTGATCCACCGCGACCGTTCGCCGTGGCGCGCGGTGGTGGTGCTGGCCGCGGTGCTGATCGTTCACTTCATCACCGGCGCCTACGCGCTGGCTACCGCGGGGTTCGTTGCTGCCGGACTCGCCGTGAGGTTTCGGCATCCGTGGCCGCTGCTGCGCTACGCGCTGGTGGCGTCGGCGGTGCTGCTGATCGCCGGACATTCGTTGTTCCCAAGCCTCGAGTTGCACGACATCGCAGGGCAGGCCGTCGGGTGGGGCAACGACCGGGAGCGCTTCGATCGCTTCCTGATGGGAACCCTCTTCGGTGCGCAGCCGCTGGCGCTGGCCGCGCTCGCGGCCGCAGCCTGGTCCGTGCGTCGCGGCAGCCTCCCGCTCGCGATCAGCGCGATCGTGCTCTTCGTGACGGCGCTTCTTGGCGGCGCCAACGAGCAGGGTTGGGAACCGGACTGGATCGGTGGAGCCCTCGATATCCTGGTGAGGCCGCGCGCGCTGCCGTACGCGGCACTGCTGCAATCCGTCTTCG
Source organism: Binatia bacterium (assembly GCA_046261745.1). Classification (GTDB taxonomy): domain Bacteria; phylum Desulfobacterota; class Binatia; order UBA1149; family CAITLU01; genus DATNBU01. The sequence continues at coordinate 15,717 of JBHEOD010000048.1, forward strand.
TGGGATTTGCCGTCGACGCGATGCTGAGGGCGGGCGAGCGCGCGGCGATCGGCCGGCCGGCCTTGCTCAAGGTGGGACCGCCGCTCGTGCTGGCGGCCGTGTTCCTGGTGGCGATGCCGGAGATCACGAGGCAGCGCCGCTTCGTGCGAACCGAATCGATGGTGGACGCTTACGAGCATCGTATCTATCGCGAACTCGTCGGGTGGCTGCGCGAGAACGTGAAGCCGCCCGCGGTCGTGGCCGTTCCACGCCTGCTCTTTCCGCAGGAAGTTCTGGGCGCACGCAGCGTGGTCAGCTTCCTCAACCTCGACACCGGCCTCCACACGCTCGGCGGCGACCAGGCGGAACTGTCGAAGTCGTCGCGCGGGGCCGGCCGCGTGGAACTCGACAACCTTCACCTGGAGATGAAGCGGAACGCGACCGCGCTGCGTTCGGCCGGCGTCTCCCACGTGATCGTGTCCCGCCTCGAAGCAAGGATGGGACTGACCGGCAGCGAGGATTTCGAGCTTGGGTTCGAGTACGAAGTGCCCGAGCGCGGCCGTTCGACCACGCGCCACGGCAAGCCGAGAGAGCCCCTGGCCGTCGCGGTCTACCGGCTGCGCGACGGCGGCCGGCGGCTGCACGCGCCAGGCCTGCGCGTCGTTGGCATGGATCATTCGCCCGAGCGCATCACGTGGGCGGTCGACGTTGCCGGCGGCCGTCCGGTTCGCGCGGCGACGGCGGCGGTCAACTGGCATCCCAACTGGACGGCCCGCGTGGACGGCGTGCGCGTGCCGACGCGCGCGTCCCCGGCGCGCTACGTTGCCTTCGATGTGCCGCAGGGCGCGAAAAGCGTGAGGCTGGAATTCGAACGCAGCGCACGCGAAAAAGGGTACAACCTGCTGTCCGCCGTCACGTTGCTGCTCGCGCTGCTGGCGTGGCGCCGCGATTCGCGCCGTCGCGTTGACCAGTCCGCACCCACATTTCCGGAAAGAGGATTGCCATGAAGGTTCAAGCCGCCGTAGCCCATGCACCCGCCGAGCCGCTCTCGATCGAAACCGTCGATCTCGAAGGTCCTCGCCGGGGGGAGGTGCTGGTCGAGATTCGTGCGACCGGCATCTGCCACACCGACGCGTACACGCTTTCGGGGAAGGATCCCGAAGGGCTTTTCCCGTCCATCCTCGGCCATGAAGGAGCGGGCGTGGTCGTCGACGTGGGCGCGGGTGTCACGAGTCTCGCGAAGGGGGATCACGTGATCCCGTTGTACGTTCCCGAGTGCCGCCAGTGCGACTACTGCACGAGCGGCAAGACGAACCTGTGCCAGTCGATCCGCGAGACGCAGGGGCGTGGGCTGATGCCCGACGCGACCAGCCGTTTCTCGCTAGGCGGCAAGCCGCTGCTGCACTACATGGGCACCTCGACGTTCTCGAACTACACGGTGGTGCCCGAGATCTCGCTCGCGAAGATCCGCAAGGACGCGCCGTTCGACAAGGTTTGCTACATCGGCTGCGGCGTGACGACCGGGATCGGCGCCGTCATCAACACCGCGAAAGTACGGCCGGGCGACAACGTGGTGGTGTTCGGCCTGGGAGGCATCGGCCTCAACGTGGTTCAGGGAGCTCGCCTGGCCGGCGCGGGCATGGTCGTCGGTGTTGACGTCAACCCAGCAAGAAAAGCGTTGGCCGAGAAGTTCGGAATGACGCACTTCGTGAATCCCAAGGAGGTCGAGGGCGACCTCGTGCCGTGGCTCGTGAACCTCACGCGCGGCGGAGCCGACTTCAGCTTCGAGTGCATCGGCAATGTCGACGTGATGCGCCAGGCCCTCGAGTGCTGTCATAAGGGTTGGGGCACAAGCGTGATCATCGGCGTGGCGGGTGCGGGCGAAGAGATCGCGACGCGCCCGTTCCAGCTCGTGACCGGTCGGGTCTGGAAGGGCACGGCTTTCGGTGGCGCCAGGGGTCGCACCGACGTGCCGCGCATCGTCGACTGGTACATGGAAGGCCGCATCAATATCGACGACCTCATCACCCACGTGATGCCGCTGGCCGACATCAACCGGGCCTTCGACCTGATGCACCACGGCGAGTCCATCCGCAGCGTGGTCACTTTCGACTGAGCGCCTGGCGGTTGACGCGCTGAGCCACGACGTGCGCCGGCTCGCCGGAGATGTGTCGGGCGTACTTTCAGCCTTGAAAGAAGAATAAAACTCCCGGCATAGTGGCGGCGGATTTCTGCACTGTCCGTGCAGAATCGTGAGGGAGGAGATTTGATGAACCATTTCAGGCTCTTTGCTGGAGCGCTCGGCCTTGCCGTGGCTCTTGGAACGCACGTGGAACCGGCGGGGGCCTTCGTGACCTTCGAAAGCGGGCAGGTCCGGCCTCTGGCCAAGTCTCCGGACGGAAACCGGCTTTTCGTCTGCAATACGCCCGACAACCGCCTCGAGATCTTCGACATCGAAGCCGGCGGGCTCGTCCACGTGACCTCCGTGCCGGTGGGCCTCGAGCCGGTGGCCGTGGCCGCTCGTACCAATACCGAGGTATGGGTGGTCAACCACCTTTCCGACAGCGTCAGCGTCGTCGACCTCACCGACATCGATGCCCCGCGCGTCACGCGCAGCCTCACGGTCGGCGACGAACCCCGCGACATCGTGTTCGCGGGACCGCTCTTCGACCATGCGTTCATCACCACGGCGCATCGCGGACAGAACGTCCCGTACGATCCGCAGTTCACCACCGCGGGAGTCGGTCGCGCCGACGTGTGGGTGTTCGACGCGAACAACCTCGGCGCGAGCTTCGGCGGCGATGAGGAGACGATCATCCAGCTCTTCGGCGATACGCCGCGTCCGCTGGCCGTCAGCGCCGACGGTTCGCGCGTGTACGCCGGCGTGTTCTTCTCGGGCAACCAGACGACGGTGCTCGGCGAGGGCATGGTGCCCAACGTCAACAACGGCTCGGGTGTCCCGATCATGCCGCGCCCCGCGAGGGCCCTGCCGCCGCCCGATACCGACGTCCACGGCGATCCCCGCCCCGAAGTGGGTCTGATCGTGAAGTTCAACGGTGCACAGTGGGTGGACGAACTCGGCACCGACCATTCGAGCCAGGTGCGTTTCAACCTTCCCGACTACGACGTGTTTGCAATCGATGCGACGCAGAATCCGCCCGTGCAGGTTGCGGGAACGCCGGGTCGTTTCCCGCACGTGGGCACGACGCTGTTCAACATGGCCGTCAATCCCGCCGATGGAAAAGTGTTCGTCAGCAACCTCGAGGCTTTCAACGAGGTGCGCTTCGAGGGCCCCGGCATCTTCGCCGACACCACCGTGCGCGGACACCTGGTCGAAAGCCGCATCAGCATCATCGACCCGGTGGCCGAGACGGTGACGACACGTCACCTCAACAAGCACATCGACTACGACCTGAATCCGTTCGACCCGGTTCCGAACGCCACCAACGCGGCCAGTCTCGCCTTTCCGCTCGACATGCAGTTCAGCGGCGACGGCTCCACGTTGTTCGTCACCGCCTTCGGCTCCAGCAAGATCGGCATGTTCGACACCGCCGAGCTCGAGGCCGACACGTTCGTGCCCGGCGAGTCCGGCACCCAGTTCACGGTCACCGGCGGCGGCCCGTCGGGTCTCGTGCTCGACGAGGACAACTCGCGCCTGTACGTGCTCACCCGCTTCGACAACTCCATTTCCACCGTCAGCACTGCGACGGGAATGGAGACGTCGCACGTCGCGCTTCACAATCCCGAGCCGGCCAGCGTGGTCGAGGGACGTCCCTTCCTTTACGACGCGAGCTTCACATCCGCGCGAGGCGACCAGGCCTGCGCGTCCTGCCATATCTTCGGCGACTTCGATGCCCTGGCATGGGACCTCGGCAATCCGGACGACGAGGTGGTCCTGAACCCGCAGGATTTCATCTTCCAGCTTGGCAACACGGATTTTCACCCGATGAAGGGCCCCATGACCACGCAGAGCCTGCGCGGAATGGACAACCACGGCCCGATGCACTGGCGCGGCGACCGCAACGGCGGTTTCAACGAGCCGAATGCCCAGCCGAACGAAGGCGCCTACGACGAAGTGGCCGCGTTCAATCAGTTCAATCCTGCATTCGTCGGATTGATCGGGCGCAGCGAGGAGCTGGCCGAGGCGGACATGCAGAAGTTCACCGACTTCATCCTGCAGGTGATGTATCCGCCCAATCCGGTCCGGGCGTTGAACAATTCACTCACTCCCGCGCAGGGATCGGCCCAGTCGATCTATTTCAATCGCACGATCGACACCATCCAGAAGTGCAACGGCTGCCACGTGCTCAATCCCGTCGGCAACTCCAGTGTGGAGCGACCGGGCTTCTTCGGCAGCGACGGTCGGTCGACCTTCGAAAACGAGACCCAGCACTTCAAGGTCGCGCACCTTCGCAACATGTACCAGAAGGTCGGCATGTTCGGGAATGCCCCCGAGCCGTTCCTCAACCCGGGAGACAACGCTCACAAAGGTGACCAGGTGCGCGGTTTCGGCTTCCTGCACGATGGCAGCATCGACACGGTCTTCCGGTTCTTCCAGGCCACCGTGTTCAATCCCGCCGGTGGTGGGTTGCCGAATGTCGGCTTCCTGAATGACAGTGAGCGCCGGGACATGGAAAGCTTCATGCTCGCGTTCGACAGCAATCACCGGTCCATCGTGGGTCAGCAGGCAACGGTCAGCTCCACGAGCGGAGCCGATGCTGACGTGCGCGTGGACCTGATCCTGCAGCGCGCCGATCAGAACGACTGCGACGCGATCGTCAAGGGCGTGATCGGCGGCGACGAGCGGGGCTGGTACTATGAGGGCGGCGGGCAGTTCTCGAGCGATCGCGCTTCCGACGGCCTCGTTGCCGAGGCGACGCTGCTCGCGCTGGCCGCCACGCCGGGCCAGGAACTTACGTTCACGGCCGTCCCCGTGGGCGAAGGCGAGCGGATCGGCATCGACCGCGACCTCGACGGCTACGGCGATGCGGACGAAACCGACGTCGGCAGCGACCCTGCCAATTCGCTCAGCGTGCCCTGCGCGACCACCGAGGCCGGCGTGATCTTCAGGAGGGCCTCTCTCAAGGACGCGCGCGGTCGCCTGCTGTTCAAGGCGGACCTGATGCTCTCGACGCCGTTCGCCGGAGGCGTGTTGTCGGTGGAGGCGGCCGACGGCGACGGAAGGATCTTCTTCGGCGGCGTGGCCGATACGAGCTTCACCGTGAACAACAGCGGCAGCACGTACAAGTTCAAGGCGGCCAAGGGTACCAGCGGCGTCACGCGTGCGACCGTCAAGCTGCTGAAGACGGGACTCCACCGCATCATCGTCAAGACCAACGCCGCCTGGATCGCGCCGGGTGCCGATGAGTCGATCGCGACGACGAATGTCACGCTCCGCGCCGTGGACGAGTGCTTCGAGGGGCCGGCGACCAAGGTGTACTGAGGAAAAGGTCCTCTCAGGCCGCACCAACGAGGGACGGGGCGCGAGCGGCAAGCTCGCGCCCGTTCTCTGATGGCGAATGCTATTCAGCGATCATTCGCCACGCGCTTCGGCCGGCATCGGCAACGGCGTCGTGGTCCAGCGCGTAACGGCCCGCGCACGCCTCCATCCCCGAGCCGGCATCGTCGAAGAACTGGTGGCAGAGGCACTGTCGGCACACGTGCACGCACGGGCCTTGTGGCGCCGCCGCTCGGTCGGTATAGCCCGCGCCGGCTCCCATGAGTGTATCGCTGGACCGCATCGTTATCGTTGGCCTGCTCGTGTCGCCGCTCGTTTACGTCGTTGTCGGCGTGATCGTCTACGCGGTGCGCGCAATGCTGGGCAACGCCCCGGTCGATGCTGAGCTCGCGCGTCGAGGCCATTCGGCCCTTCTCGGCAGTACCGTGCGACAGGGATTCGCCTGGGCGGCCGGACCCCTGGAGCGCCTCTTTGCTGCCGGTGGCGCTTCGCCGGACACGCTGACGATGGCCGGGTTCGCGATGTGCTGCCTCGGCGCATTCACGATCGGCGCCGGCGACCTCACGGTGGGCGGGCTGCTGGTGCTCGGCTCGTCGGGCTTCGATTTTCTCGACGGCCGCGTCGCGCGGCGGCGCGGCGTGGCGAATCGCGGCGGAGAGTTCCTGGATTCGACGCTCGATCGCTTCTCGGACGCGCTGTGTTTTGGCGCGGCGGCCTTCTTGTTCCGCGATAGCCCGTGGAACCTGACCGCTGCGCTTGTCGCGTTCGGAGCCGCCGGAATCGTTCCGTATGCCAGGGCGAAGGCCGAGGCGCTCGGAAGTGACCTTCGCAGTGGGCTGATGCAGCGCCCCGAACGCCTTGTGCTCTACAGCGCGGCGTCGATCCTGAGTGCGCCGCTCGACGGTTTGTGGCCCGCGTCGCTGCAGGGCTCGTACCCCACGTTCGCGGCGATGACGTGGTTTATCGCGCTCGCGACAGCGGCCACCGCCATTGCGCGCACGCGAGAAGGACTGCGCCTGATCCGGTCCGCCAAAGGGTCAGACCCCAATCAACGGGGCATTTAAATGAGGGTCTGACTCCATTTCTCCCGTGAACCTATTCTCGGGCTACTTCTTCACCAGCATGAAGATCGTGCCGCTCGCTCGCGACACCAGCAACAACGCACTCTTGGAATCTCCAGCCTTGTCGGCGTGGCGGCGGAAGTCCTTCACGTTCTCGACCGGATTCTGGTCCACCTGGATGATGACGTCGCCCGGTTGTACGCCGGCCTTGGCAACGGCGCTGCGCCGGTCGAGATCGGTGACGACCACGCCGCTGTCGATCCGGGCGGGAATCTCGAACCTCCTGCGGTTCTCGGCATTGAGCTCCCCAAGCGCGAGGCCCGAGAGAAGTCCTTCGCCGGAGAGCCGGCCGGGGGTGGACGACGGCGCGTCGTTGGTTGCCGCCAGTGCGCCGAGTTCCACGTCGATCTCGCGCTGCTTCTTGTCGCGCATCACCGTGACCGTCACGTCCTTGCCGGCGGCGTGAGACGCAACGATGTTGCGAAGCTCGCCGGTCGATTTCACGGCGCGCCCTGCGACCGAGAGAATCACGTCGCCACGACGAATGCCGGCCTTCTCGGCCGGTCCGTCCTTTGTCACGTCGGCCACGAGCACGCCCTGCGCCTGGTCGATTCCCATCGCTTCGGCGATCTCGCGGTCGAGGTTCTGGATGGCCACGCCGAGCCAGCCCCTCTCCACCTTCCCGGTGGTCTTCAGGCTGGTCATGATTGCGCGTGCCATGTTGGAAGGAATCGCGAAGCCGACGCCCTGGTACCCTCCCGTTCGACTGGCAATGGCGGTGTTGATGCCGATGAGTTCGCCGCGCACGTTGAGCAGCGCGCCGCCGGAGTTGCCGGGATTGATGGCCGCGTCGGTCTGGATGAAGTCTTCGTAGTCGGCAATGCCGAGGTTGGCGCGTCCGGTGGCCGAGACGATACCCATGGTCACCGTCTGGCCCACGCCGAACGGATTGCCGATGGCGAGCACGGTGTCGGCGAGTCTCAGCGCGGAGGAATCGCCGAAGGGCAGGGCCTTGAGGCCGGACGGCTTGGCCTTGAGGCGAATCACCGCGACGTCGCTTTGCGGGTCGGCGCCGATCATCTCGGCATCGAACTCGCGGCCGTCGGCCAGCGTGATCCTGATCTCATCGGCGCCGTCCACGACGTGGTTGTTCGTCAGGACGTGACCGTCGGGACTGATGATGAAGCCCGAACCGCTTCCGGCGCGCGGCACGGCAGGGGGCGCGGGTTGCCCGCGGAAGAAGTCCTCGAAGGGGGTTCCGCGGAAGGGAAGATCCTGCAT
>JBHEOD010000048.1:23505-23858 GCA_046261745.1 Binatia bacterium
GGCGATCTCGGCAAGATCGACCGCCGGATAGTGCGCCTGCGCGTTGCCGGGCTGCAGAAGGGAGAAACCGCCCGTCCCGGAGGGCGGCGAGGGCGCGACGAAATGCAGGGTGAGGAGGCTGCCCAGGAGGGCGCCGAGCGCCGCGGTGACAAGAGTACCCACGGAGCGCTTGGTCGACGATGGCTTGGAACTTCGCTCAGAGGAGGAGGGGACGGCTTTCGAAAACTGCATCGCGAAGGAGACTCCTGTTACGCGCCGGACCGGCGCCGGCTGTGAAGTGCACCGCGCGCCGAAGGCCGCGGTTCTGGCGGTCAGACGCGGCTATTCCGCGCCTATTCAGCATCCTCCATGCC
>JBHEOD010000049.1:0-23459 GCA_046261745.1 Binatia bacterium
GCGGAAGGCTCTGGCAGCCTGTCCACGTTCCGGGCACCAGCGCGTCGGGCGCGGGCTCCCCGCGCCAGGCCTGGGTGCCGGCGGACACCCTCGCCCCGCCCCCCTGATCCGTAAATGGGGTCAGACCCCTTTTTCTCATCAGCGTCGGCCGAAGGCGCGTCACTTCGCGAAAAAATGGGGTCAGACCCCTTTTGGCATTTCCTCCAACCCAAGCGCCGGGGGCGGCGGCACGCGCGCACGCGTCTCGGAGCGGCGGCGGAGCGGAGCGAGGACGTAGCGGGCGCGCGTGCCACCGCCCCCGGCGCGGCTCTACCCGTCGGGCTCCCCAGAAACTGGAGTCAGACTCCACTGCACGGGCTCCTCGCAAAAGGGGTCTGACCCCATTTCCACGGGTCAGCGCCCGCCGCCTTCCGCTGCAACCAGGCGACGCTCGAGTTCGGCGTTTGGTGGTGAGCCGGCGGCGCGCGCGTCCTCGACCGCGCGGCGGGCTTCGGCGACGCGGCCGGCCGACAGCAGCGCAGTGGCGAGCTTGTCGCTGAGAAGCGCATCGCTGTCGCCGCGCGACTGGCGCGTGGAGTAGAGCTGCACCAGCGCGTTCCAACCCATGCGGCTCTCGGGCTTGATCGTGACGACCTGGCGCATGTACTGCTCGGCCCGATCGAAGTCGCCGCGACTCAGGTAGTAGTCGCCGAGCACGCGAATCGCGCCCACCACGCCCCCGGGACTCAGCCGCACCGCCTCTTCGTACGTCTCGATGGCCTTCGGCGTGTTGCCGAGCTCGGAGTAGAGTGCGGCGAGGTTGTTGAGGCTGATCGCGACCGCCTTGTCCTTGTCGGTCCAGTCGAAGCTCTGGAAGCAGAAGAACGCCGTCATCGCGATGGCCGCCGCGCCGCCCGCCACGTTCTCCCAGCGCGCCGCGCGCACCTGGGCCGCCAGCCACAGCACCGCATGCGCGGCCAGCACCATCAGCACCGGCACGATCTGGATGCGGTAGCGGGAGAACACGAAGAACGCGACCACCGTCGCGCAGTACACCGCCACGAATCCGACGAGGATTCGCACCTCCACCTTCTCGCGGAACGCGACGATGCCACCGAGGATGCCGAGCGCGGCGATCACGCCGATACCGAGCAGCGGCAGGCGCAGCACCCACGACCAGCGCTCGAGCAGGTACATGTTGAGGTTGTCGGGAACCTCGTAGTCGTTCCAGAACAGGATGAACTTCCGCAGCAGCATCATCTGCGCGAAGGTCGGGTCGGCGCGGATGTGCTTCCACGCCTCGGCGCTCCAGAAGTCGGAAACCTCCGACGGCGTGAGCTTGCGGCCGGTCTGTTTCTCGGCCGCGGCGCGGAAGTCCGTCTCCTCGTAGCGCGGGTCCGGCCGGATCGACGGCGGCACGATGTAGCTGCCGGTCGTATTGAGCGGATTGTTGCCGATGTAGAAGTTCTGCCCGGCCTGCGACGTGGTGAGCACCCACTGCCCTTCCACGGCATAGTTGCGCAGCACCACCGGCGCGAGCACCAGGAAGCAGCCCGCCAGGAACGCCGCGGCCTGCCGCAGTCCGCCGACGTCCGGCGCACGCCTGAAATCGTAATCTGCGCGGCGGCGACCGCGCGAATGCGCATCGCTCCTCTCGAACAGAAGCGTGACGATGCCGAGCGGGATGAACAGGATGAGGTTGGCCCGCGTGAGCGAGGCCAGCGCGAGCACCGCACCGGCCGCGACGCGCGCGCCGAGACGGCGATCGAGAACCAACACGAGGAAGGCCGCCACCAGGAACACGCTGAGAAACGTCTTCTCGATCTGCGCTTCGTAGAAGATCGACGGCACGAACAGCGCGGCCATCAGCGCGGCGAGGTTGCCGGCTGCCGCGCTGAAGATCCTGCGTCCGAGCAGGCCGGTCAGTGCGCAGGTGGCCACGCCGAAGCCCACCTGCAGCAGGTAGACCAGCATAAGGTTGCGGCCGAACACCGCGTAGAGAACGCCGAGGAAGTACGGATAGAGCGGATCCTGGTAGAAGATGCGCGTGCCGATCCAGTCGCCGGCCGCGATGCGCTGCCCCCATTCGTCGTACACGAGCGGATCGAGGCCGAGGTGATCGAAGAACGGCGTGGTGGACAGCGCCATCACGTGCGCGATGCGGAAAACCGCCGCGAGGACCAGGACGGCAGGAAGCACCCAGCGCGCGGCCAGTAGCGTCTCGAGCCGGGAGACCGAGCCGCGCGGAGCCATGAACCGGCGCGACGGCGCGGCGGGCGGCGGCGGTGTGGGGGTTGCGGTCGCCGGTGGAGATGGAGATGGAGATGCCGGCGCGACGGGCGACGACCCACGACGGGCTTCGGCCGCCTTTTCTCCCTTTCGCCTTCTGGTCATTCCGTCGCGATTAGCACGCTCGCGGGCGTTCAAAAAGCTGGCGCGGCGCTTCTGCGTACGAAACCATGACACGCCTGTTCTGATGCGGTGCCCGGAGCCTTCCCATGCCTGCCGTGGATTGGTAGCTTCGGCGCATGTCCGAATCTCCCGCGCAAGACCCCGGCTTCAGCGTAACGAGCTACTTCGAGTTGGTGGAGCGCGGCCTCCTCGGAGAAGACGATCACGTCGAATTGCTGGAGGGCCTGATCGTCGCGTCGCCCCCGCAGGGCCCTTTGCATGCGTCCGTCACGATGTGCGTCGACGCCGCGCTGCGAAAGGCAATCGGCGAACGCGCCTCGATCCGCATCCAGATGCCGCTGCTGGCCGGACCTCGATCCGCGCCGGAGCCGGACGTTGCGGTAGTGCCCGGAACTCCTGCCGACTATTGCGACCGCCATCCGAGCCGCGCGCTGCTGGTCGTCGAGATCGCCGACACTTCTCTTCCGCAGGATCGGCTGAGCAAGTCTCGCATCTACGCTCACGCTGGCGTGGTCGAGTACTGGATCCTCGATCTTCGCGCGCGGCGCCTTGAGATCCGCACCGACCCCGACGCCCAGAACCGAATCTACAAGATGGTTCGTCTGGCCGACGTGGGCGAGACGGTGGAGCTCGCCGCGTTTTCCGGCGCGCGGATCGCTGTCGCCGAGCTGTTTCCCGGCTACTGAACGCCGATGCCTTACCAGGCATCCATCTCGCGATGCCTTACCAGGCGTCCATCCGACGATGCCTTACCAGGCATCCATCTCGCGATGCCTTACCAGGCATCCATCTCGCGATGCCTTACCAGGCGTCCATCCGACGATGCCTTACCAGGCGTCCATCCGACGATGCCTTACCAGGCATCTACGCACGGACGCTTCTTGCCCGTGCGCGGTGCGGGGGGCGGCGCGGACGTGAGCGCGGTGGAGATCCAGCGGCGCGAGTCGGCCGGATCGATCACGTCGTCGATCTCGAAGTATGACGCCATGCTGACGCCCTTGCCGAGCTCGTACATGCGCGCGACCATCTCGTCGAAAAGTTTGCGACGCGCGGCAGGATCCTCAACCGCTTCGAGCTCCTTCTGGAAGCCGAGCTTGACGGCGCCTTCGAGACCCATGCCTCCGAACTCGGCAGTCGGCCACGCCACCGTGAAGATCGGCGCGTGAAAGCTGCCTCCGGCCATCGCCTGCGCGCCGAGACCGTAGCCCTTGCGCAGCACGATGGTGAAGAACGGCACCGTCAGGCTCGCGCCCACCACGAACATGCGCGACGCGTGACGCACCATCGCGCGGCTTTCCACCTCGGGCCCGACCATGATGCCGGGCGTGTCGCACAGGAACAGCAGCGGCAGGTCGTGCGCGTCGCAGAGCTGCATGAAGCGGGCGGCCTTGTCGGCGCCGTCGGGATCGATCGCGCCGGCCAGGTGGGCCGGGTTGTTCGCGACGATGCCAATCGGGCGGCCCTCGATGCGACCCAGCGCGGTGACCATGCCCGTGCCGAAGTCGCTGCGCAGTTCGAGAAGCGACTCTTCGTCCACGAGCGTGCGGATCACGCGACGCACGTCGTAGATGCGAAGCCGGTTCTCCGGGATCGCGCCGCGCAGCTCGCGCTGATCCGCGGCTGTCCACGTCTCCAGCGAGCCTTGGAAGTAGGAGAGGTACTGCTTCGCGACAGCAATTGCCTCCGCTTCGTCGCGCACCGCGATGTCGACGACGCCGCTTCGCGTCTGCACCGACATCGGGCCGACTTCGTCGGGATGGAACACGCCGAGCCCGCCGCCCTCGATCATCGCGGGGCCGCCCATGCCGATGCTGGAGTTTGCCGTCGCGATCACGACGTCGCAGCAGCCCAGCAGCGCCGCGTTGCCCGCGAAGCAGCGGCCGGAGTTGATTCCGACGAGCGGCACCAGGCCCGAGAGCCGGCCGAAGAACTGGAACGCGCGGCAGTCGAGACCGGCTACGCCGGAGCCGTCGGTGTCTCCCGGGCGCCCTCCCCCGCCTTCGGTCAGGATCACCACCGGCAGGCGCTGCTCAAAGGCGATCTCGAACATGCGGTCTTTCTTGCGATGGTTCTGCAGGCCCTGGGTTCCGGCCAGCACGGTGTAGTCGTACGACACCACCATCGCCCGCGAGCGCTCGGCACCGAACAGCGCGCCGCCAACGCGTCCGAGGCCGCAAATCATGCCGTCGCCCGGCGTGCGGCGGATGAGGTCGTCGAGGCCACGGCGGCGGCGCTGCGCGGCAATCACGAGCGCGCCGTATTCGGCGAAGGAGCCTGCGTCGCAAAGGTCGTCGATGTTCTCGCGCGCGGTGCGCTGGCCGGTCGCGCGACGCTTGGCGACCGCTTCCGGCCTGGCCTCGTCCGTGCCGAAGCGATGGCGTTCGAACACTTCGGCGAGATCCGCCCGGATATGATCGAGGCCGACCGTCTTCTCGACGGCCGAGACGTCGGCTTCAACGTGGGCCTCCTCGAGGAACACGAGCGCATGGCCCTCGAAGACGGTGTCGCCGGGTTCCGCGGCCACCTTGCGGCAGACGCCCGAGGCCGGAGCGCAGACGACGTGCTCCATCTTCATCGCTTCCATCACAAGAAGCTGGGCGCCGACGGCCACCGCATCGCCTTCGCTGACGGCGACGGCGAGGACGGTGCCCTGGATCGGCGCGCGCACAGCGAAGGTGCCGGCCGGGCCTTCCTCGTCCGCGGCAGCGCTGCTTCGTGACGGCGATGCGGCCGGTGCTCGCACCGGCGCCGCGTCGCTCGCGGAGGCCTTGCCATGGCGAACCACCGCAAGTGGATCGACAGCATCGACTCGTACGCCGACCGGCGACGGACGCGCCGGCGCGGCGGTGTCCGAAACGAAGAAACTCGCGCGCGGCGCTCGGGCGCCGGCATCGACGATGCGCGCGACGTGCTCGTCCAGAAAGCGCGTCGTCACGCGCGCGGCCGCCACTTCCTCCTGCGCAAGCAGTCCGTCGAGGAACGCGAGATTCGTCTCGACGCCCTCGATGCGAAATTCGCCGAGGCGCCGCCTCGCCGTGGCCACCAGCGCGGCAAACTCGGTGGTGTCGGCGTGCACGATCACCTTCGCGAGCAGCGAATCGAATGCCGGTGACGTCGCGTAGCCCGCATAGCCGAATGTATCGACGCGAACCCCGGCACCCGACGGCGGCTCGAAGACAGCCAGCGTGCCGCCTCCCGGCCGCACCGCGCCGTCGCGCTCGATGCTCTCCATGTTCACGCGAAGCTCGACGGCGCTGCCGCGCACGGGCGGAACCTGGCCGGCGGCAAGGCCCAGGTCGCTCAATGTCGCGCCGTCCGCAATGGCGAGCTGCATTCGCACGAGGTCGAGGCCGGTCACCGCCTCGGTGACTGTGTGTTCCACCTGCAGGCGCGCGTTGGCCTCGATGAAGAAGAACTCGGCGTCGTCGCCGCCATCGGCATCGACGAGAAACTCGAAGGTGGCCAGGCTGCGATAGCGGCTCGCCTCGGCCATGCCCAGCGCCGCTTCGAACAGGCGCTCGCGAACGCGCGAACCGATGCGCGGGCTGGGCGCGACTTCGACGACTTTCTGATGACGGCGCTGAAGGCTGCACTCGCGGTCGCCGAGCACGACCACGCTGCGACCATCGCCGACCACCTGGACTTCGATGTGGCGCGCGCGCGCGAGCAGGCGCTCGACGTAGACGTCGCCGCGACCGAAGGCCGACAGGGCCTCGGAGGCGCAGCGTTCGAAGGCCGCATCGAGCTCGGCGACGGCATGCACGACGCGCATGCCGCGCCCGCCGCCGCCGGCCAGCGCCTTGACGAGCATCGCCTCGCCGCGTCCGAGACGGCCGAAAAATTCCCGCGCTTGCTCGCTGCCGACCGCGTGCGAAAGCCCGGCCAGCACCGGAACCCCGTGTTCCTCGGCCGTTCGCCGTGCGCGCGTCTTGTCGCCGAAGAGCGCAAGCTGGGCCGGTGTCGGGCCCACGAATGCGATGTCGGCTTCCGCCAGCCGCATCGCAAAGTCGGCGTTCTCGCTGAGGAAGCCATAGCCGGGGTGAACCGCGTCGCAGCCGGCCTCCCGTGCGACCGCCACGACGCGGTCGATGTCGAGATAGGCACGTGCGCCGGCGGCGCCGAGCGCGATGGCGCGATCCGCGCGCTCGACGTGCAGGCAGCGCGCATCGTCGGTGGAATGGACCGCCACGCTCTCGCAGCCGTGGGCCGCGGCGGCGCCGAGGATGCGCACCGCGATCTCGCCGCGGTTGGCGACCAGCAGCCGCTTCACCAGCCGGCCCTCCAGAAGCCGATGTCGTCGTACTCGACGTTGTCGAGAGCCGGCGAGGTGCGTCCGGTAATGCCGCTGCCGAAGCCGCCAAGACCGCGAAGCTCGAAAGCCAGGCGCACCTGCAACTCATCGGGGCTTCCGTCGTCGGCGACGCCGAAGCTGACCGCCGGATTGACCCGTTCGACGACGCCGACTCCAACCGACCAGCAGTCGCACGAAGCCGTGAACGTGACGCCGACCGCCTTCTCGATCCACGACTTGCCGGCGATGTCGTAGAGCCCCTTGACGCCGAGTGCGACGTTCTGGGTGAAGGCGAGGCGCGCGAGCAGTTCGGCAGATTCGAGCTCGTCGATTTTGCTGGTCGTGTTGTTGTCGCTGCGCACGTAGCGGTAGGCAGCCGCGACCTGTGAGTCGGGGCCGCGAAGGATCGGTCCGACGCGACCGGTTTCCCAGGAAACCGAGGCGTTCGCGCCGCGAACCTCCCCGGAGCCGACGTTGTAGGACGTCAGCGTGCGGATCGCGAAGCCCTCGACAGGCTGCACGAAGGCAGCGAGATCGATGTCGGAGAAATGGTCGTCGACGACCTCGCTCGTCAGGTTATAGGTCTGCGACAGGGACAGTCGCGCGAATTCGAACGGGCCGTCGCCTCGACGGTCGGTGCCCGGGTGCCGTCTCAGCAGGAAGCGCGAGTCGACGCCGTACGTGGCCACGTCGCGCCCGTCGATGGCATCGAGGCGGTCGAACAACGGGATGTCGTCATAGGAACTTCGGTTCGTATAGCGAAGTGCAGCGAACGGCTCGAGCGAGTGGTAGAGGCCCGACCATTGCTCGGTGTCGGTGAAGACGTAGTCGCGCGCGAGCTTGGAGCGGGTGTCGACGCCCGCATCGAAGACGCCGCGGGTCGGGAACGCATCGAGACGCTCGACAAATTCCTGATCTTCGTTGAGCACGTTGCGCTCGTGCATCGCATAGACGCTCGCGCGGCCCTTGGCCCAGGCTTTGGACAGCACCGGGCCCTCGGCGAGCAGCGGGAGGGCTACTGTCGAGGCAACGTCGAGCCGCTGGCCGCCGGCGCCTCTGTCGCGCACGAATGATGCGAGGCTCGAATCGACGGCGAACGCCACCGGGCCGAGGTTCCCGTCGGTCTTCAGCCAGCCGTTGATGGGTTTGTGCAGCGTATCGCGAATGACGGGATCGGACATGTCGGCCGCCGTGGTGTCGGCGTCCTCGACCACCTCGCCGATGAGATCCTGCCACGCGACGGCCTCGACGCCCGCGGTGGTGAAACCGCGCGACGCGAACAAGCCCACTCGCGAGGCGGTGTACCGCTGCGAACGTCGCACGTTCTGGTCGGCGGCATCCCCGTGAAGCGGATTGATCTCGCGGAGGAAGCGCTCGTCGCCCACCCACTGGATGTCGGCGTACCCGATCCAGTTGTGGCCGTACTCGCGGTGAATGAGCTCGACTGAACCGCGGTCGTTTGGAATGCCGACCGCGGGCGATCCGGGGTTCGGCTCGCCGCGAATCTCCTCGTTGTAGTAGGAGGCCTGCAGTTCGCCCCAGCGCCGCTGCGACGGTGCGTACCGGTAGAGGGCGTCGATGCCGAGGCGCGCGGAGGTCTCGATGACCGCCGTCATCGTCAGGTCCTGGTGCTTGTCGATGGCCCAGTAGCCCGGCAGCGAGAACAGCATGCCGCGGTTGCTCGACGTGCCGAGCGAGAACGGCAGCAGGCCCGACTGCCGCGTCTCCTTGGTGGGGAACACGATGTAGGGAAGGTAGAACACCGGCACGCCGCGGATCTCGAGCCGCGCGTTCGACATGTGCGCGTAGTCGTCGAAGCGAACGTCGAGATGCTTGCCGCGCAGTTCCCAATCGGGAGGACGGCCGCGGTCGATATCGCAGGTGGTGAAGTAGCCGTCGTCGAGGAGCACGCGGCGGCCTTCGGTCTTCTCGACGCGGGAGCCGCCGAAGCGGCCGGGCTCGCCGGCCAGGTGCATGTTCACGCCTTCGAGCACGCCGGTTTCGTCGTCCACGTCGAGCACGACACGCGAGGCGGTCGCGCGAATCTCGTCGGACTCGTACTCGACGCCGCCGGTCGCTTCCACGCGGCGCTGGCGCTGGTCCACCACCAGTTCCTGGGCGCGCAGCTTGCTGGTGTCCCATTCGACGACGACGCTGCCCGTGGCGCGCACCCTGGCTCCGTCGTCCTCTTCCATCTCGAGGGAGTCGGCTTCGACGGTGATGGGACTTCGTGCGCCCTCTTCCCCCGACGCTGCAGTTGGAGATGGGGCGGGTTGGTCGGTCGGTGGCGGGAGTTCCGGTGCAGCGGAAGGCGCAGTTTCGGCCGCATCGCCGGGACGCTCGGGAGCGGGCGTTGCCTCGTCGGCCGACACGCGCAGCGCAACCAGTCCGGTCAGCGCGATCGCCGCCACCGCGAGCAGCGATGCGCGCACGCCACGCCGGCTCTCAGTCGACGAGGTCGCTTTCAAGGAGGGAACCACCTGCCGACTTGTATAGGTTCCCGAGAAGAAAGATGGAACCGGCCACCACCACACTGCCGTGCGTAGAGGCAGCGGTCTCGGCCAGGTCCAGCGCCTCGGCCGGACTTGCCGTCACGACCGCCGACGGCACGGCTTCGAGGAAGTGCGACGGCGCTTGAGCGCGAGCCATCGCGAGGGGCGCGACGAAGACGTGGTCGAAGTGCGGCGCAAGCGTGGCCAGCATCGCGCGCCAGTCCTTGTCCTTCATCGCGGCGAACACGAGAACGCGCGGACGACCCGGCGCGACCGTGTCCAGAGCCGCCGCCAGCGCGTTGGCGGCTTCCGGATTGTGGGCCGCGTCGAGGACGAGAGGGCCGCTTCCGCCGCGGCGGGGAAGCACTTCCAGGCGACCCGGCCAGTGGACCCCGAGGATTCCGCGTTCGACGTCACGCGCGGCGACCGGGAAGCGGTCCGAAAGAGCGCGGACGGCCGTGGCGGCGACCGCTGCGTTGCGTGCCTGGTGGGCTCCGGCCAGCACCGTTCGGCCGGGATCTGCCTGCGCGGCCGCAAGCGGCGCGTAGTCGCCGAAGTCGACGCCCCACGCGCGCCACTTCGCACCGACTTCCGTCACACGGGCGGCGACGACTGCGAGCGCTTCCTCGCTGAGATCACCGGTGACCGCCGTCGCGCCCGCCTTGATGATCGCCGCCTTCTCGCGCGCGACTTCCGCGATGGTGCCGCCAAGGTACTCCGCGTGATCGATGCCGACCGACGTGAGGACGGCAACGTCGCCGCGCACGACGTTGGTGACGTCGAGGCGACCGCCGAGGCCCGCCTCGAGCACGGCGACTTCGACGCGTCGTTCGCGCAGCTCGAGGAAGGCGGCCAGTGTCACGATCTCGAAGAACGTGACATCCGCGCCGGTTCGGTCCGTCGCGTCCCGCACCGCGTCCACCTGCCGCACGACCGACTCGCGAGTGATCGGAACACCAGCGACGCGGATGCGCTCGCGAAAGGAGACGAGATGCGGCGACGTGTACAGCCCCGTGCGGTGACCGCCTGCACGCAGCGCACTCTCGATCATCGCAGCCGTCGAGCCCTTGCCGTTGGTGCCGGCCACGTGCACGCACGCGAACGCACGCTCGGGATGCCCGAGCGCGTCGAGAACAGGGTCGAGGCGCGAAAGGCGGAAGTCCATGCCCTTCTTCGCTTCGAGGGCGTAGAGGCCAGCGAGAGTTTGTTCGTATGTGCCGGGCACCGGCGTTTGCCGTCAGGCGCGGCGCACGGAGTCGATGCCGGTGCGCAGCTCGCTGACGAAGTTTCGCGCGGCTTCGACCGCGCCGCCCGGACCGGCCTCGAACATGCGACGCACCAGCGCGGACCCGACGACGACGAGTTCGGCGTAGCGCGCCACGTCGGCGGCCTGGGCCGGCGTGGAGATACCGAAGCCGACGCCCATCGGCAGCCCGGTGATCTCGCGCGCTCTCGCGACGAGCGCCTCGATTCCGGCCGGCGCCTGCGAGCGCGCTCCGGTGACGCCTGTCACCGAGACCATGTAGACGAAGCCGCTCGCGACCTCGGCCACCGCGCGCATGCGATCGTCGTCGCTGGTCGGTGCCAGCAGGAAGATGTTGGCGAGATCGAAGCGGCGACACGCGGCCACGAGGTCGGCGGCCTCTTCGGGCGGGGCGTCGGTGCACAGGACCGCGTCGGCGCCGGCTGCTGCCGCATCGCGCGCGAAGGTCTCGTCGCCGTAGCGGAAGAAGGGATTGTAGTAGCCGAACAGCACCAGTGGCACTTCCGTGCGTGCGCGCAGCCAGCTCACGATCTCGAGCACGCGCGGCAGCGAGGATCCGGCCTTGAGCGCGCGCTGACTCGATTCCTGAATCACCGTGCCGTCGGCGATGGGGTCGGAGAACGGCACGCCGAGCTCGATCACGTCGGCTCCGGCCTCGGCGGCCGCGAGAATGGCGTCGCGACTGGTCTGGAGGTCGGGATCGCCGACCGAGAAGAACGGCACGAGGCCGGCGCGGCCTTCAGCCTTGAGCGCGGCGAGCTTGGCGTTGAGTCGTTTGGACACGGGCGCGGCTTGTATCCGGGATTCCGGTGAAGTGCACGCGGGCAGTCAGGCCCGCGCTTGCGGGCGTGGGCGTGGGCGTGGGCGCGTGCGATCTGCGAGGGCGGAGACGACCTGCAGTGCGGAGAGCCGCTCGCGTCCCGCGCGGCTTCCTATCTGGCCGCACTGGTATAGCGGTCGCCACGCGAGCAGAGGAGCGGCTCGCGCCCTGCGGCCAATCCCAACTCCCAGTCGATCGCGTCGGGTGCCGCGCCGGTCGCTGTCGCCAATCCGCCATGCACCGCCCGCAAGTGGTGCCACGCACAGAGCGTCGTGCGATTGGTCATTTCGTTCGTTCCGCCGGCAGAGCGCGGAACGATGTGGTGATCGTGCAGGTTGCGGAACGAGTTGCAGGCCGGTGCAGTGCAACGATAGCCATCGCGCGCGAACACGGGATCGCGATGTCGCGGTTGGCTCCGCCACTGCTCGAGCATTCGCTCGAAGGCCAGCCAGCGCGGCTCGGTCGGATGGGCGAAGCCCTGCATCACGGTCCGAAAGAACTGGCCGACGGACAAGGGAGCCTCGAACGAGACGTGGATTCGGCCGATGACGCCGAAGAAATCGTCGTGCGAGCGTCCGTGGGCGTGGTCTGCGGGTGCTCCGGGCGCATCCATCTGACGGTTGTCCTGCCGGTCGGCGTCACCGGAGGGGGAAGCTGCGTCGTCTCCGGTCTCTCCGCGCGCACACATCCGCCGGTCCGGGTCGCCGGAGAGCCCAACGGCGTCGCTTCCGGCCTCTCCGGGCGCACACACCTGCCGGTCGCCGTCACTGGAGGGATAGTCACCAACCGGGGTCTCTCCGCGCGCACACATCCGCCGGTCGTCGGCGATCGGACTGAGATCGGTCCCCGGAGCCGGCGGCATTGCCGAGGCGAACTCGGGAGCAAGGTCGATACGCTCCGCGGCCCATGCGACTTCGTCGGCAAGGCGCCGCAGGGTGACCTCGGCCGCGCGCTTCGTCCAGGCTGCTGCGTTCCAATTGCGCACAACGGGCAGCAGGGCGAGCACGCGCAGCCAGGACAATTCTCCGCGTGCATAGGCGGCCGCCAATAGCGGAGACCTGCTCTTCGCGGCCTGGGCAACGCGGACGAGATCGCGGGCAGTGCGATCCGGCATTCCCAACCGCTCGCGCACGTAGTCCGCGCCGGAACTGAATCCGAGTTGAACGTGGAGGCGGAGGTCGATGAAGAGACCCAGCGCAGCACCGAGCCTCGACTGTCGCTGCTGCATGGCGCCGCGGACGCGTCGCATGGCTGCGTCCAGCTCGAACGCATCCAGTTCGTCGAGCCGTTCGAGCTCGCAAGCGAGGGGTGAGGATACTTCCTCGAGAATCTCCGGTTCCGGACGGTTGTCCGATGCGTGGGCGCAATCCTCCGTTGCCGTACCGGGCCCGTTCACGGCTTGTCCGTTCGCAGTTCGCCCTTCACCGGAGCCCTGAAGCTGCCCTTGTTGGCCCGCGCGATCGTTCACGGCTTGTCCGTTCGCACTTCGCCCTTCCCCTCGCCCGTCCGTGGCTCGACCGTCCCCTCGCCCGTCGGCCTGATTTTCGCTCTGGCAGGGCTCACCGGGCGAAAGGCTTCGCCAGGGCTCCTGCTGCCACACGTCGCAAAAGGGACCGGGCGCAGCGCTCGCCTCCGCGGCGACAAGGTCCGCCACTTGCCATTGCGCCAACGTGCGGCCCTCGAGTCGCGGAGCGAGACGTCGCGCCGCATTCCACATCAGGCGCGCGCGTCGCGTGCAGTGAATGCGCACGAGGATGCGCTCCTCGTCCTCTTCATCCGTATCAGCGTCTATCGATGGATCGGGGCGGTCCGACTCGCCCCCGGAATCGACTTTCGATGGGTCCGTCGATCGGCAGTTCGGCTCGTTGCCGCTCCGGAGCGCGAATGCAGCCTCCGGGATTTCAGGGCGAGCGAATTCGAGGCTGTCAGGCGAGAGATTCAGCGAGGAGATTCGGCGCGGGGATCCCGCGGAGCGGTCTGGCGAAGTCGCGTCCACCCCGAATCCTGCGGAACAATCCGACTCGCACTTCGATGATTCGATCGCGACGCCTGCCGCATCGCACGACCGCATCGCACGACCGCATCGCACGACCGACCGAATCGCGGCCGGCCCGCACGCGAGCTAAAGCTTCTGCCCGAGATACTCCGCCACCGCCGGCATGTCCTTGTCGCCGCGGCCCGACAGGTTCACGAGGATGACCTGGTCTTTCTTCATCTTCGGCGCCATCGCTGTAGCCCATGCGACCGCGTGGGCGCTCTCGAGCGCGCAGATGATGCCTTCGCTGCGCGCGAGAAGCTGCAGCGCCTCGATGCATTCGCGGTCGTCCACGGTGTCGTAACGTGCGCGGCCGCTGTCGTGCAGCCATGCGTGCTCGGGGCCGACGCCGGGGTAGTCGAGGCCCGGGGCGATCGAGTGCGCTTCCATGATCTGGCCGAGCTCGTCCTGCAGCAAGTAGGTCTTCTTGCCGTGCAGCACGCCGACCTGCCCGCGGGTGATCGACGCCGAGTGCGCGCCGGCATCGAGACCGCGTCCTGCGGCTTCCACGCCGACCATCCGCACGTCCTCGTCGCCGACGAACGCGTGAAACAGTCCCATCGCATTGCTGCCGCCGCCGACGCACGCGACGACGACGTCGGGCAGCCGGCCGCGCTGGGCCAGCATCTGCTCGCGCGCTTCGCGGCCGATCACCGACTGGAAGTCTCGCACCATTTGCGGATACGGATGCGGGCCCATCGTGGAGCCCACCAGGTAGTAGGTGTCGCCGACGTTGGTCACCCAGTCCCGCATGGCCTCGTTGATCGAGTCTTTGAGAGTGCGGCTGCCGCTCGCAACGGGGCGCACTTCGGCACCAAGCAGCCTCATGCGAAACACGTTGAGCGCCTGGCGACGGACGTCTTCTTCGCCCATGAAGACTTCGCACTTCATGCCGAACAGTGCGCAGACCGTGGCGGTGGCAACGCCGTGCTGACCGGCGCCGGTCTCGGCGATGATGCGCGTCTTACCCATGCGTCGCGCGAGCAGGCCCTGGCCGAGACCGTTGTTGATCTTGTGGGCGCCGGTGTGGCAGAGGTCCTCGCGCTTGAGCCAGATCTCGGCGCCGCCGAGTTGCCCGGACAGACGCTTCGCATGGTACAGCAGCGTGGGGCGGCCCGTGTAGTTTGCGTGGAGGTCAGCCAGTTCACGCTGGAATTCGGGATCGACGCTCCAGCGCGCGTAGGCGTGTTCGAGCTCGAGCAGCGCCGGCATCAACGTCTCGGGAACGTAACGTCCTCCGAACTCGCCGAACTTGCCGCGGGCGTCGGGAAGGGGCTGGGGCTGGGCTGACATCGCTGCGTTCTCCTGTTGCGTTCCAAGCACTCGGCCGTCGAACCATGCGCTACATCTTGGAAGCTCGTGCCTCGCGGATGAAGGCCTCGATCTTGCGCGCATCCTTGATGCCCGGCGCACTCTCGATGCCGCCGGCGCTGTCCACTCCGAACGGTCGGAAGCGCGCGACGCTAGCAGCGACGTTGCGCGGTGTCAGGCCGCCCGCGAGTATCGCGTCGCCGAGGTCGATCCCGTCGAGCAGTGCCGCGTCGATGGTGCGACCGCTGCCGCCTCCGGCGGCATTGTCGATGAGCACGCGCGAACGCCGGGAGCCGGACGCCTCCGCCAGCGCTCGTTCGATCGCGCCGCGACTGACTGCGCCCACGGCGCGGATCACCGGCAGATCCCAGCCTTCCGCATCGCCCGCAGCCTCGCCGCCGTGAAGCTGCACGCCCGTCAGTCCCACGTCGCGAACCACGCCGGCGATTTCCCCTCGCGAAGCGCCGACAAACACGCCGTAGACAAGGGCGGCCGGCGCGAGACCCGCGACGATGTCCCGCGCGCGGGACGGCTCGCAGTAGCGCCGGCTTTGCGGCCAGAAGTTGATGCCGATGGCGTCCGCCTCGCTTTCGAAGGCCGCACGCGCGTCCTCGAGGCGGGTGACGCCGCAGATCTTGACCCACGTCGCCACGAGCTACTCCGCGGCGTCGTGCAGCATCGCGTGCAGCGCGGCGCCGGGGTCGTCCTGTTTCATCAACGTCTCGCCGATCAGGAACGCGTGCACGCCGATGGCTTCCATCCCGGCAATGTCGGCCGCACTGCGAAAGCCGCTCTCGGAGACGAGTGTGATGCCGTCGGGTACGAGCGCAGCCAGCCGCGCCGTCGTATCGAGCGAAGTCTCGAATGTGTGAAGGTTGCGGTTGTTGACGCCGACGAACTTCGCACCCGCCGCGAGGGCGCGCTCGAGCTCCTTCTCGTCGTGAACCTCGACAAGAACATCGAGGCCCTCGTCACCGGCGGCCGTTGCCAGGCTGCGCAGGGCCGCATCGTCGAGGGCCGCCACGATCAGCAGGATGCAGTCGGCGCCCGACGCACGCGCCTCGACGAGCTGGTACGGATCGATCATGAAGTCCTTGCGCAGCAGCGGAATGCTGCTCGCGCCGCGCACCGCTTCGAGGTCGGCCAGCGACCCCTGGAAGAACGGCGCGTCGGTCAGCACGGAAATGCAGCGCGCGCCGGCGTGCTCGTACTGGTGCGCGTGCGTCACAGGATTGAAGGCGGCGCGGATCAATCCCTTCGACGGCGACGCCTTCTTGATCTCGGCGATGATCGCACGACCGCCCACCTGCACCTGGTCGAGGAAACCGCGGCGGCCTTCCCTGTAGAGCGCTCGCGCGCGCAACTGCTTCTCCGACACGTGCGCCTTGGCGCGCGTCACCTCGAGCCGTTTGCTGTGCAGGATCTTGTCGAGAATCATCGTATTGCCCTCGACTCCGCGACGAACGCGTCGAGCACGCGCCGCGCGTCGCCGCCGAGCAGGATCTCGCGCGCCCTCGCCACGCCGCCAGCCAGCGACGCCGCGATGCCGGCCACGTGAATGGCCGCACCGGCGTTGAGGGCCGTCGCATCGGCACGCGGGCCGCGCGCGCCGCCGAGCACTTCGCGCAGCAGCCTCGCGTTCTCGGCCGCGTCGCCGCCGGCAAGATCGGAGGGCTGGCAACGCGCCATCGCGAAATCCTCCGGCGCAATCTCGTAGGTGACGACCTCGCCCGCGGCGAGTTCGGCCACGAACGTCTCGGCCACCGGCGTGATCTCGTCACTGCCGTCGGCGCCATGCACGACGATCACGTGCTGGCTGCCGAGGCGGCGCAGCGTCTCGGCCACCGGCACGATCCAGTCGCGCGAGAACAGGCCGACCACCTGGCGGCTCGCGCCGGCCGGGTTGCACAGCGGCCCGGTCAGGTTGAACAGCGTGCGAAAGCCGATCTCCCGCCTGACGGCCGCGACGTGCCTGACGGCCGGATGGTAAGCAGGCGCGAACAGGAACGTGATGCCGCAGCGCTCGAGGCAGCGCCTGGCCGCCTCGGGACCGAGTTCGATCGTTGCGCCGAGGGCCTCGAGCACGTCGGCGGCACCCACGCTGCCCGAGGCGGCGCGATTGCCGTGCTTGGCCACGTTGGCCCCGGCCGCCGCAGCGACGAAAGCGGCGGCCGTCGAGATGTTGAAGTAGCCGCGGCCGTCGCCGCCCGTGCCGCAGGTGTCGATGACCGGCGCCTGGATGTCCACGGGGACGGCACGCTCGCGCAGCACGCGCACGGCAGCCACGAGTTCGTCCACCGTCTCGCCCTTGGTGCGCAGCGCGGCGAGGAACGCGCCGATCTGTGCGGCCGTGGCCTCGCCGTCCATGATGGTGGCCACGGCGCCCGTCATCTCGTCGTCGGCCAGGTCGTGCCCGTCGACGAGCCTGGAGAGCGCCGCCTTCATGACCGCTCGATCTCGGCCGCGTGGGCAAGCGCGGCCATCATCGCGGCCGACTTCTCGCCGCACTCGACCTGCTCGCGGGCCGGCACGGAGTCGGCGACGATGCCGGCGCCCACCTGCACGTAGGTTTTTCCGTTCTTCACCAATACGGTGCGAATGGCGATGCAAGTGTCCAGATTTCCGTAGAAATCCACGTATCCGACGGCGCCGCCGTAGAGCCCGCGGCGGGTCTTCTCCACCTCCTCGATGACCTCCATCGCGCGCACCTTGGGCGCTCCGCTGAGGGTGCCGGCCGGGAAGGTGGCGCGGAACGCGTCGAGGCAGTCCATGCCGGGGCGGAGCCTGCCGGAGACGAGCGACACGATGTGGTTCACGTGCGAGTAGCGCTCGACGACCATGCGCTCCTCGACGCAGACCGTCCCCACTTCGGCCACCCGGCCGACGTCGTTGCGGCCGAGGTCGACGAGCATGATGTGCTCGGCCTGCTCCTTGGGGTCGGCGAGCATGCGCGCGATCAGTACGTCGTCTTCCTGCGGCGTGGCTCCGCGGCGGATGGTGCCGGCGATCGGGCGCACGGTGACGCGCCCGTCCTCCACCTTGACCATCACCTCCGGCGACGCACCGGCGGCAACCTCCTCCCCGAGGTCGAGGTAGAACATGTAAGGGGACGGGTTGATGGTGCGCAGCGCACGGTAGATCGAGAACGGGTGCGCCGCCAGAGGCGCCTCGAAGCGCTGCGAGACGACCACCTGGAAGATGTCGCCAGCGGCGATGTATTCGAGGCAGCTACGTACGGCCGCTTCGTATTCCTCGACCGTGCAGTTGGAGACGGGCGTGACCGGCTTGTCGGCGCACGGGACCGGCAGCGGCACCGGCGTATGTCGGAGCCGCTCGACGGTGCGATCGACGGAAGCGGCGGCGCGCGCGTAGGCCTCGTCGACGTTTTCCTTGTCGCCGGGCAGCGCCAGGCACACCACCTTCATGGTGTGCGTGACGTTGTCGAAGAGCACGAAATTGTCGGCGATGAGTCCCGCGATGTCGGCCGCGCCGAGGTCGTCGACGTTGCTGGACGGCAGGCGCTCGACCGTGCGCACAAGATCGTAGGACAGGTATCCGACAAAGCCGCCGGCAAAGCGCGACAGTCCGTCGACGCGAGCCGGGCGAAACGGCGCCAGCACCTTGCGCAGCGCCTCGACCGGATCGCCTTCGATGACCTCCGAGACGCCGTCGCGGCGGCAGACTTTCATCACGCCTGCCTTCGCACGCAGCGTCATCAGGGGGTCGCTGCCGAGCAGGCTGTAGCGACCCCAGCGGTCCCCGCCCTCGACGCTCTCGAGCAGGAACCCCTGCCCTTTCTGGTGGAGCTTGAGAAACGCCGACACCGGCGTGTCGAGGTCGGCGGCGATCTCCCGGTAGACGGGAATCGTATTGGCATCCGCGGCCAGACGGCGGAATTCGTCGAGGTTCGGAACGAGGGACATCGCGGTGGTCTATCTCAAAGCGCTGGCGGGGGAAAAAGGCCTGCCTTCGCGGGACCGGAAGCCTGAGGGGACGAGTCGTCTCGACGGGAATCGCCCGCACACGCGCCCTCGCCGTCTACCCAGGCCTGGTCGCCTTCGTGGCGAATGGGGCTCTTCTCTTCTTCCCGCCGGCAGGCGTCTCGCGCTGGATCCTTCCGGCCTGTTTCGCGCTCAATCTCGTCGTGATGGCTGCTACGTTCGCAGTCCTTGTGCCGATCCAGGACAGGATTGACGCCGCAGGCTTCGACCGTGAGCTTCTCGAGCAGCTCATCCGAGGCGACCAATGGCTGCGGAAAATTCCCGGCACGCTGGGTGGGCTGCTCGTGGTCGGTTTGCTCTGGCAAGTTGTCCGGCGACCTTCGGAGTGATCACTCGTCACGCGCCAAGGTTCCTGGCCAGGAACTTGCGCGAAGCAGGAGTTCGACTCGCGGCGGCGTGGCTGGCTGGGCCGCCTGGACGGAGAACTTACGGGGAGGCCGCAACCGCTCCGAGCGGAAACTCGTAGCGCTCGATCCTGACGTTGTGCCAGTCGACGCCGCGGGCGGGTTGTACGACCCACCCACGACCGTTCTCGCGCGGCATCCGCCGATCCATTCGACGAGTGGTGGAATGGATTTCGAACGCAAGACCGGCCGCGGTCATCTGCCGGCGAAGCTCCTCGGTGCGATCGACCCCGTGAAGCGCGGGCGAGATCGAGTTCGGCGAGATCGCCAGAAGACTGGTCGGACCCATCGAATGCAGCTTCACAAGCAAGGTCGCCCAGGCCTTCAGGTCCGGTTCGGTGACTCCGGACTGTTGCAGCACGTAGTTGAGCGTCACCAGGTAGTGATCGGCGCGCCGGACAGACAGGCCCGTGGCGGTTTCGACATACGACGTGTCCAGCCATGACGGCGCGAAGGCGCGCAGGAATTCGATGCCGAGTCGTCGCATGAGGCTGTGCGGCTCGACGCCGAGGTACGTCAGCCGGGCGGGGGGCGCGGACGCCCAGGCTTCGACAAAGGCGGCCGCGACGTTGCCCGCGCCGGCGCCCAGATCCACCACGCAAAGCGTCTGCCCTGAAGTCAGGAAAGGACCGAGTTCCTCGATCGCAAGCTTGAACGCATCCGTGTGAGCACGGTGGAGCTTGAAGGCGTCCACCATGGCGTAGCATTCGTTGTCATCGCGAAGCAGTTGGCCCTGGCGCCTTCGCTCGGCCGCCTGGAGTTCTTCGCGCGACAACAGGTCATACCGAGGCCGCAGGGTCGCATCGAATGCCTCGTCGTAGTTCATCAGCTTGCGATCAACCATTTTTCATAAGGTGACGGACCGCGACGTCGAGCGCGGTGTACGGCCCTGCCAAGTGACGTACGTCGCAGCCTGGCGCTTTCCTACAACCGGCGGTCGAGCACCGCGAAAACTCGCGACTGGATGTACGCCGCGATGTCCACGAGCACTTCGTAGATGGGATCGCCGGCGGGCGGGCACGGTGGCTCGGCGAGGGCAACATCCAGCGAGGCTACGACCTTCCTCATCACCTCATCCTCGGTCCCTTCGGGAAGCAGCGGAAGTCGCGCGATCGGTGCCCGACCCTTCGGTGGAGGCCCGGTGCGAAACCAGGCGCCGGTCGGGTCGAAGTCGGGCGGCATGATCGACTCGATGGTCCACCGCCCCACGACGGTGTTCACAACTGCCAGAGTCTCGCGCTGGTCCGCAATGGCCAGTTCCTCGAGCTGCCACAACAGGTCCCACTCGGGCCCCTTGTCGGGCCTGGCGTAGCAGGGCTGCAGCCGATGGATGACCTCGCCGGCTTCCGAGCCTGCGAGGCCGAGCAGCCCCCCGGCCCCCTCACGAAATTCCGCTTCGCTGCGATAAATCGGGAACTTCGTGTTCTTTGCCTGGTTCTTCGAGAGGCTGCCGGAGAAGGCCGTCGCCAGCTCGAAGGCGAGATGGTCGAGGCTGGCGCGAAGGTTCTGCACGACATCCCCGATGACCGGGGAATGCTTCTCCGGCGGAATCGGGTCGTTCTGGATGTAGAAAATCTGGTAGCGGGGATCCTCCGGGTCCGGCTCGCCGAACACGGAACTCCCGACGCTCTTCCTCCACTCGGCGATGCGCGCTCCCAGTTCGTTCAGGTGCTCCTGCGCTCGTTGAAACTTGATGACATGACTGCGTCCCATGCTCGGGAAGATACAGGGCGGTGCGCGCCGCTGCGAGGTCCGGCGGCGATTGAGTTTGGTGACTTACTAAAAAAGCAGAATGAAGCGCCGATCCGACCTGGTCTTTCTCCATCGAGAGCCACGACGGCAGTCCGCGTCGATTCGCCGTATTCGTGACTTAAAGGGATTGCGCGGCCGAACACACTCTAGTAGCGAAGATGCTGAATCGATCGCCTTCTGGCAGACAAGGGGCGTTACCGAGATTCAGGGGGGAATAACATGACAGTGATTCGAATTGGCGCGGTCGCACTGACGATCGCGCTTACGGCCGTGCAGGCTTCTGCACAGACCTGCGGCGATGGATTGGTGACAGGCGGCGAAGCCTGCGACGTGGCTGCCACGTTGTCCGGGACAGACGAGTGCGACGGTTGCGGCAGCGACTGTGTCCTCCTCGAAGAGTGCGGAGTAGCCGCTTGCGAGGACGGAATCGACAACGACGGCGACGGTCTCACCGATTCCGAAGATCCCACGTGCACGACGCTGCTCGAGCTTCAGCCGCTTGCCGTGGTGGGCACGCACGCGACGTCGCGGGGCATGATGATGGGGCTGATGGCACAGGTGCAGTCCTGCGATGGCCTCGGCAGTTGCGGGCTGGCCAATGGCCGCACGCTGGACACCGTCGCTCCGTATCCTTTCGGCGATTCCAAGGCGGATGTCTGCGTGACGCAGCTCAAGATGCAGAACGCGATCATCGAAGGCTCTCTTACCGTCGTGGACAGCGCATTGTTCCTGGGTCCGAAAGGGTTTTCGGGATTCGGTCCCTACTACGTCGCCGACGACGGGATGTTGCCGCAGATGCGGGACGGATTTCCGCCGAGGGTTGGTCTGCCTCCCGGGCTTTGCCTCGACGGCGTCACGGCGTGCCTTGTAGACGACCACTGCCCTGAGCCGGTGGGCTGCGAGAACAGGCTCGAGCTGACCGATCCGATGAACACCGCCGTGGACCTCTTCGGAACGGGTGTCGGCGCGGGCCTCCTCGCGAACTGCAACACCGCCATGACGGCTCTCAACGATCTGGCGGCCGACGTTGTCTCGCTGGGCAACGGCTCTGACCCGGACTTCAAGTTGGGGAGAAAGGCGTCCCGCGCCCTGGACCCACTCGCCCCCGGTCCGAACCTCTTCAACTTCGGCCAGGTGAGACTGGGCAGGCAGGCGAAACTCACGATCAACGGCCCGGCCGATTCGTCGTTCGTCGCGGTGCTTTCGCGCAGGCTGAAAGTTGGCCGCGACGCCGTGATCGAACTGACCGGCGGTATCGAGCCTCGCAACGTGCTGTTCGCGTTCGTCGGTGACCGCGGCGGCGTTTCGATCGGACGAGGGGCCACCGTGGCCGGCACAATTCTGGCGCCGGGGAGACCACTGGTTCGCATGGGTTGGGAATCCGAGATCGAAGGCGCCCTTTTCGGCCGCTACGTCCAGCTCAAGGAACGAAGCCGTCTGCTCCACACTCCTTTCACCGGTCTGCTGCCGACGGATCTGGAGGTCGTCAAGTCGGACTCCCCGGATCCGGTGACGGCGGGTACCCAGCTGACCTACTCTCTTACAGTGCGCAACAACGGCATCGCGTGGGCGCCCGCGGTAACGCTCAGCGATACGCTCGACGCCGACGTCACCTTCGTCAGCGTTTCTTCGAGCCAGGGATCGTGCGTGCACGACGGCAGCGCCACGGGCGGACAAGTGGACTGCTTCCTCGGCTCTCTCGCCGACAGCGACAGCGCTCCGGACGACGAGGCGACGATCACCGTCACCGTCCATGTCAACTGCGACGCACGCGGCAGCCTCAGCAACACGGCCACCGTCACGGCCCAGACGGCCGAGCTGAATCCTGCGGACAACACCGCCATCGAGACGACCACCGTGACCGAGGACGCTGTGCTCGCCGTGTCGATCTCCGACAGCATCGATCCGGTGGAGGAGCTGACCGGCCTCGAGTAC
Source organism: Binatia bacterium (assembly GCA_046261745.1). Classification (GTDB taxonomy): domain Bacteria; phylum Desulfobacterota; class Binatia; order UBA1149; family CAITLU01; genus DATNBU01. Next base: position 22,697 of record JBHEOD010000049.1, read on the forward strand.
ACGATCACCGTCCAGAACACCGGCGCGTCCAGCTGCGCCCGAAGCGTGTCCATCACGGACACGCTGCCTGCGGCGCTGCTCGGGGAAACGGTGTCGATCGCTCCGGGGGCCGTGCCCGGTTGCCCGGCGCACCTGACCTGCACGGCGAGTTGCCCCGGTGACGCGTTCCCCTGCGCCGTGACCAATCTTCCAGCCGGCCAGACGGTGACAATCCAGGTGACCGGCGGAACGGTCGCCGATGGCACGTCGATCCTCGGCAACACCGCCGAGCTCAGCAATTCGGTGGCGGCCAACTCCCCCGACGGAAGCGATTCCGAGCTGGAAACGACGGACGTCGTTCGCAACCAGGGCGACAGCTGCCTGGGCGGCACTGGCGCAGATTGCACGACCTCGAGTTGCGTCGACGGCTTCTGCTGCGGCGGCGGCTGTGCCGGCACCTGTGAGGCATGCAACGTGGGCGGAAGCGAAGGAACCTGCACCGCGATCGCAACCAACACCGACCCCGTCAACGAATGCGGAGCGCTCTGCTCGGTTTGCGACGGCAACGGCGGCGCCGGTGGCGGCGCGTGCACGCCGGCGACGAACGGTAGCGATCCCAACAACGAGTGTGCCACGGCGCCGCAGGACAGCTGCGACTTCGACGGGCAGTGCGACGGCGCGGGTGCCTGCCGCTTCTATGCTGCCGGCACGGCTTGCCTGAATCAGGCCGACACAGCGTGCAGCGATCCGAACACCTGCGATGGCTCGGGCACCTGCCTCGAGA
>JBHEOD010000005.1:0-6834 GCA_046261745.1 Binatia bacterium
TGCTGGAACGTTTCGATCGGTTCGCAGGCGCCGTTGCGCACGTATCCCATCGACGAAATGGTGGCGGGGCCGCCGCCTGCCTCGCACAGTCGCAGCACGAACTGGTCGATGTTATCTCCGCCGGCCGACGTGGCCGACCACGCGTAGTTGCGACCGCGGCCGAGCTGCACGAACAGGTCGGTGCCGGCGAACGCGACTCCGCGGGCGTCGATGCCCGGCCCGTGCACGTCCTTCTCCACCAGCAACTGCGGCATGTAGTACGACGTCTGCGGGCCGAACACCGCGATAGGACGGCCGCTTTGCGTGTGATCCCCAGAGATCAGCATCGCGTTGCTCATCGCGCCGGCGCCAATCCCAAGCCCGTCGAGGCCGTCCTCCAGATCTTCGAGCAATTCCTCGACCGGGTCGCCTTCAGGATCGATCGGCACGAGCGTCGAACAGTCGATGTCGGGATGCGCGTCGGGGGAGACGGGCCCCATGTCCTGCATGTACGGCGTCGGCGTTCGCGATGTGGTCGGTGCCTCGGGATCGTCGCTGAAGTGGAAGTCGTCGAACACCGCGCGCGCCGCGGCGGCGCTGCCAAGCTCGCCGGCGATGCGCTTGATCCCGCAGTGGTTCAGCAACTCGCCGCCGCCGCCTTTGCCGAAGATGCCGCCGACCAGCGTCGCAATCGCGACGACGTCCTCCGGTACGAAATCCTCGAGGAGCAGCTGCAACGCCTCGTACTCGCCCGGCTGCTTGGTCAGGTCGAGACGCGCTTCGGCGACGTACGCGTTGACGCCTTCGATGTAAGAGAGCAGGTCCTGCTCCATCGCAGGGCCTTCCGGCGTTCCCGTGCGAATGCGCTCGAGCTGCGCGGTCAGGTCAGCCTCCTTGTACGGCGCGAGCGCGAGTTGCTCGCGATCCATGTGAAGGTTGGCCTCGGACGGTCCGAGGAACTCCGCCATGCGCGCCCGCCCGACGTGGCGCAGCACGTCCATCAGGAACAGCCTGTCCTCGGCCGTCGCGTAGCCCTGGCCGAACATCGTCGCGTGGCGCGTATCGCCGTAGATGTGAGGAACGCCGAAGCCGACGTCGCGGATGATGGTGAGACCGGGAATCGGCGAGTAGGTGCGCCCGATGTCGTCGCTGCGCACGCCGAAGGACGCGTCCTTGAAGAACTCGAAGATCTGCCCCTCGGTGAGGCCCGGAGAGTTGTAGACAAGGTCGCCGTACATCGAGAGCTGGTCGATCACATGCGGTGGATAGGTGCCGCCGGCGGCCTGCAGCGTTTCGACCAGGTTGAGGACGCCGTCCTGGCCGGGCGGCACGATGTTGAGGAAACCGCCCGAATCGCCGGCGCCCTGGTAAGCACCAGGCTGGGCGGTCGCGGGGGCCGGTGACTGGAGAAGCAGGGCGACCGCGGTCACGGTCGCGAGAAGGCAACGGGTCATTCGGACGTCCTCCCGGTCGAACAATCTGATCGACCTGTGACCCGCTACCGACACCGCTGTCAATAAGCTCGAAGTTGATTCTCTGGTCGCGCCTGTTTTCTCTGACCGAACATGACGTCCGGTCGTCCGGCTGCAACTATTGAAAAATACATAAGAAAACTCCGATTGGAGCGCCTTCGGGAAAACGCCTGTCTCCCCCCGGCAGCTCTTTACGAAAATGTCAGTAAGCTTACGCCTTCGTCGGGGGGGGGCTAGTCGGCAGCTGCCCTCCACGAGCCGGCCAAGCCCGCATCGGGCGGGGCGGTGACACAAGCCACCGCCCCGCCCGCGCGGCGTCACGACTTCTTCGCCTTCTCCTCCTTGCTCTGCTCCCAGAGTTTGTAGCCAGCGGCCACAAGGATGGCGGCGGTGATCAAACCCATGATTCCTGCGGACCCTCCAAAACTTTCCAACATGACGATCTCCTGATGATGGTCGGCGCACGACGCCCGTGGCGCCCCATAGCGAGCGCCGGCGAAGCGAGGCGACGGAAATAGCGTCGGTCACACGAAGGTGGACCGACGCAGGCCTGCGTTGAGAATTAAGTGTTCGGGGCCGAAGCCCGGCAGGGTATCGTCAAGCCGGCAGGTCGCCGCGATCGTCGTGGACGATTCGTCGGTATTGCCGGCGGCCCGGCGGCAACGAACCTTCGCGCTGACGGCGCAGGGAATGGAGCGTGACCGGCACCCGGCGGATGGAAGCCGGTAGCAGGGTCAGCAGCGCAGGTGAGAATTGCGGTCGCTGGTGCAGCGCGCCCGCAATTCGCGCTGTGGACGCAGCGACAAGAAATTCGGCCTGCGACGGGGACCGCCATTCGGCATCGCGCGCCGCGCCTACGGTTTCCACCGAACACGCGGCGACGAGCAGCACCGCGGCCGACAAGGCCGCCACGGCCGCGCGACTCGACAACCATCGTTTCGCGCGACGCAGCACGGACGCGACTATATACCCCGGTTGGGACTGGGCAACGGGCAAGTCCTCCATTCTCGGGCGCGCTCCCGACCGCGCACGGTTGCTGCCGGGACCGGTCGGCCGTTGCCAGTCGTTGCCGATGCGGCCATTGTCTCGTTGCCGGCAAAGTCGCAGGCGGAGGCCGTATGGATTGGAGAAGGGGGAGACAAAGTTCGAACGTGGGACGCGCGGCGGGGGGGCGCGCAATCCGCGCCGGCGGCGGCTTGGGACTCGGCGGCATTGCGATCGTCGTGCTGATGGGGCTGGCCCTCGGCAGGAGCCCGACCGAGATCCTCGGCTTCCTCGTCAACGTCGGCGGTGGCGAGCTACAGGGCGGCGGCAGTCAGCAGACCGCGGCGCCGGAACAGTCCGAACAAGTGGAGTTCGTCCGTGCGATCCTTGGCAGCACCGAGGACAGCTGGGGCGAAGTCTTCGAAGCGTCGGGCGGACAGTACCCGGCCCCGCGGCTGATCCTCTTTCAGGGCGCCGTCCGGTCGGCCTGCGGCCAGGCGTCATCGGCGGTCGGCCCCTTCTACTGCCCGGGTGACCGGCAGATCTACCTCGACCTGGGCTTCTTCCGCGAGATGGAAGAACGCCTCGATGCGGCCGGCGACCTCGCGCGGGCCTACGTGATCGCCCACGAAGTCGGCCACCACGTGCAGAACGTGACAGGCGTAATGGAGAGAACCGACCAGGCTCGCGCACGCGGCGCCGCATCGGAGGGATCCGACGGCTTGTCCGTTCGCGTCGAACTCCAGGCCGACTGCTACGCGGGGGTGTGGGCGCACCGCGCCGAGCAGCGCCTGCGCTGGCTCGAGCCGGGGGACATCGAGAGCGCGCTCGGCGCCGCCAGCGCCATCGGCGACGATGCCCTGCAGCGCCAGGCCCAGGGCCACGTGGTTCCGGACTCCTTCACTCACGGCTCCTCGGAGCAGCGCGTGCGATGGTTCAAGATCGGCTTCCAGAGTGGCAACGCGCAAGACTGCGATACCTTCCGGGCCGCTCGCCTCTGAATTTCTGGAAAAACGCGAGCAGACGACGCATGATGGCGCCCGTCATCGACGAGATGGCAGGGAGGACACCGTGAAAAATCCCACCCATCGTGCTTCAACCATCCCCGCGCTGCTCACCACTCTCGCGCTGCTGCTCGCCTCGTCCGGAGCCGCCCGCGCCGACGAAACCTGTATGTCGCCCTTCATGCCCAAGCTGACGGGCCAGGAAGACTACGTGTACATCTGGACGCTCGGCGTCGAAGGCCTGGGCGACGGCTCGGACAAACTCGTCACCGTCGGCGCCAACCCGGGCTCTCCCGAGTACGGCAAGGTCGTCTCGTCCACTTCGGTGGGCGGCCGCCACGAGGCCCACCACGGAGGCTTCACGGATGATCGCCGCCAGCTCTGGCTTTCCGGCATCGACGACGGCGCAATCTTCGTCTTCGATGTCGCCGCCGATCCGGCCAAGCCGAAGCTCGTAAAGACGATCACCTCCTTCGAGAAGGACAGCGAATTGGCCGGTCCGCACGGCTTTTACGCCCTGCCCGGACGCATGCTGGTGCCCGGCCTGTCGAACGCGAAGAACCGTGACGGACGCACCGGCATCGCCGAGTACGGCAACGACGGCACGTTCGTGCGCACCACCTGGATGCCCAGCGATGCTCCCTACGGTTACGACGCGCGCGTGCTGCCGCGCCTCAATCGCATGCTCACGTCATCGTTCACCGGCTGGAAGAACTACATGCGGCCGCTCGGCGAACTGATGGGCGACGCCGAAGCAATGAAGAACTTCGGTAACCAGATGGTCGTCTGGGACTTCCATGCGCGCAAGCCGATCCAGACCCTCGAGGTTCCAGGTGCGCCGCTCGAAATTCGATGGGCGCTGCAGCCCCAGCACGACTACGCGTTCACAGCGTCCGCGCTGACGTCCAAGCTCTGGCTCATCGAGGCTCAGAAGGACGGCCCGTTCAAGGCAACCGCCATCGCCGACATCGGCGATCCTTCGAAGACACCGCTTCCGGTGGACATCAGCTTGTCGGCTGACGACCGCTTCCTGTTCGTCGCCACCTTCATGGACGGCAAGGTTCGCGTCTTCGACGTCAGTGATCCGCACAAGCCGAAGGTCGCGCACGAGGAGGTCATCGGCCGCCAGGTGAACATGATCTCGCAGACCTGGGACGGCGAACGCGTCTACTTCACGTCTTCCCTGCTCGCGAACTGGGACAAGACCGGCGCGGACAACGACCAGTTCCTCAAGGCCTATCGTTGGGACGGCAAGAAGCTGAACCCGTTGTTCGCGATCGACTTCAACGCCGAGAAGCTCGGACGGCCGCACCACATGCACTTCGGACAGAAGAGTTTCTACGCCAACCAGCTCGAGACCGCGCCGGCCACGTGATCGGAGCCGTCGCGTTCGCGTGCGCCGGCCTGCTCTCGGCGAGCGCCGCCATGGCCGACGGCGGCGCGGGCTCCGCGAAGGGCAGGCCGCCGCTCAGCCATTCGGACTTCACGTACACGTACGGCATCGGTGCGTTCGAGCCCGCCTACGCTCCGCCGGCTCCCGGCACGTACGAACTCCCTCCCATCGACACGGTGGCCGACCACGCGGTAGTCGATGCCGCCGGCAAGAAGACGACTCTTTCGGAAATCATCGACGGTCGCCTCGCCGTCATCTCGTTCATCTATGCGTCCTGTGCCGAGGCCACCGGTTGTCCGATGAGCACGGCCGTCCTTCACCGGCTCGACCGGGAACTGGCGGCGAATCCGGAGTTCGCACGCGACGTGGCGCTGGTGAGCGTCAGCTTCGATCCCGTGCGCGACACCCCGGCGCGCCTCGCCGAAATGCAGAAGCAGCGCGCACCGGGGTCGTCGTGGCAGTTCGTCACGGCCAGCGACGAAGCTTCGCTCAGCCCGCTTCTGGAGGATTTCGGCCAGTCCATCTCCAAGCTGTACTACCCCGATGGCGCGTGGACCGGCGTCTACCGTCACGTGCTCAAGGTGTTCCTCCTCGATCGCAATCGCCGCGTCCGCAACGTGTACAGCGTCGGCTTCCTTCATCCCGACCTGGTCCGAAACGATCTCGAGACGCTGCGCAGGCAGAACACGAACTAGCTACAGCACAACCTCGATCAGGCGCGGCCCGTGCGATTTCATCGCATCGGCGAACTGCGCCGCGAACTCCCCGGTGGTCGTCGCGCGCGACGCTTCGACACCCATTCCGCGGGCAAGAAGGCACCAGTCGAGTTCCGGATTATGGAGGTCGAGCATCGACAAGGCTTGCGGGCCGGCCTCTCCCGCACCGACTCGCGACAGCTCGATGTTGAGGATCGCGTAGGAGCGGTTCGCGAAAATCACGGTCGTCACGTCGAGCTTCTCGCGCGCCTGCGTCCACAGGGCCTGCAACGTGTACATTGCGCCGCCGTCGCCTTGCAGCGCGATCACCTTGCGATGCGGACATGCCACGGCCGCCCCGGTTGCGAGCGGCACGCCCTGTCCGATCGAACCGCCCGTCAGCGCGAGATGGTCGTGCGCCGGCGCACCGGCGGTCGCGAATGCCACTCCGAGGCCCGACGTGGCCGCTTCGTCGGACACGATCACGTTCTCGGGCAGCAGTGCGCCGATGATCTGGCCGATGCTGAACTGGTTGAGACCGCCCGCCGGAGTACCAGGCCTCTCGAGCAGCGCACGGCCCGCCGCTTCACGCGACGCGCCGATGGCTTCCGCCACCGCCTCGAGAGCGGCCACACCGTCTTCGTGAGGGTGCGCGAGGTATGAAATCGTGCAGCCGGCGGGCGTGCACCAGCTTGGCTTGTCGGGATACGCGAAGAACGAGACCGGCGGCTTCGCACCGACGAGGATGAGCTGCTCGATGTCGGCCATGAAGTCGACGATCTGCTCGGCGAAATACGGAAGGCGCTCCACCGCGACGATGCCGGCGCCGCGTTCCACACGCGGCGCGAACGTGTCGCACAGCAGTCGCGCTCCGGAAGCGGCCGCGATGCGACCGGCGGCTTCGAGGCCGGCGCGCTTCAGGGCTGCGCCGCGCATCAGGATGGCGGTTCGTTTGCCCGTGCGGAGCGCTTTCGCGGCGGCGTCGATCGCATCGCCGCCAACCTCGGCGGCAGGCAGCACCGGCAGCGGCGGAGCGGCATCGCCCGCGTCGTTCCACGCCGTGTCGGCCGGAAGGATCAGCGTGGCCACCTGGCCGGGCGCGGTTCGCGCGGCCTGCACCGCCCGCGCGCCATCAGCAGCGACGGTCAGCGAACTCGTGCTGGTGTGGACCCACGCGGACACCGGCCGCGCGAATCCGGTGATGTCGGACGTCAGCGGCGCGTCGTACTGCGCGTGATAGGTGGCGTGGTCTCCGACGATGTTGACGACGGGCGTCGCGGCGCGACGCGCGTTGTGAAGATTGGCAA
>JBHEOD010000005.1:6844-15976 GCA_046261745.1 Binatia bacterium
TCCGGCCGTATCCGTCGGCCATGCCCGTGACGGCTCCTTCGAAGAGGCCGAGGATGGCACGCATGCCGTCGACCCGATCGAGCGCGGCCACGAAGTGCATCTCGGACGTGCCCGGGTTGCTGAAGCAGACTTCGACGCCGCCGTGGACGAGCGTGCGGACCAGGCTTTCTGCACCATTCATGCTTCCCTCGCGTGGCCGACGGTGTGGGCCGGAGCACTCGCGTAGACCCGACCGTGCAGAAAGTCGACAGGCTCACGCCTCGAGCGCGGCGACCTCCCCGGTGAGGGAGCCGGTGATCGAGTTCGAGACGCGAAGCAGGCCGCGCAGCACCGCGTTCTGCAGCCCCGGATCATCGCGACCCATGCGATCGAAGGATTCGCGCGTGAGCACGAGGCATTCGAGGGGGCGATCGGCGCGGACGTCCGCGGTGCGAAGCCCGCCGGCCAACACGCCGGCTTCGCCGAAGGCCATGCCCTGCGAAATCGTCGACAGGCGCTTTTGCTGGCCGTTGCCCAGGTCGAGCGTCGCACTGCACTCTCCCATCACGATCAGGAACAGCCGGTCGGCCGCATCGCCCTTTCGGACCACGGTCTTGCCGCGCGCGAAGGTGGCACGTTCGCAGTACGTCGCCAGCTTGTCGATCTCCTCGGCGTCCATGCCGCGGCAGATCTGCTGGGCGGGCAACTCACAAGGCTTGTCGAGGGGGCGATTGGCTGCAGCCTGTTCGAGCAGCGCGTTCTCGCACCACTCCATCCCCGCGTCGAGTTGCGCGAAGGTGCGGATGCCGGACGTGTTTTCCGCACCGAGTTGTTCCTCCGCGAAGCGAACGAACGCGTGCACGCTCGCAACGCCGGTCAGCACGGTACGTGTTCCATCGGCGCCGAGCGTCCGGACGAGGTCGGTCAGAAGCCGGATGGCCGCCGCGTCCATGTCGGGCACACGCTTGAAGTCGAGGATCACGAACGCGGCCGGTTCGCGGTGGGACAGCAGCGTGCGGATCACCGTTTCGGCGGCGGCGAAGTCGATGTCGCCGTGAAGCTCGACGACGCGGCCGCGACGGCCTTCCTCGCCCAGCACTTCGAGCTCGCGGGTACGCCGGCGGCGCTTCGAACGAACGCTCGCAAGCGTGTACTGCGCGCGCACCGTTGCCATCGCCGCGCGCGGCGGGGTGAGAAAGTGGAGGCCCCAATCGCGCGAAAGGCGTTCGCAGGCCATCACGCCGCGTTTGCTGTTGCCGCGCGCGTCGAGGCGCGGCGAGAACACCCCGATGCCGAGGCGTCCGGGCAGCACGGCAAGAATACCGCCGCCCACTCCGCTCTTGGCCGGCATGCCCACTCGGTAGACCCACTCGCCGGCGTAGTCGTACATACCGCACGTGCTCATCACGCTGAGCAGGTCGCGCACGATGACGGGGGACACCACGCTCTCGCGAGTGACCGGGTTGGTTCCGCCGGCGGCGAGCGTGGCAGCCATCACCGCAAGGTCGCGACAGTCGACGCGGATCGAGCATTGGCGAAAGTAAAGGTCGAGGGCCGGTTCGGGGTCCTCGTTGATGATGTCGAAGTTGCGCAGCATGTGGCCGATGGCGCGATTGCGGTGACCGGTCTCCTTCTCCGACAGGTAAACGGCCTCGTCGAGGTCGAGAAGCCGCCCGGCGTACATCGAGAACAGCGCGAGCACTCGTTCGTAACGATCGGTTGCCGAGCGCCCCGCCACGAGCGACGCGGCCGTGATCGCGCCGGCATTGATCATCGGGTTGAGCGGACGTCCGGTCGCCGGCTCGAGGCTGATCGAATTGAACGCGTCGCCGGTCGGCTCGACGCCGATTCGCTTCAGCACCGAATCCTTGCCGCGATCCTCGAGCGCGAGGCCGTAGACCAGCGGCTTCGAGATCGACTGGATCGTGAACGGCACGCGCGTGTCCCCGACTTCGTAAACGGCGCCGTCGGTAGTGGCCACGGCAATGCCGAACCACGAGGGATCGGCCTTGGTCAGTTCCGGAATGTAGGAAGCGACGTGGCCGTCGTCGACGGGCGCGAGGTCGGCGTGCACGCGCTCGAGATAGCGGCGAATCGGCGAGGATGCGGGGGGACGGGGCGCGGTCGCGGGCATAGGAACCTCCTGTCGACGGGCGTAAAACCGGTCGCGTGGGTGGTCCCCGCGCAGCGTTGTGCCAGAGCGAACGAGGGATGCAACGGCCCGGCACGCGAGCGCCGGCCGGGCGCGCCGTCGCCGGCAGCGACGAAAACGGGGTCTGACTCCATTTCTGTGGGCGTCGGCGCGAGCGAAGGGGCGGTTGTTGCAGCAGGCCACCGACTGCACTACCCCCACTGCCGGAGGACCCGCCATGGATTTCCGTGAGACCATCGAGACCACCGGCACGTGCCGCTACTTTCTCTCCGACCCGGTTCCCGAAGACGTTCTGAGGCGGGTGATCGATGCCGCGCGCTACGCGCCCACCGGCGGCAATCGCCAGGGCGTGCGCTTCGTCATCGTGCGCGACGCCGGCAAACGCCGTGCGCTTCGCGACCTCTACGTTCCGCTGTGGGACCAGTACGCGTCACGCGCGGTCAGCAAGCCCGGTGCGCCGCTGCCCAAGCTGCTTCAGAACGCGGATCACATGGCGCGCCACCTGGATGAAGTGCCGATCCTTGTCGTCGTGTGCGCGCAGACGGCCGACCTCATGGCCACCGACCGTCACCTCGAGCGCGTCTCGGTGGTGGCGGGGGCCTCCATCTATCCATCCGTTCAAAACCTGCTTCTGGCGGCGCGCACCGAAGGCCTCGGCACCGCACTCACCACGCTGCTTTGCGCCGTGGAGCCCAAGGTGAAGGAACTGCTCGCGATCCCGGACGGCGTGGCCACGGCCGCGCTGATTCCGCTCGGCTACCCCGCCAAACCGTTTCCAAAGAAGCTGTCGCGACGCCCTGTCGAGGACCTCGCGTTCGCGGATACGTACGGGGCGCGACTCTTCGAATAGACCCGTCGGGAACGCTTTCCGGACACGCGGAAGAAAGCCGCAGGATCGCAACGTGCGATGTCTCGCAATTCACGGGCTGTGGTGGGTACAGACGCACGCTGGTCGGCCCCCGAACGCGCGAACTCGCCTGGCTCTCCAAATTCGCCGGGGCCGTGCGGCGCGCCGCCGCTTCACGCGCGGTTCGCCGGAGCATCGTCGTAGAGTCGAAGGACCATTCGCAGGAACGCGGGGGGACGAGCCATGATCACATATGCGGCCCCCAACGCGCACAGCGGGATGGCGATCGCGACGAAATCCGCGATGACGAGGACGGAGGCCAGTGCGAGCCGGCTGGAGAAAGTCATGCGCCGGCGCTTACCAAGGCCGGCACTCCGATGCACAAGCCGTGGTCGCAAGGGCGCTACAGCGTTGCCGAAGCGGCGCGGGAATTGGTGACGGCGCTGAGTCGCGATGGCGCAGCGAACTCACTACCTTGACGGCAGGCCCGCCTGAGATTGGCTCTGCCGCTGTCAGGCTCTCGGCCTCGCCCACCGCGACTTGCGTGGCTGCTTGTGCCCGACCGACCCCAGGAACCTCATGAGCTACCTCGATTCTGCCAAGGACTTCTACCGCGATGCCGCACTCACGCCCGACGAGGGTCTGTGCTGCACGACGAGCCCCGTATGGGCCCTTCCCGAGCTGTCCGTGCCGCCTCGCATGCTCGAGATGAACTACGGCTGCGGCAGCACGGTTCATCCGCGCGACCTCACGTCGTCTCCGTCGGTAGTATACGTGGGCGTCGGCGGCGGACTCGAGCTGCTGCAGTTCGCGTACTTCGCCCGCCGGCCCGGGGCCGTGATCGGAATCGAGCCAGTGGCCGAAATGCGCGGAGCGGCGCGCGCGAACCTGGCGGAAGCGGCCAGGCGCAACCCCTGGTTCCGCGAGAACTTCGTCGATATCCGTGAAGGCGACGCGCTGTCGCTTCCCCTCGATGATTCGACGACTGACGTGACCGCGCAGAACTGCCTGTTCAACATCTTCCGCGCCGGCGAGCTGCGCTGCGCCCTCGAGGAGATCCATCGCGTGCTTCGTCCGCATGGACGCTTCGTGTCGAGCGATCCGGTGGCGCCGTGCGAACTGCCCGCCCATCTCCGCGACGACGACCGGCTCAGAGCCATGTGCCTGTCCGGCTCGATCACTTACGAACGCTACATCGACACCCTTGTCGAAGTCGGCTTCGGAACGATCGAGGTGCGCGCCCGCCGTCCCTATCGGGTGCTCGATCCCGCGCGCTTCGGGGTCGACCGTCCACTGCTACTCGAAAGCATCGAGGTCGCGGCCATCAAGGATCCAGTGCCCGACGACGGCGCCTGCGTGTTCACCGGCCGCACCGCGATCTGGTACGGCGGAGAGCCGTGCTTCGACGACGGCAAGGGACACCTTCTCAGACGCGACGCCCCTCTCGCCGTTTGCGACAAGACCGCAAAGGCGCTGGAAGCGCGCTGCATCGACGGCCTGATGGTCACCGGCTCCACATGGTTCTACGACGGCGGCGGGTGCTGCTGAGCTAACGAACCGCGTCGATCGCAGATCAGCGAGGCGGCGACGGTCCGAGACCGTCGCCGATCATCACGCAGTCGCCCGTGGCCGCTGGGCGAAACGCCGGATGCGCGAGGGGACGTTCGCATGAGGCTGGGCCGGTTTCACGTTCCGCGCTTCCCTCACCGCTTCGCTTGTTTCGCGTCACGCGCCGCGCGGTGATACGCGCCGCGCGTGCGCACGTACCTGCCCAGGCTCCTGCTACTGTTCGCCGCCACGACGACGGCGGCGCTCGCAGCCGAGGCCGCCCTGCGAAGCGGCCTGCTCGGATCCGCCGGGATCGTCCCCGACGTGGTAACCCGCAAGGACATTGCGAACGCCCATTGGCGCCAGCCCGGCAAGGACTTCGTCTGGCACGGCCAGGTCGGCCGCGCGCGCGAGTTCGACGTGCCGTCGCGGTGGAACGCGCTCGGCTACAACGACGCCGATTATCCGCTCGAAAAGCCGCCCGGCACGCTGCGCGTCGTCGTGATCGGCGATTCGTACGTCGAGGCCGTGCAGGTCGCGCAGGATCGCAGCTTCCACAATCTGCTGGAGACGCGCTTGGCCCGCGGGTCTCCGGCGCGCGTCGAGGTGATCGCGCTCGGTGCGTCGGGCGCCGGGCCGCGCCGCTCGCTCGAGACGCTGCGAAGCCTCGGACTGCGCTACCGGCCCGACATCGTCGTGTTCGAGTTCCTTGGCTTCAACGACGTGTCCGACGACTCCGCGGAGCTTTCGGCGGCGTTCCACGCCCAGATGCGGCGGCTCGAACAGGTCTCGAGCCGCGTCTACCTGCCCGAGGTCTGGCGTGGAGAATCCTCGTGGGCACACCGGTTGCGGCTGGCCGACTCGCGTCTGGCAGCTCTGCTCGGACAGGGCTGGAACGACGCGGAGTTTCGTTGGCGCGTCGCGCGGCTCGACCCGAGGGATCGCTTCCCGCACCACTGGTTCGCGTTCAAGAAGAACTACGACCCGGCCGACCCGTACGAGCGCGCCTGGAGCGAAGGCTGGGATGCGACGCTCGGCCTGCTGCGCGACGCGAAAGAGGCGAGCGCGGCGGCGGGAGCGAGATTCCTGCTGGTGCGTTTCACCGACCACTGGCGCGTCGCGCCGGACGGCATTCGACAGTTGTACTCGGCATTTCCCGCGCTGCTGTCCGTCGAGATGGACTTCGAACGCGATGCTCGGCTGCTCGAGGCGCTCTCGCGTGAGCACGCCGTCGCGTACCTGGACCTGTTTCCTGCGTTCCGCGCGCACTGGAACGACAACGCTCCGTTGCACTTCCGTTCGGATACCCACTGGACTGCGGCCGGTCACGCGGTCGCGGCCGCAGCAATCGAGCGCCGGCTGCGCGAAGAAGGCTGGATCCCGGACGGGGAGACTCGAGACCCATGACGATGGGGACGTCGCAGGACACGCCTGCCCGTCCACGTCGACAGAGCGCTCAGGTACACCTCGTGAACATGCCACTCGCAACCCGTCGATCACGCATGGCTTGGACGGGTCACGCCATGTAAGTAAGACCCGTGACGACCTCCAGCCTTCCCATCTTCAGTTCACCCGTTCTCGGGCGAACGCATCGCGTCAACGACGCGCGAGCGCACGAAGATGTCCGCGCCTACATGCGCGAGCAGAACGCCGATCTGCTGCTCAGCCGTGCCAAGGCGGTGGTCTGGATCGTGCTGGCCGGCATCGTCACGTTTTCGGCGGCGAAAGCGTGGTTCGAGCCTTCGACGGGACTGTCGTGGTACGTTCCGGCTCTCCTCCTCGGTGCCACGCAGCTCGTGATGATGGCGCTGCTCCGGGGCAATCCGGCACCGCGCCAGACCGAGCGGTTGCTGCTGCTGGACACCACCGCCGCATGCGCAATCATCGCGTGGCTTGGAATCGCCTCCGGCCGCAGCACCGGGGCGGACTTTTTCCTGCTGGGCGTTGCGATCAACACGGCAGCGGTGGTGCCGTGGGCGCCAAAGCGCCAGGCGATGCTCGGCTTCGTCGCCGCCGCCGCGATCATCGCCAATGGTTACGGCATCCACGGCTCCCTGCTCCACTCCGTCGACTTCCGCACCTTCGTCCCGGTGGTCGTCCTCATCGGCGCATCCTTTTACACGAGCTACTCGATGGAAGCGGCCAGGCTCGCCAGCGCTCGCGATCAGCTGCTTCGCGAGCGGGCCGAGGCCGAAACCAGTGAGCTCAACGGCCTGCTCGAACGTCGTGTCGTCGAGCGCACGAAAGAGCTTCAGGCAGCCAACGACGAGCTCGAGGCCTTTGCGTACTCGGTATCCCATGACCTGCGCGCACCGCTTCGTGCGATGGACGGACTGAGCGAGGCGCTGGTCGAGGATTACGCGGACGCTCTCGACGGCACGGCGAAGGATTACCTCGGCCGAATCCGCAGCGAGGCCAGCCGGCTCGGCCAACTGGTCGACGACCTTCTCGGCCTTTCGAGAGTGACACGGGCACTCATGAAGCGTCAGGAGGTTGACCTGAGCGCGATCGCGCGCACGATCGCGGAGGAGTTGCAGCTTGCGCATCCACAGCGCGTCGTTGAATTCGCGATCGCCCCCGACCTGCGAGAGGAATGCGACGGGCCTCTCGTGCGGGCGCTGCTCGAGAACCTGCTCGGCAACGCGTTCAAGTTCACGCAGCGCAGTCCGTCGGCTCGCATCGAGTTCGGTCGGACTGCGCACGACGGAAAGTCGGCGTTCTTCGTGAGCGACAACGGCGTCGGGTTCGACATGGCGCACGTCGGCAAGATTTTCGGAGCCTTCGAGAGACTTCACGGTTCCGAGGAATTCGAAGGAACGGGAATCGGACTGACCACCGTCGACCGGATCGTCCGCCGGCACGGCGGCACCATCGTCGCCAATGCCGAACCGGCAAAAGGCGCAACCTTCTATTTCACGCTGAGTCCTGTGGAGAAGGCGATTTCATGAGCGAACCCTACGTTCTCCTGGTCGAGGACAATCCGAATGACGAACTCCTCACGCTTCGCGCGCTTCGCAAGGAGAACATCGCGAACCGGGTCGTCGTGCTGAGGGACGGGCAGGAAGCGGTGGACTTTTTGTTCGGCACGGGCGCCCATGCCGATCGCGATCTGTCGATACTGCCACAGGTTTTGCTCCTCGACCTCAAGCTTCCGAAGCTGAGCGGTCTCGAAGTTCTCGAACGTATCCGAACCGATGACAGGACGCGTACGCTGCCGGTCGTCATTCTCACGTCTTCGGCAATGGATCGCGACATCGTCGACGGCTACCGGCTCGGCGCGAACAGTTACGTCCAGAAGCCGGTGAGTGCCGACGAGTTCAAGGAGGCCGTCCAGCGGCTCGGCCTGTACTGGGTGCTCGTCAACAAAGTGCCCGGCAAGAGTTGAGTGTGCCGGAGTTCCAAGGGCGAACATCTCTCCGGCAGCTGGTCGAGCGCATCCTCGAGCGCGGCCGGCGTGTAGCCGAGAGGAGCGACGGAGTCGCGGCCATTCGAGCCGGCGCAACCGTTGGTGTCGAGGATGCGCTGAAGCAGAGCCGCGAGCTGGCGCTTCTCATCACCGAATACTCGGACGACCTGATCAGCCTGGTGGACATGGACGGAAACATCGTCTTCGTCAGCGGAGCCGCGCACCGGCTTCTCGGCCACGATGCGAACGAGCGCAGCGGCGCGGCGTATCTCGAGCTTGTGCACCCCGACGACGTGCCGGGCTTGCTGGAGAGTCTTCCGAGGACGCTCGCCGGAGAGACCGTCACGTTCTGCAATCGTGTGCGTCATGCAAACGGCGGCTGGCACTGGCTCGAAGGTTGGTGCCGCGTGATCCCCTTTCGCGGCGTTCCGTGCGTGCTCTCCGTGTCTCGCGACGTGACCGATCGCAAAAAGGCGGAACACCTGCGCGACGGGCAGCGGGGCGTCCTGGAAATGATCGCCTCGGATGCTGCGCTCGAAGAGACGCTGACGAGCCTGACGAATGTGATCGAAGCCCAATCGGATGGCCTGCTCTGCTCCGTGCTGCTCCTCGAGAAGAACGGCCGTACCGTCCGTCACGTCGCGGCCAGCAGTCTCGCGCCGGAATTCGTCGAAGCCATTGACGGCATCGACATCGGACAGGGGACGGGGCCCGGCGGATCGGCCATGTGTTTACGAAGGACGGTCATTGCCAGCGATATCACGAGCGATCCTCTCTGGAGCGACTTGCGCGATCTCGCCGCTGCTCACGAGCTGAGGGCTTGCTGGTCGACGCCTATCCTCTCGCCCCGCGGCGAAGTGCTCGGATCGTTCGCAATGTATTGCCGCGAAGCGCGCAGCCCCGCGAAACACGACCTCGAGCTATTGGAGTTCGCCATGCGGCTTGCCAGCATCGCGATCGAGCGCAAACAGACCGTCGAGGCGCTCGCACTCAGCGAAACCAGCTATCGCGAGCTCTTCGAGGGCGCCCACGACATCATCTACACGCATGACATGGCCGGCAATTTTCTGTCGCTGAATCGCGCGGCGGAAGAGGTGAGCGGCTATACCCGCGACGAGCTGCTCACGATGGACCTGTCGAAGATCCTGCTGCCGCAGGAGTTCGTCGTCATGCGCGATGCGTTGACGGACCCCCGGGCCT